>NZ_CP131913.1:2702752-3005505 GCF_030704205.1 Halomonas alkalicola | reverse complement strand
GGTGACGAAGGCCCGGGCCAGGGCGACCCGCTGCTGCTCGCCGCCGGAGAGCTGCTTGGGCAGGTGGTCGAGACGCTCGCCCAGGCCCACCCGCTCGAGCCACTCCCGGGCGCGGGCCTCGGTGCCCGGCCGCGGCGAGAGCTCCAGCGGCAGCATCACGTTCTCAAGCGCGGTGAGGGTCGGCAGCAGCTGGAAGTTCTGGAACACGAAGCCGACCCGGCCGGCGCGCAGCCGGGCGCGGCCATCCTCGTCCAGCGCGGCGAGGGACTGCCCGAACATCGAGAGCTCGCCGCCGGTGGGCAGGTCGAGCCCGGCCAGCAGGCCCAGCAGGGTCGACTTGCCCGCGCCGCTCTGGCCGAGGATCGCCACCGTCTCGCCGGGGAACACCGAGAGGGCCAGGTCACTCAGAATGGTGAGCTGCCGGTCGCCGCTCCTGACCTGCTTGGCCAGGTGCTCGGCGTGTAGAATCGGTGCCATGTCCATGCGAGAGGTATCGTTCATGATGAAGGGATTCCCTGGTTGTGCGTATCGTCGAGTGACCGCCTGGCTGCTGGCCCTGAGCCTGACGCTGGCCGCCGGCGCGGTCCTGGCCGAGGCACGCCCCACCCTGCTGGTGATGGGCGACAGCCTTAGCGCGGCCTACGGCATCGAGGCCGACGAGGGCTGGGTCAGTCTGCTGGAAGCGCGGCTCGACGGAAAGGCGCGGGTGGTCAACGCCAGCATCAGCGGCGAGACCAGCGCCGGCGGCGCCAGCCGGCTGCCCGAGCTTCTCGGACAGCATGCCCCCGACATTGTTCTGCTCGAACTGGGCGGCAACGACGGCCTGCGCGGCCTGCCGCCGGGCCAGTTCGAGGCCAACATGACTCGCATGATCGAGGCGAGCCTGGCGGCCGAGGCCGAGGTGCTGCTGCTCGGCATCGACATCCCGCCCAACTACGGCCAGGCCTACCGTGACGCCTTCACCGGGGTCTTCCACCGCCTGGCCGAGGCGTTCGACCTGCCGCTGGTGCCCTTCCTGCTGGAGGGGGTGGCGCTGGACGAGACGCTGATGCAGGGCGATGGCATCCACCCCACGGCAGAGGCCCAGCCGATCATCCTCGACACCGTCTGGCCCGAGCTCGCACCGCTGCTCAAGGCGAATGGTGCCCTGGCGGCGAAGGCCGATCTGCCCTGACAGCGACCCGGAGCCGACGCCGGCTCAGGCCTGCGGGTGCGGCGCCGGGGCCTTCTGCCACTGCTGCAGCGCGAGGCCCCCGAGGATCAGCACGAGGCCGACCAGGGTCGAGGCCAGGATCGGCTCCCCCACCACCAGGAAGAGCAGCAGCAGCGACACCGGCGGCGAGAGGAAGATCAGGTTGGAGACCTTGGCCGTGCGCGACACCCGGTGCACGGCGAGCTGCCACAGCACGAAGGCGATGCCCATCTCGAAGAGCCCCACGTAGACCCCGGCGGCGAGCCCCGGCCAGCCGTACCACTGGAGGCCCGGCCCCGCCAGCAGCAGCAGCGTGAGCACCGGCAGCCCGACGCTGAAGTTCTGCCACTGGGCCACCAGCGGCGGGCGATGATCCCGTGCATTGAGCAGCCAGTAGAGCGCCCAGATCAGGGTCGAGGCCAGCGCCAGGGCGACCCCCAGGGGGTCCGCGAAAGCCACGTCGAACACCGCCCCGCGGGTGGCGATCACCCACACCCCGGCGTAGGCGACCAGGCCGGCCAGCACATCCATTCGAGTCAGCCGCTGGCCGAGCAGCGGCACGGCGAGAAACGCCATGGCCAGCGCCCAGGTGTAGTTGAGGGCCATGGCCTCCTGGCCCGGCAGGCGGTCATAGGCCCCAAAGAGCAGCAGGTAGTAGGCCACCGGGTTCATCAGCCCCGCCCAGGCGGCGGTGCGCCAGCCGCGCTGGAACGCCTGGCCGGCGAGCCCCTGGCGCACCACCAGGGCGCCGATCAGCGCCCAGGAGACCAGCGAGGCGAGCCACATCAACTCAAGCGGCGACATGTAGCCCAGCGCCACCTTGAAGGCGGTGGCCACGGTGGACCACAGCGCCACGGCGCCGAGGCCGTAGAGCATCGCCTGACCGTCCCGGGTCACGGGTCAGCGTTTCCGGACACCCTCAGAATGTGCCGCGCCTGGAAGTCGCGGCAGCGTTCAAGGGTGTCCGGCAATAGAGGATAGAGGCGCGCCGCCGCATTGATGTTCTCGGCGATGGCGGCGCCATCCGTCAGATACTCATGGGCAAAGGCGTTGCGCAGCTGGCGCACTTCAAGCCAGTCATCGACGGCGAGCAGCACACCGAACTTCTCCATGCGGTTCAGGGTATCCAGCAGAGAGATATCGCCGCCGGTATCTTCCAGGCTGGCCCGCGCCAGCGCCCGGAACAGCTTGCCGGCCATGAAGTCCTGCAGCTTGCCGAAGCGGCTCAGGAAGAGGTCCAGCCTGTCGATGGCGTCATCATCCAGCCGGCGCACCCCATCCGCCTGCATGGGGAGATCTGGCTGAACCGCCTCCCAGGAGCGGTGCAGATGATGCAGCATGCGTTCCGCCACCTGAAGCTGCTCCTCCAGAATGGCATTGGCCGTCGTGGTCAAAGTCTCACTCCCTGCTCCAAGGCATCGCGATGTATCGGCCGCAGCGCCTCATCACGCGCACGAATCAGCAGATCGATACGCCTGGGGCCCAGGCGCTCCCAGAGCCGGCGCTGCAGCTGCACCTGCAGCCGCGAGCGGCGCTCGGCCAGGACCGGCAGCTCGATGTAGAGATCGATATCGCCGCCGCGGCAACGATCATCGACCCGAGAGCCGAACAGGTAAACGCGCGCCTCCTGGCCCAGCACCTCGGCAACCGTCTCATGGATGATGGCGACCTGCTCAGGGGTCAGGCGCATAGGCGAATCTTCCGCCGCCGAATGAGTGACATGGCAACCTTGCTATCGTGACAATGGGGCTTTCTATCTTAGCAAAAATCCGCGTAACCCCTCGCCCACTCGGGCGGGGATACAAGCGGGCAGCGCGATAGCGCTACTGGGTTTGCGGTATGGGGCCCGGCGGCATAAGCTGTATATACATACACGCATTAATGGGGCGCCATGCTGAAGGCTACTAAGGTACGACTCTACCCTACGACCGAGCAGGCGGCGTTCCTGAACCGCCAGTTCGGCGCGGTGCGCTTCGTCTATAACACCGGCCTTCGCATCATGTCCCATCGCTACCAACGCCACGGCCAGTCGTTGAGCGCCAAGCACGACATCAAGAAGCTGCTGCCGGTCGCCAAGACATCGCGCAAGTACGGCTGGCTGAAAGAGGCTGACTCCATCGCCCTCCAGCAGGCGTGCCTGCACCTCGATCATGCCTTCCAACGCTTCTTCGACCCCAAGCAGAAGGCCGGCCATCCGCGCTTCAAGAGCAAGCGGGGCAAACAGTCCAGCTATCACTGCGTCGGCGTCAAGGCCGGCGACGACTGGATCAAGGTGCCCAAGCTCGGACCGATCAAGGCCAGGGTGCATCGCAAGGTCGAGGGCAGACTGAAAAGCATCACTCTGACCCGTACCGTCACCGGCAAGCACTACGCCTCGTTGCTGTTTGAAACAGAGCAGGCCGCCCCGGCACCGCTGAAGGACATTGACGCCGCCAAGGTCGTGGGCCTGGATATGGGGCTGTCGCACCTGGCCATTGACTCCACCGGGCGCAAGATCGCCAATCCGCGCTTCCTCAAGCAGGCGCAGAAGAACCTCAAGCGCAAACAGCAGGCGTTGTCCCGCACAAAGAAGGGCAGCGCGAATCGAGCCAAGGCACGGTTACTCGTCGCCAAGGCGCACGAGCGGGTCGCCAATGCCCGCCACGACTTCCAGCACAAGCTCTCTCGACAGATTGTTGACGACAACCAAGCGGTGATCGTCGAGACGCTGAAGGTCGGCAACATGATGAAGAACCGCAGACTCGCCAAGCACATCGGCGATGCGTCCTGGTATGCCTTGATCACCAAGCTGCACTACAAGACCGAGGAGCAGGGCAAGCATCTCGTCAAGATCGCCCCATGGTTTCCCAGCTCCAAGACCTGCCATGTCTGCCATCACAAGGTGGACATTATGCCGTTGAGTGTCCGGTCGTGGGAGTGCCCGGCATGCCACACGCAGCACGACCGGGACATCAACGCGGCGTTGAACATCAAGCAGCAAGGCATCATCCAATTGAAGGCGGAAGGGCTGTCCGTCTCTCCCCATGGAGGCTTGCGTAAGTCCGGCACGTCGCCGGCTGCTGCCTTAGAAATGGGAAGCCTCGCCCGTTAGGGCGGGGAGCAGTCACCAGCGAGGAGCTCCCATGGCCGCACCCGAGATCAGCCAGTCCCGCCTCTACGAGTGGCTGACCGGCGACGAGGACAGCCGGATGTGCAAGGACATCCCGGACGAGGCCTGCGACGAGCAGCCGCGGAGCTTCTTCCTGCACCTGGTCGCCTCGCTCGGTAACAAGCTGGCCGACGAGCTCTCAAGCGCTCGGCTGGTGCTGCCCTGGCTGATGGGGGTGATCGGCGCCCCGCTCTGGATGGTGGGCCTACTGGTACCGATCCGCGAGGCCGGCGCCCTGCTGCCCCAGCTCTTCGTGGCGGGCTTCATTCGTCTCCGACCCGAGCGCAAGTGGGTCTGGGTGGCGGGCGGGCTGCTCCAGGCGGCGGCCGCGGCCCTGCTCGCCCTGCTGGCGCTGTTCGGCTCGGGCGGCGTCGGCGGCGGCCTGGTGCTCCTGGTGCTGGTGTCGCTGTCGCTCGCCCGGGGCCTCTCCTCGGTGGCCACCAAGGACGTGCTCGGCAAGACCATCAGCAAGCAGCGCCGCGGCACCCTGATGGGCTGGAGCGGCAGCGTGGCCGGCGCCGTGACCCTGGCCGCCGGTGCCGTGCTGATGCTCTTCGGCGACCGTCCGGGGGAGCTGGCCCTGGCGGTGCTGCTTGGCATCGCCGCCCTGGGCTGGGCCCTCAACGCCCTCTGCGCGGCGCGCATTGCGGAGACCCCCGGCGCCGTGGAGGGCGGCGAGAACGCCTGGGACAGCATCAAGCTGGGCCTGCGCCTGCTGCGCGAGGATCGCGGCTTCCTGCACTTCAACCTCTCCCGGGCCCTGCTGCTGGCCAGCGCCCTGGCACTGCCCTACGTGGCGCTGCTCGGCCAGCAGCAGAGCGGCACCGCACTGGGGGGACTCGGCGTGCTGATCGTGGTCTCGGGGCTCGCCGGCATGGTGGCGAGCCCGGTATGGGGGAAGCGCGCCGACGCCTCCAGCCGCCGGGTGATGCGTGATGCCGGGCTCGGCGCGACTTTCTGCTGCCTGCTGGCCGCCGCCATCGCCTGGCTGCCGGGCGCCTGGAGCCAGACCGTGTGGCCCTATGCGCTGGTCTATGCCCTGCTGGTGATCATCCACGCCGGGGTGCGCCTGGGCCGCAAGACCTATATCGTCGACATGGCCGGCAGCGACAGGCGCGCCCTCTACGTGGCGCTCTCCAATACCATCACCGGGGTGCTGATGCTGGCGGTGGGTGGCCTGGTCGGCGCGCTGGCCCAGTGGCTCGGCACCGCCGCGCTGATGGTGGTGCTGGCGCTGATGGCGCTGGCCGCCGCGGCCAGCGCCAGCCGACTGCCTGAAGTGGAGTGAACAGGTGGAGTGAACGCGCCGCGTTGAAATCCCCCGGCCGTCTGGCCATGATGTAACCAGCTGTGAAGTGCCCGCCGCCGTCGCCCTACCGGGCGGCCAGGACAGGATTTGCGACAGGATCGCCCAGAATGGAACGTCCAGAATGAAACGATCACCCCTGATCAGCCCGGAACTGCTCGAGCGCATCGTCGATGCCTCAGAAGATGGCATCGTGGTCGCCGAACAGGAAGGCGACGAGAACATCCTGATCTACGTGAACAAGGGGTTCGAGCGCCTGACCGGCTACAGTGCCGACGAGATCCTCTACCAGGACTGCCGCTTCCTGCAGAACGAGGATCGCGACCAGGAGGGCCTGGTGGCCATCCGCAAGGCACTGGCCGAGGGGCGCCCCTGCCGCACCGTACTGCGCAACTACCGCAAGGACGGCACCCTGTTCTGGAACGAGCTCTCCATCACCCCCGTCCACGACGACGATGACAACCTGACCTACTACATCGGCGTGCAGAAGGACGTCACCGAGCGGGTCGAGGCCCAGCTGGAACTGGAGCGCCTCAAGGCCGAGCATGGCCTTTAGTGAGACGGTCCGGGCTGCCCCGACCGGCCGCGCCGGCAAATAAATTCGCGCGGGGGCTTGTGCCCCGCGCCAAGTGGCGATATATAGCGCCCAGGCAACCACGTTGCCTGGGCGCTTCGGATTCCGCGTTACAGACCTGCAACGCACTGGGGAAGAGAAGCGATATGTGACCGGTCGACGCCCGTCGACCCCTGGCCATGGGAGGAGATCGCATGGGCCGTGAACACCTTCTCGAACCGAGCCTCGATGACGAGGTGGATTTTTCCGAAGCGGTGAACGACGAGGAGTATGCTCGTCCCCGCACCAGCCGCGCCGATACCCTGCGCGCCCGCCGCCGCGTGGAGGCGCTGCTCGAGGAGCGTCGCCTGCGTCGCGCCATCGAGGACGACTGGGCCATAGACGAAGAGGAGTAGGGCCGCGGCTGGCCTTTGCCTGCAGTGGCCACTATCATCGTGGCCACTGCAAATCCTCCAACCGATGGGTTCCCATGGCGCAATACGTCTTCACCATGAACCGGGTGGGCAAGGTCGTGCCCCCCAAGAAGCAGATCCTCAAGGACATCTCCCTCTCCTTCTTCCCGGGTGCCAAGATCGGCGTGCTGGGCCTCAACGGCTCGGGCAAGTCGACCCTGCTGCGCATCATGGCCGGGGTCGACACCGAGTTCGAGGGCGAGGCGCGCCCGATGCCGGGCATCAACGTCGGCTACCTGCCCCAGGAGCCTGAACTCGACGACGACAAGAACGTCCGCGAGACCGTGGAAGAGGCCCTGGGCGCCATCAAGGAAGCCCAGGAGAAGCTCGACGCCGTCTATGCCGCCTACGCCGAGCCGGACGCCGACTTCGACGCCCTGGCCGCCGAGCAGGCGCGCCTGGAGAACATCATCGAGGCCGCCGACGCCCACAACCTCGAGCGCAAGCTCGAGGTGGCCGCCGAGGCCCTGCGCCTGCCGCCCTGGGAGGCCCGAGTCGGCCATCTCTCCGGCGGCGAGCGCCGCCGCGTGGCGCTCTGCCGCCTGCTGCTCTCCAGCCCCGACATGCTGCTGCTCGACGAGCCCACCAACCACCTGGACGCCGAGTCGGTGGCCTGGCTGGAGCGCTTTCTGCACGACTACAACGGCACCGTGGTGGCGATCACCCACGACCGCTACTTCCTCGACAACGTGGCGGGCTGGATCCTCGAGCTCGACCGCGGCCAGGGCATCCCCTTCGAGGGCAACTACTCCGGCTGGCTCGAGGCCAAGGAGCAGCGCCTGGCCCGCGAGGCCAAGCAGGAGGCCTCGAAGAACAAGGCCATCAAGCAGGAGCTGGAGTGGGTGCGCTCCAACGCCAAGGGCCGCCAGGCCAAGAGCAAGGCGCGCCTCAACCGCTTCGAGGAGATGCAGTCCGGCGACTTCCAGAAGCGCAACGAGACCAACGAGATCTACATTCCGCCCGGCCCGCGCCTGGGCGACAAGGTCATCGAGTTCCACGGCGTCGCCAAGGGCTTCGATGACAAGCTGCTCTACGAGAACCTCTCCTTCACCGTGCCCAAGGGCGCCATCGTCGGCATCGTCGGCGGTAACGGCGCGGGCAAGTCGACCCTGTTCAAGCTGATCACGGGCAAGGAACAGCCCGACGCCGGCGAGGTGGTGATCGGCGATACCGTCGATGTCGCCTATGTGGAGCAGCTGCGCGACGGCCTCGACGACAAGCAGACGGTGTGGGAAGCGGTCTCCGACGGCCAGGACATGCTCAACATCAACGGCTACGAGGTCTCCTCGCGGGCCTACGTGGGGCGTTTCAACTTCAAGGGCAATGACCAGCAGAAGCGCTTGAACGAGCTCTCCGGCGGCGAGCGTGGTCGCCTGCAGCTGGCCCAGACCCTGAAGCAGGGCGCCAACGTGCTGCTGCTCGACGAGCCTTCCAACGACCTGGACATCGAGACCCTGCGCGCCCTGGAAGAAGCCCTGCTGGCCTTCCCCGGCTGTGCCATGGTGATCTCCCACGACCGCTGGTTCCTCGACCGCATCGCGACTCACATCCTGGCCTTCGAGGGGGACTCCCACGTGGAGTTCTTCGAGGGCAACTACGCCGAGTACGAGGCGGACCACAGGAAGCGGGTGGGCGACGATACCCCGCACCGCATGAAGTACAAGCGCATCGACGCCTGACCGGCTTCGCCGGAGCGGGAAGCCGTAAGCTTTAAGCTGTAAGAGAAAACCCCACTAACCTTCTCGGTTGTGGGGTTTTCTTATGGCTTACGGCTTATAGCTTACAGCTCCCGGTTTCTACTGAAGCTCCGCTTCAGTAGAAACCGGGTTCGCCCTCGGGGCGGGTCTTGAAGCGGCGGTGCAGCCACAGATACTGCTCGGGGTGCTTGCGGATCGCCGTTTCGATAAAGGCGTTGACCCGGGCGGCGTCGGCCACATCGTCGCCGGTGGGAAAGGGCTCCAGACGCGGATGGCACTCGATGGTGTAGGTGCGGTTGTCGGGGTTGCGGTGGAACATCAGCGGCACCACAGGCGCCCCGGTCATGCGCGCGATCTTGGCAGTCAGCTTGATGCTGGCCGCCTCCACGCCGAAGAAGGGGGCGAAAACGCTGACGTCGCGGCCGAAATCCTGGTCCGGAGAGTACCAGACGATATGGCCCGCCTTGATGCGACGCACCACGCCGCGCAGGTCATGACGGTCGATGGCACGCCCAAAGATGCGGTTGCGCGCCCGGGTCATGAAACGCTCGAAGAGCGGGTTGTCGTGGGGCCGATAGACCACGTCGGCCGGAAAGAAGAGCGAGTGCAGGGCGCCTCCCAGATCCAGGGTCGAGAAGTGGATCCCCACCACCAGCACGCCTTTCCCTTCCGCCTGGGCGGCGGCCAGATGGTGCTCGCCCTTGTAGGTGACGCGATGGCGAAGATGCTCGGGGTCGCGGCACCAGCCGGTGGCGGTCTCCATGATGCCGATGCCGTTGGCGACAAAGGTCTCCCTGACCAGACGCGCCTGCCGGTCGTCATCCAGCTCGGGAAAGCAGAGCCGCAGGTTGGTCTCGGTGATATGGCGCCGGCGCCGGGCGAAGCGCCAGGCGGCAAGGCCAATTCCCTTGCCGACCCAGAGCTTGAGCCGCCAGGGCAGCCAGGCCGCCAGGTACATCAGCCCGATGGCGAACCACACCGGCCAGTAGCGGGGGTGGGCGAAGTTCTGGTGGCTCATGGGGACAGACCCCAATTAACGGACCGCTCCATGTGAACCCTCTCCTTGTGCATGATTAATTGGGGTCTGTCCCCGATTCCCCATGATACCGCCTCGGCACCCGGGGCAGCACCCCGGTGAGCAGGGTGTAGCTGATGGTGTCGCAGTGACGGGCGACCTCGTCCACGCCGAGCACCTCGCCGCCCGCCGCCCGGCCCCACAGCACCACCTCGCTGCCGATGTCGGCCTCGGGAATATCGGTGATATCCACGGTCATCATGTCCATGGAGACCTTGCCGGCGACGGCGGTACGCTTGCCCGCCACCAGCACCGGGGTGCCGTCTACCGCATGGCGGTCGTAGCCGTCGCCGTAGCCACAGGCCACCACGCCGATGCGCGACGGCCGCGGGGTGACCCAGCGCCCGCCATAGCCCACCGGCTCGCCAGCGGGCAGCTCGCGCACGGCGATGATCGCCGAGCGCAGGGTCATCACCGGCGCGAGCCGGCGGCTCGCCGCGTTGGACTGCTCCAGCGGGTCGCTGCCGTAGAGCATCACCCCGGGGCGGTTCCAGGCGCCGTGGGCCTCGGGGCGGGCCAGGGTGGCCGGCGAGTTGGCCAGGCAGAGCGGTGCGCCGAGCCGCTCGGCCAGGGCCGCGAGCCGCGTCATCTGGCCGGCGAAGTAGCCGGTGGCGGCAAGGTCCGCGGTGGCGAAGTGGGTCATCAGGTGCAGGTCGCAGGCGTGACCGGGTGCCGCCGCCAGGCGCTGCCAGACGGCCTCTGCCCGCTCGGGGGCAAAGCCCAGGCGATGCATGCCGGAGTCCACCTTGAGCCAGGTGGGGATGGGGCTGGCGGGACGCCGGGCGAGCAGCGCCTCCACCTGCCAGTCGCTGTGCACCGCCATCCACAGGCCCAGCGCCTCGACCCGGTCGAGCTCAGCGGCCTCGAAGATCCCCTCGAGCAGCACGATGGGAGTACTGATGCCCGCCTCGCGAAGGGTCACCGCCTCCTCGATGCAGGCCACCGCGAAGGCCGGGGCGAGGCCCTCAAGCGCTCGCGCGCAGGCCACCGCACCATGGCCGTAGGCGTCGGCCTTGAGCACCGCGACGGCACGGCTGTCGGGGGCGAGCGAGCAGGCGAGACGATAGTTGTGACGCAGGGCATCGAGGTCGATATCGGCGATCAGCGGCCGGGCCATGGCAGATCCTGAAGCTGTGAAGGGGAAGAACGAGAGAAAGATCTGGCATTATCCATGGATAGCGCGGCCATCTCATGAAAGAAACCACCAAATTCTTGGTGGTTTCTGGTGGCAAGGCTCAAGAAATCATCAACCGGCAGCAAATCGTCAGGATGGCGACCGCGGACGCTCACCGATGTTCATCACCGGGTCATCGTTGGCCATCGCCGGCAGCTCCAGCGACACCGCCCCCTCGCTGCGCAGCCAGGCGTTGACCGCCTGGATCGACTCGGCGTCGAGCAGCCCCGCCTGCTGCTGCAGGCGCAGCAGGCCAAGCACGTAGTCGTAGCGCGCCTCGGCGTGGTCGGCGATGGCGTTGAACAGGTTGCGCTTGGCGTTGAGCACATCGACGATGTTGCGGGTGCCCACCTCGTAGCCGGAGCGGGTCGCCTCCAGGGCGCTGCGGTTGGAGACGATGGCCTGGGCGCGGGCCTCCACCGTCTCCACGTCGTTGCTTACCCGGGTGAACAGCGAGCGCACCTGCTGGACGGTATCGCGGCGCTGGGCCTCGAAGTCGTACTGGGAGACCTCCAGGGCGAAGCCGCTCTGACGAATCTGTGCCTGGGTGCTGCCGCCGGTGTAGAGCGGCATGCTGGCGCGCAGGCCGAGCTGGCTGCCGGAGTTGTAGCCGGAAGCCCCGCTGCGGTCGTTGTCCGAGTAGTCGTAGCGGGCGAAGGCCTCCAGGCGCGGCAGCTGGCCGGCCCGGGAGACGTCGAGCTCGCTGCGCGCCACCTCGATGCCGGCCTCGGCCATCTGCAGCATGGGACTGTTGGCCATGGCGAGCTCGACCCAGTCGCCACGATCCACGGGCTCCGGCGGCACGATGGGAATCTCCTCGGCGAGGCCGTCGATGCTCTCGTAGCGCTTCCCGGTCAGGCGCTCCAGGGCCTCGAAGCTGACCTGCATGGCGCTCTCGGCGGCGATGCGCTGAGCGCGGGCCAGGTCGAAGGAGGCCTGGGCCTCGTGCACCTCGGTGATGGCGATCAGCCCCACCTCGAAGCGCTCCCGGGCCTGCTCCAGCTGGCGCTCGATGGCGGTCTCCTGGGAGCGGCGCGCCGAGAGGATGTCGTGGGCGCGCAGGATCTCGAAGTAGGCCTCGGCCACGTCCAACAGCAGCTGCTGCTCGGCTACCGCAAGCGACAGCGATTCGCGATCGACCCGGCGCTCGGCCTGCTGGAGCTGGGCGCGCCGCGCGGGGTCATAGAGCGCCTGGCTGGCGTCCAGGTTCACGCCGAGGCTGTTGACGTCGTCATCCTCGTCCCGCGGCAGCTGGCCGGACTGCTGACTGGGGGGTAGCGCGGCACCGGACTGGCTCTCGTAGGTGCGGCTGTGGGTCAGGTTGCCGCCCAGGCTGACCTGGGGCAGCAGGGTGCCGCGCTGCACGTCGCGCCCCGCCTCCACGGCGGAGAAGCCCGAGCGGGCGGCGGCCAGGGTGGCGTCGTTGTCGAGGGCGTCGCGGGCGACGGTCCAGAGGTCGGTGGCCTGAGCGGTGCCGGCCACGGCCAGCCCCACGAGGAGGACCAGCGGCCGGGGCAGCAGGCGGGTCAGGGTCGGGCGATGCATGGGCTTGCGATTCCTGTACGGGGCCGAAGCCTGCATGCTGCCCCAGCAGCATGCAGGAAATCGGCAAGGGGTGCCGGCCGGGGCGACACGCGAGCCGGCACCGAGCGCTAGGCGAAGATCGAATCCAGCGAGAGTCCCTGCTTGTCGAGCACCCGGCGCAGCTTCTTGAGCGCCTCGACCTGGATCTGGCGGACCCGCTCGCGGGTCAGGCCGATCTCCTCGCCCACCTGCTCGAGGGTCGCCGCCTCGTGGCCGCGCAGGCCGAAGCGACGCACCACCACCTCCATCTGCTTCTCGGTGAGCTCGGAGAGCCACTCGTCGACGTGCTGCTTGATGTCGCCATCGAGCAGCGAGGACTCGGGGCCCAGGTCGTTGTCGTCGGCCAGGGTCTCGATCAGCGGCTTGTCGCTGTCGCCGCCTACCGGGTAGTCCACCGAGGAGATGCGCTCGTTGAGGCCCATCATCTTCTTGACCGCCTCCACCGGCTTGTCGAGGTGCTCGGCGATCTCCTCGGCGGTGGCCTCGTGGTCGAGCTTCTGGGTCAGCTCGCGGGCCGCACGCAGGTAGATGTTGAGCTCCTTGACCACGTGAATGGGCAGGCGGATGGTGCGGGTCTGGTTCATGAGCGCCCGCTCGATGGTCTGGCGGATCCACCAGGTGGCATAGGTGGAGAAGCGGAAGCCACGCTCGGGATCGAACTTCTCGACCGCGCGGATCAGGCCGAGGTTGCCCTCCTCGATCAGGTCGAGCAGCGACAGGCCGCGGTTTAGGTAGCGCCGGGCGATCTTGACCACCAGACGCAGGTTGGACTCGATCATCCTCGCGCGCCCGGCCGGATCCCCCTTGCGGGCCAGGCGGCCGTAGTAGACCTCCTCCTCCGGGGTCAGCAGCGGCGAGAAGCCGATCTCGTTGAGGTAGATCTGGGTGGCATCGAGGCTGTGGTTGCTGTAGCGATCCTCGCGACTCAGCGCCTTCTCGAAGGCCTCCTCGTCGTCACGACGGCTTTCCGTGTCGTCGTGGTCGTCGTCCAGTTCGTCGGCAACGTCATCCACTACCGCGTCGTCCTTCTCCTCGAGCGTGTCGAGATTCACATCCTGAAGGTCCCGTTCAAGCATGCTCATCGATGGCTACCCTGTGGTTGCGTCCCGGCGCCGATGCCAGACAACAGCATCGGCGCACCTGATTATTATTGTGTGACACCCCGCCACTGCGCGGGCCCTCGGGGCCACCGAGCGCCTCAGCGGGACGGCAGGTAGTTCAGGGGGTCCTGCGGCTGGCCGTTCTTGCGCACCTCGAAGTGCAGTCGCACGTCCTCGGCGTCGCTGTCGCCCATGGTCGCAATGACCTCACCGGCCTCGACCACATCGTTCTCGCGCACGCGCAGGGAGTCGTTGTGGGCGTAGGCGCTCAGGTACTCGTCATTGTGCTTGAGCAGGATCAGGTTGCCGTAGCCCCGCACCCCGCTGCCCGCATAGACGACGATCCCCGGACCGGCCGCTCTGACAGGTTGCCCCTTTTGCCCAGCGATATCAATGCCGGCGGTGATGCTGCCGCCCTCGCCGAAACGACCGACGATCTCGCCGTCGGCGGGCCAGCGCCAGTTGACCTCGTCCACCGGCGTGTAGCTGCGCGAGCTGCGATCCGGCGCCGGGCTGCCGTCGGCGCCGGGCGTCGTGGCGTCATAGATGGGGCCGGGGCCCGTCGTGCCGCCGGCGGCCTCCATGGCCCCCTCCATGGCCACCTGGGTCGGGCCGTCGGCCTCGTCCAGGGACTGGGCGGAGAGCCGACGGCCCTGCTCGGTGGTGCCGTCGGGCAGCAGCCACTCCATGCTGCCGCTCTCGACATCGGCGGGGGGCTGGCCACCACCCAGGGGGGTGGCCACCACGCCGGGCGTGCTGGCCACGGCGGTGACGCCCTCGTCGCGGGCCGGTCCCGGGCCTTCCGCGTCCAGCACCAGGCGCTGGCCCGGCTGGATCTGGTAGGGGGGGCCAATGCGGTTTAGACGTGCCAGGTCGCGGTAGTCCATGTTGTGGCGCCAGGCGATGCCATAGAGGGTATCGCCCGTCTCCACGGTGTAGTGGGAGGCGGGAGCGCGCTCGCGGCTGGCGGACAGGTCGCGGACCTGCGGCGCCTGGCCCTGCTGCTGGGCGGCACAGCCGGCCATGGCCAGGGCCAGCGCGGAAATCATCATTGCCTTACGCATCGGAAGCATCCTCCTTGTTCGCCCCCTTGGGCGTGCTCACGGCGGCCGGACGCCGGCCGGTACGATCCAGCAGCAGGACCAGGGCCAGGCCGGCCAGCATCAGCGCGGCCACCGCCGGCAGCTGGGCCGATTCGCCGGTGAGCAGGGCGAAGTCGCCCGGGGTGAGATAGCGATAGTCCAGCGGGATCATCTGCCCCTCGGGGCCGAGCTGATAGCGTACCAGTTCGCGCCACGGCCAGAGTACCGGCAGCGATCCCACGATGAAGCCAAGCAGCAGCTGGAGGGTGGCCGCATGGTGGCGGCGCAGCAGCCAGGAGAGCAGGCGAGAGAAGAAGAACAGGCCGATCAGGCAGCCCACCCCGAACACGGCGATCAGGCCCAGGTCGAAGGTGCGGATGCCCTGCATCACGGTGCCATAGAGCCCCATGGTGAGCAGCAGGAAGCTCCCGGAGACTCCGGGCAGCAGCAGCGCGCTGATGGCGATGGCACCGCCCACGATGAGCATCAGGTTGGGGCTGCCGAGCAGGGTGATCAGCGGCATCACCGCCGGCAGGAAGTGGGCCAGCAGCAGCCCCGCCACCAGCGGGGCGATGTGCCACCATCGCCAGTCGGTGGGATGGCGCCCCACCACCAGGGCCGAGGCCGCCACCAGGCCGAAGAAGAAGCCGTTGAGCAGCAGCGGATGGTCCTCCATCAGCCACACCACCAGGTGGGCGACGCTGATCAGGCTGGCGGCGATGCCGGCCAGCAGCGGCACCACGAAGCCCAGGTTGAGGTGGGCGATCAGCATCGGCAGGCCGCCGCGGCGCCAGGCCACGAAGGCGCTGGGCCCGAACTGCTTGATGGTGTGAATCAGCTCCTCGTAGATGCCGGTGACGAAGGCGATGGTGCCGCCCGAGACCCCCGGGACCGCATCGGCGGCCCCCATTCCGGCGCCCCTGAGAAAGATTCCTGGATAACGCTTCAAGCACGAACTCCTTTCAACGAATGACGCCTTCCAGCAGCGGCACGAAGCGAACCGACTCCAGGCGCTGCTGTTCGAATGTGTCGCCCTGGCGCCGCACGCGGGTCAGCCACTGGCGCCCCCGGGCATCGGCCAGCGGCGTGATCAGCACCCCCCCCTCGGCCAGCTGGGCCAGCAGCGGGGCGGGCAGCTCACCGGCACAGGCGGTGAGCAGGATGACATCGAAGGGGGCCTCCTCCGGCCAGCCGTGGCCGCCATCGGCCAGGCGCAGCTGTGCACCCTGGGCCTCCAGCAGGCGCAGGCGCTCGGCGGCGCGGCGGTGCAGGGCATTGATCCGCTCGATGGACCAGAGTTCCGGCACCAGCCGCGCCAGGATCAGGGTCTGGTAGCCCGAGCCGGTGCCGATCTCCAGCACCCGGGAGGGGGCCGCCTCCAGCACCAGCTCGGTCATCCTGGCCACCATCCACGGCTGGGAGAGGGTCTGGCCATGGCCGATGGGCAGCGCGGTGTCCTCGTAGGCGCGATGGGCCAGCGCCTCGTCCAGGAAGAGGTGGCGCGGTTCGGCGGCCATGGTGGCCAGCACGCGGGCATCGCGGATGCCCTGATCGGCCAACCTGGCCACCATGCGGTCGCGGGTGCGCTGGGAGGTCATGCCCACTCCCCGCACCAGCGCCGGCAGTCGTTCAGGTGAGTGCATCCAGCCAGCCCTGTACGTCACTGATCGCCGCATGCCGGGTCAGGTCGGTCTGCAGCGGGGTGATGGAAACGTAGCCGGCCTCGACGGCGGCGAAGTCGGTATCGGCGCCGTCGTCGGCGTTCTCACCGGCGGCGGCGATCCACCAGCGCACCCGGCCGCGGGGGTCGCGCACCTCGAGGGGCCGCGAGGCCGGACCGCGATAGCCCAGGCGGGTGACCCGGAAGCCCTGGATCTGGTCCCAGGGCAGGTCCGGGACGTTGACGTTGAGCAGGCTGCGCGGCGGCAGGGAGAGCTGGTCGGCGGCGCCCACCAGGCTCGCCGCCACGCGCCCGGCGGTATCGAAGTGGCGCGAGCCCACAAGCGACATGGCGATGGCCGGCATGCCCAGGTTGCGCCCCTCCATGGCGGCGGCCACGGTGCCGGAGTAGAGCACGTCGTCGCCGAGGTTACCGCCGTGGTTGATGCCGGAGATCACCAGGTCAGGTCTCTCCTCCCAGACGCCGTTGACCCCCAGGTAGACGCAGTCTGCCGGGGTGCCGTCGACGCTGTAGAAGCCGTTGTCCATGTCGGTCAGCGACAGCGGCCGGGTCAGGGTCAGGGAGTTGCTGGCCCCGCTCTTGTCGCGGTCCGGTGCCACCACGCGCAGCCGGGCGTGGGGCGCCAGGGCGTCATGCAGGGCACGCAGGCCCGGGGCATGGACGCCGTCGTCGTTGGAAAGCAGCAGTCGGCGCATGGCAGGCTCCTTCACAGGGTGGGGTGGGCGATCAGCTCGCGCAGCACGGCGGTGGCGAAGGCGCCTCGCGGCAGGCTGAAGGCGAGCCACAGCTCGCCCTCGCCGCGGGTCAGGGTCGGCTCGCCGAGGCGCAGGCGCAGCGCGCGTCGCGCCAGGCGCACGCCGGCGCGCTCGAGGCCCGCGCAGAGCGCCGGGTAGCGCTCGGCCAGCCGGGCCTCCCGGTCCAGCGCCTCGCCGGCCGCCACGGAGCCGCCGACGCCCCACAGCACGCCGCTTCCGTGCAGGTCGAGCCGGGCCGCCCGAGCCTCGAGCTCGGCATCCGGCGTCTCCAGGGTGAACTGGCTGGCGGTGCCGTCGAGGATCGCCACCTCGCCGGGCAGCAGGCGGTGCCAGCTGCCGTCGTGGACGCGCTCGGCCAGCTGCTCGTTGAACAGGAAGCTGCGCGCCGCGGAGAGCATCATGCCGTCGCGGTCATCGCGCTTGCGCCAGCCGCGGGCCAGCAGCGAGCGGGCACGCTGCAGGTTGCGGCCATCCGGCCCGAAGCGCTGGGGCCCGAAATAGTTGGCCACGCCCTGCTCCACCAGCCGCGCCCAGCGCGCCTCGAGGGTAGGGTCGGCCACCGCGGGGCCGGTGATCCGCAGGCGAAAGCGATTGGCGCGGTGCACGCCGCGCTTGAGCTTGCGGGGATGGCGCGCCTCGGCCAGCACGCGGATGCCGCGCTCGGCCAGCGCCTCGGCGAGCCCTGTCGGGGCCTCGCGCCCGGGCAGCTGCACCGAGAGCCACTGACGGGTGACGGCGACGCGATCCTTCATGCCGGAGTAGCCGACGTCGCGGGGCGAGACCTCGCACAGCCGGGCCAGCTCGCGCACCGCCATGGCGGTGGTCAGGTCGCGCTTCTCGACGTGCAGCCAGAGGTGCTCGCCCTGCCCCTCCGGGGCGAAGTCGAGCACCTCGGCGACCTGGAAATCCTCGGGGGTGGCGCGATACTCCCCCGCCGGCGGCGGGCCGAAGTCGGCGTCGAGCACCCGCGGCCAGCTCGGCGGCCAGGCGATGGCATCCGGCTCGCGCCGGGCGTCGGTGTCACTCACCGGCGCGCTCTCCCTCAGCGACGAGGGCCGCGGGCAGCAGCAGCACCACCGCCTCGGCGGCGATCCCCTCGCCGCGCCCGGTGAAGCCCAGGCGTTCGGTGGTGGTGGCCTTGACGTTGACCGCGCCGACCTCGACGCCGAGATCCTCGGCGATGGTGGCGGCCATGGCCGCGATGTGCGGGGCCATCTTCGGCGCCTGGGCCATCAGGGTGGCGTCCAGGTTGCCGACCCGGTAGCCGGCCTTACGCACCAGGCCCACCACGTGGCGCAACAGCACGCGGCTGTCGGCCCCCTTCCAGGCCGGGTCGGTGTCGGGAAAGTGGCGACCGAAGTCGCCCAGGGCGCAGGCGCCCAGCAGGGCATCGCTGACGGCGTGCAGCAGCACGTCGCCGTCGGAGTGGGCGACAAAGCCGTGGTCGAAGGGAACGGCGACGCCGCCGATCATCAGGTGGTCGCCTTCGCCGAAGCGGTGGACGTCGAAGCCGTGGCCGATGCGCATCATCTCTCCAGTGCGCCGGAAGGCGCCTTGTCCTGCTCGCCCGAGGCCGTCGCCTGGCGCTGGGCAGCCAGGATCTGCCCGGCCAGGGCCAGGTCCTCGGGATGGGTGATCTTGAGGTTGTCGCGACGCCCGCTGACCAGCCGCGGGAAGCGTCCCAGCGCCTCCACCGCCGAAGCCTCGTCGGTGACCGCCACGCCGGCTTCCCGCGCCGCCGTCAGCGCCCGGCGCAGCAGGCCGTAGCGGAAGCCCTGAGGGGTCAAGGCGTGCCAGAGGCCGGCGCGAGGCTCGGTAGTAGCGACTCGACCGGCGCCGTCATCGCGCTTCATGGTGTCGGCCACCGGGGCGGCCAGGAGGCCACCCACCGGATCGTCCGCCAGCACGGCGTGAAGGCGGACAAGATCCGCCACGGTCACGCAGGGGCGCGCCACGTCATGGACCAGCACCAGGTCATCGTCGCCGGCCTCGCCCGCGATGGCCGCCAGGGCGCTGGCCACCGAGTCGACCCGCTCGGCACCGCCGGGCACCCGGCGCCACTCGGCGAAGGGCACCCAGGCCGGGTCGAAGCGGGCATCCTCGGGGTCCAGACAGAGGCAGAGGCGCGCCGCGGGAAAGGCGGCATGCAGACGCGCCAGGGTGTGGGCCAGCACCGGGCGGCCGTCGATCGCCAGGTACTGCTTGGGGCGATCGGCCCCCATGCGTCGCCCCTGCCCCGCCGCGGGCACCACCAGCCAGGGCGCCACGCTCATCGGCTGGCCTCCAGGCTCACCGCCGGCGCGGGATTGACCACCGGGACGGCCTCCACCGCCACGCCCGGCACCCAGAAGAAGTACTCCTCGGCGCGCACCATGCCGATGTCGCTGCGGCTGCGCTCCTCGATGGCATCCAGGCCGGTCTTGAGGTCCAGCACCTCGGCGCCCAGGCGGGCGTTGCGGTCGCGTAGCGGCTTGTTGGCCGCCTCCAGGGCCGCCACCCGCTCGCGCACCTCGCCGAGGTCGCGGATGCCCCCCTCACCCAGCCACAGGCGATACTGCAGCAGGGCGAGCAGGACCAGCAGCACGATGGCCAACCACTTGAGCATGAACAGCGTCCGTCGCGAGAAAAAGGATGGCGGCATTATGCCACCATCGCCGGGCCCGCTCACGCCCTGAACGGCAGCGCCTGCGTCGCGGCGGCGCAATAGGCGCGGATCTGGGCGCGCTCCTCGGCGCAGAAACGCGCCACGGCGTCGCGCAGGCGGGGGTCGGCGATATGGTGAAGCGAGGTGAGCAGGCGCGGCGCGAAGCCCCGGGCCAGCTTGTGCTCTCCCTGGGTGCCGGGGTCGAAGAGGGTCAGCCCCCGGGCCAGGCAGTGCTCGATGCCCTGGTAGTAGCAGGCCTCGAAGTGCAGGCAGTCGGCCATCACCTCGCTGCCCCAGTAGCGGCCGTAGAGGGTGCGCGCGCCCTGCAGGCAGAGCGCCGCGGCCACCGGCCGGCCCTCGAGCCGCGCCTGCACCAGCAGCAGGCTCTCCGGCATGGTGGCGCGCAGCCGGCGGAAGAAGTCCGGGTTGAGGTAGCCGTGGCGCCCCCGCTCCAGGTAGGTGATCTCGTAGCAGCGAAAGAAGTGCTCGAGGGCCGCCGCGTCGATCTCCTCCCCTTCGAGGCGATGCAGCGTCAGCCCCTGGTCGGCGACGAGGCGCCGCTCGCGGCGGATCGCCTTGCGCCGCTTGGAGGTCATCGCGGCCAGGAAGCCCTCGAAGTCGCCGTAGCCGGCGTCGCGCCACTGGAACTGCACCCCGTGGCGGGCCAGCAGCCCGGGGCGCGCTGCCTGCCAGGCGGCCACCTCGGCCTCCTCGGCAAACAGCAGGTGCCAGCTGGAGAGCTCGCTGGCCACGCCTTCCCCGCGCCCCTCCCAGGCCATGGCCAGGGCCTCACGGGCGGCCAGCGGGTCGATGCCCTCGGCCAGCGCCAGCCGCGGCCCGGGCGCTGGGGTGTAGGGAATGGCGGTGAGCCCCTTGGGATAGTAGCGCCCGCCGGCGCGCTCCCAGGCATCGGCCCAGCTCCAGTCGAAGACGTACTCCCCGAAGGAGTGGTGCTTGAGGTAGTGGGGCATCGCCCCCACCAGGCGCTCGCCCTGCCAGAGGGTCAGGTGGCGCGGCACCCAGCCGGTGGCCGGGCTCACCGAGCCGCTCGCCTCCAGGGCATGCAGGAACTCGTGACGCAGGAAGGGGTGGTCATCGCCGACCAGGGCGTTCCAGGCCGCGGCCGGCACCGCCTCGATGGCGGGGAGTTCTTGCAACACAAGCGAGGACATGGCGGCTCCGGCAGCTGACAAGCCGTTGGCAGAAGGCCTACATTGTGCCCAGTGCCCGAGCCCCCTTCCATCCTCATCGACACACGGAGACGTGCATGACCGATGCCCGCGAGCTGCAGGCGCAGTTCGATGCCCAGCGTCGCGCCTTCGCGGCCGAGCCCTACCCGACGCTTGCCACCCGCCGCGAACGCCTGGCCCGGCTGGCGACCCTGACCCGGCGCCACCGCGACGAGATCATCGCCGCCATCGGCGAGGACTTTGGCCACCGCGCCGAAGCCGAGAGCCGGCTGGCCGAGATCGCCACCGTGCTCCAGGCGGTGCGCCATGCGCGGCGCCACCTGCGCCGCTGGATGCGCCCCCGCCGCGCCGCCGTGCCCTGGCGGCTCCAGCCGGGGCGGGCCCGGGTGCACCGCCAGCCGCTGGGGGTGGTGGGCATCATCGCCCCCTCCAACTACCCCTGGAACCTCGCCTGGCTGCCGGCGGTGGACGCCCTGGCCGCCGGCAACCGGGTGCTGATCAAGCCCAGCGAGCACACCCCCGCCACCAGCGCGCTGATGGCGCGCCTAGCCGAGCGCTACTTCGACCCCGCCGAGCTCGCCGTGGTCCCGGGCGACGTGGAGACGGCCCGCGCCTTCTCGGCGCTGCCCTTCGATCACCTGCTGTTCACCGGCAATGCGCGCATCGGCCGCGAGGTAGCCCGGGCCGCCGCCGCCCACCTGACCCCCATCACCCTGGAGCTGGGCGGCAAGACCCCGGCCATCATCGGCCCCGATGCCGACCTGTCGCATGCCGCCGAGCGCATCGCCTTCGGCAAGTGGCTCAACGCTGGCCAGACCTGCATCGCCCCCGACCACGTGCTGATCGACGCCTCCCGGCTCGGCGACTTCATCGAGGCGATGCGCCGAGTGGTCAACGACTTCTACCCTCGGGGCACCGCCGGTGAGGACTACACCGCCGTGCCGGGAGAGCATCAGCGCGCACGGCTCGAGGCCATGCTCGACGAGGCCCGCGACCACGGCTGCCGGATGATCGCCCTGGGCGAGCGCGTCGAGCTGCCGGGCGGCGGGGCCAAGCTGCCGCCGACCCTGGTGATCGACCCCAACGAGGGCCTGGCCCTGATGCAGGAGGAGATCTTCGGCCCCTGGCTGCCGGTCCTCGGCGTGCGCGACTTCGATGCCGCCCTGGCCCACGTCAACGCCGGGCCGCGGCCGCTGGCACTCTACGCCTTCACCGACGACGCCGAGCGGCGCCGCCGGGTGCTTGAGACCACCCACTCCGGCGGCGTGGTCTTCAACGACACCCTCTGGCACAACGCCGTTCCGGCACTGCCCTTCGGCGGCGTGGGCGAGAGCGGCATGGGCGCCTACCAGGGCGAGGCCGGCTTCCTGCGCTTCAGCCTCGAGCGCAGCGTCTTCCTCCAGGCGCGACGCAACGCCGTGGGCCTGCTCAACCCGCCCTACCGGCGCTGGCTGCTCAGGCTGCTGGGGCTGTGACGGGCCGAACGGCCCTAAAGGTAATAAAACTACAAATTCGACCAAATGCCGACTAGGATGACGGAGAATCCCGAGATTATTTTGGTAAACTTACCAAAAATACACAGAGACCGAGGTACCCCATGGCCACGACGCCCCCCGCCCTGAACGCCACCGTTGCCGACGTCACCCGACGCATCCGCGAGCGCTCCGCCGAGCGCCGCGCCCTCTACGAGGCGCGCATGGCGGCCCAGCATCGCCGCGGCGTGCACCGGGGTGAGCTCTCCTGCGGCAACCTGGCCCACGGCTTCGCCGCCTGCGGCGCCGAGGAGAAGGACCGCCTCAAGCTGATGAACAGCGCCAACCTGGGCATTATTTCGTCCTATAACGACATGCTCTCGGCCCACCAGCCGCTGGAGGACTACCCGGCGATCATCAAGGCCGCCGCCCGGGCCATGGGCTCCACCGCCCAGTTCGCCGGCGGCGTGCCGGCCATGTGCGACGGCGTCACCCAGGGCCAGCCCGGCATGGAGTTGTCGCTCTTCTCCCGGGAGGTGATCGCCATGGCCACCGCCGTGGCGCTCTCCCACAACATGTTCGACGCCACCCTCTACCTGGGCGTCTGCGACAAGATCGTCCCGGGGCTCTTCATCGGCGCGGCGCGCTTCGGCCACCTGCCGGCGCTCTTCGTGCCCGCCGGCCCCATGGAGAGCGGCCTGCCCAACAAGGAGAAGGCCCGCATCCGCCAGCTCTACGCCGAGGGCAAGGTGGGCCGCGACGAGCTGCTGGAGGCCGAATCCGCCTCCTACCACAGCCCCGGTACCTGCACCTTTTACGGCACCGCCAACTCCAACCAGCTGATGATGGAGATCATGGGCCTGCACCTGCCCGGCGCCTCCTTCGTCAACCCGGGCACGCCGCTGCGCGAGGCCTTGACCCGCTACGCCGCCGAGCAGGCGATTCGTAACAGCGAGCCGGGCGGCAGCTACCGCCCCTTCTACCAGCAGGTCGACGAGCGCGCCATCGTCAACGCCATGGTCGGCCTGCTGGCCTCCGGCGGCTCCACCAACCACACCCTGCACCTGGTGGCCATGGCCGCCGCGGCGGGGCTGACCATCACCTGGGACGACTTCACCGCCCTCTCCGCGGTGACGCCGAGCCTGACCCGCATCTACCCCAACGGCCAGGCCGACGTGAACCACTTCCAGGCCGCCGGCGGCATGAGCCTGCTGATCCGTGAGCTGCTGGGCGCCGGACTGATCCATGGCGACATCCCCACGGTGTTCGGCAGCGACCTGACCGCCTACACCCGGGAGCCCTTCCTGGAGGAGGGCAAGCTGACCTGGCGCGAGGGCCCCGCCGATAGCCTCGACCGGGACGTGCTGCGCGGCGTAAGCGAGCCCTTTGCCCCCACCGGCGGGCTCACCGTGCTCGACGGCAACCTGGGCCGCGGGGTGATCAAGGTCTCGGCGGTGGCCGAGGAACACCGCCTGGTGGAGGCGCCGGCACGGATCTTCGAGGACCAGAACGAGCTCAAGGCGGCCTTCGAGGCGGGCGAGCTGGATCGCGATCGCGACGTGGTGGTCGTGGTGCGCTACCAGGGCCCCAAGGCCAACGGCATGCCGGAGCTGCACAAGCTCACACCCTATCTCGGCGTGCTCCAGGACCGCGGCTTCCAGGTCGCGCTGGTCACCGACGGACGCATGTCCGGCGCCTCCGGCAAGGTCCCCGCGGCCATCCATATGACCCCCGAGGCTCTGGACGGCGGCCCCCTGGCGAAGCTGCGCGATGGCGATATCGTCCGCCTGGACGCCGACGCCGGCACCCTCGAGGTCAAGGTGGACGCCCACGCCTGGGCCGAGCGCGAGCGCGCCGAGCCGCACCTGGAGCACTGCCACCAGGGCCTGGGACGCGAACTGTTCGCCGGCCTGCGCCATCTGGCCAGCGGCTCCGAGCAGGGCGCCTCGGTGTTCGGCGGCTTCGAGGCCGACGACCTGGCCCGCCAGGCCGGCCAGATCCACGACGAGGACGCCTGAGCCACTGCCATCGCGAGAAGCGCCAGGGACAGAAAGGACACATTGACGATGACACGACCCGCGTTGATCGGTGATATCGGCGGCACCAACGCCCGCTTCGCGCTGGTGACCCCGGGCGCCTTCGCGCCCCGCGATATCCTCGCCCTGCCCTGCGCCGACTACCCCGGCCTGGTGGAGGCGGTGCACGACTACCTGACCCGGGTAGGCGCCACCGGCGAACGGGCCCCACAGGAGGCCTGCCTGGCCTTCGCCTGCCCGATCCGCGGCGACCAGGTGACCATGACCAACAACCACTGGGCCTTCTCCCGGGCCGAGGCCCAGGCGGCGCTGGGGCTCACGCGCTTCAAGGTGATCAACGACTTCACCGCCCAGGCGCTGGGCGTGCCCCACCTGCCCGAGGCCGACCTGGTCGAGGTGCAGCCCGGCGAGGCGATTCCCCATGCGGCCCGGCTGGTGATCGGCCCCGGCACGGGGCTCGGCGTCGCCGGCCTCTTCCCCGGCCGCCACGCCTGGATCCCGCTGCCCACCGAGGGGGGCCACGTCACCTTCGCCCCCACCGACGAGCGCGAGCAGAACCTCCTGCGCCACTTCCGCAACCGCTACGGCCGGGTCAGCGTGGAGCGCCTGCTGTGCGGCCAGGGGCTGCTGGACCTCTACCTCGCCCACTGCTCGCTCAAGGGCGCCAACCCCGTGCACACCACCCCCGCCGAGGTCACCGCGGCGGCCGACAGCGACCCGCTGGCCCGTGATACCCTGCTGCGCTTTCTCAAGATCCTCGGCGACGTCTGCGGTGACGCCGCCCTGATGCTGGGCGCCCGCGGCGGGGTCACCCTGTGCGGAGGCATCCTGCCGCGGCTGCGCGACTGGCTGCCGCGAAGCCGCTTTCGCGAGGCCTTCGCCGCCAAGGGACGCATGGACGCCTACACGGCGACGATCCCCGTGCACCTGGTGACCGCCCCCTGGACGGGACTGCTGGGCGCCGCCGAGGCCCTTTACAATCCAGAAGTCGACTAACGCGATGGAAGAGGTCGAATGATGATTCCGCAAAGCCTGCGCACCCTGCTCGACGAGACCCGCGGCCAGCGCCGCGCCCACTGGGCCGGCCGCGAGCTGTGGCTGGCCAACGAGGCCTGGGGCGAGCTGGCCCTCTCCCTGCAGGGGGGGCAACTTCTCCACTTCCTACCGGCCGGTGACGGCAGCGAAGGCTGGCTGTGGGTGACGCCCACGCCCCAGGATCTCCCCGGTGCGATTCGCGGCGGCATCCCGCTCTGCTGGCCCTGGTTCGCCGACGATCGCTACGCCGACGAGTCCGAGGATCACAGCGGCCCCTTCCACGGCACCGCACGCCTCGCCGACTGGCGGCTGGACGCCGTGGACGAGCACGAGGAGGGGGTGGAGTTGCACCTCTCGCCCGAGACGCGCCTGCACAGCCAGCTCACGGCGCGCCTGGTGGTCCAGGCCAACGCCCGGCGCCTGCACGTGGAGCTGGTCACCGAGCACGTCGGCGAGACGCCGGTGAAGATCAGCGGCGCCCTGCACAGCTACCTGGCGGTGCGCGACGCCTTCGCCTGCCGCGTCGAGGGGCTGGCCGGCGCCCGCTACCTGGACAAGCTGGCCGGCTTCGCCGACCGCGAGCAGCAGGGCGAGCTCGGCGTACGCGGCGGGCTCGACCGCATCTATCACAGCAACGCCGAGTTGACCCTGGACGACGGCGCTCGCCGCCTGCGCATCGCCCGCCAGGGCAGCGACTCCGCCGTGGTCTGGCACCCCGGCGAGGCGCTGCCCGAGGACACCCCCACCGAGGCCGGCCACCGCTTCCTCTGCGTGGAGTCCGCCAACACCCGCCTCGACCCGGTGTGGCTGGTGCCCGGCGCCCAGCACCTGCTGGGCACCACCCTCAGCCTGGCGCTGCCCGCATGATCCCGGTGATCGCCTTCGGCGAGGCCCTGGTCGACATGCTCTCCAGCCGGCTGGGCGATACGGCACAGGGCCACGAGACGTTCACGCCCTATGCCGGCGGGGCACCGGCCGACGTGTCCGTGGCCTGCGCCCGGCTCGGCGTGCCCAGCCGCTTCCTCGGCATGGTCGGCGATGACCGCTTCGGCGACTTCCTCGCGGCACAGCTGGCCGCCCACGGCGTCGACACCTCCGGGGTGGTGCGCACCCAGGAGGCGCGAACCGCCCTGGCCTTCGTCTCCCGGGATGAGCACGGCGAGCGCACCTTCGACTTCTACCGCCCGCCGGCCGCCGACCTGCTCTACCGGCTCGAGCACCTGCCCGCCGGCGTGTTCGCCGAGCCCGCCATACTGCACCTGTGCAGCAACAGCCTGACCGAGCCGGCGATCGCCGAGACCACCCTGGCCATGGCCGAGATGGCGCGCCGCGCCGGCTGCCTGGTCAGCGTGGACGCCAACCTGCGCCACAACCTGTGGGCCGAAGGCACCGCCGACATCAGCCTGGTGACCCGCCTGCTCGACACGGCCGACCAGCTCAAGCTCTCCACCGAGGAGCTCGACTGCCTGCGCGCCGACCACCCGGAGGACGCTTGGCTGGCCGAGCGCCTGGCCGCCGGAGTCAAGGCCATCGTCATCACCGACGGGGCCGGCGACGTGCGCCTGCTGGGCGTGGGCCTCGAGCAGCGGGTGACGCCGCCCGCCGTCGAGGCGGTGGACACCACCGCCGGCGGCGATGCCTTTATCGGCGGACTGCTGGCCGAACTCGCCGAACACCTCGGCGAGGCCGGCATCGACGGCGACTGGCACCGCGACGCCGACTTCCTGGCCCGGGCCGTGGAGACCGCCTGCCGCTGCGGCGCCCACGCCGTGACCCGCCCCGGTGCCTATGCCGCCCTGCCCACCCGCGAGGATCTGGCCGGGCTGCGCCATTAATTGGCTTAACGCTGATCTGTGTGCCAGGTAAGCCCTGCCACCTGAGGAAGTAAGCAGCTGTCGCCTCTCCCCGGCCAGGGCTATCGGCTCCAGTGGTTCGAGAGCACTTCCGCCTGTTGCATGATCAGCTCAACGGCCTCCGGCGCCTGGTCGGGCGGATACTTGTAGCGCTGCAGCGTTCGCCTCACCAGGATGCGCAGTTTCGCCCGCACGCTCTCGCGCACCTGCCAGTCGACGGTGGTGGATTTGCGCAGCTTGTCGGTGATCTCCACGGCAATCTTCTTCAGGACCTCGTCACCAAGCTCGCGCACGGCGCTCTCGTTATTGGCCAGAGCGTCGTAGAAGGCCACCTCGTCCGGGTTCAGGCCCAGGGCGGCATCCCGCTCCATCTCGGCCTGGAACTGCTTGGCCATGCTGATCAGCTCTTCGATCACCTGCGCCGTCTCGATACCCCGGTTGTTATACTTGCGCAGCGTCTCCTGCAGGCGGTCGGCGTATTTCCTCTCCTGCACCACGTTGTTGCGAGTCTTGGCCTTGATGTCGTCCTTGAGCAGCTTCTCCAGCAGCTCCACGGCGAAGTTCCTGTAGGGCATCTGCCGAACGTCTTCCAGGAACTCGTCGGATAGCAGCCCGATATTCGGCTTGTCCAGGCCACACAGGGCGAAGACATCAGTCACGCCCTCGGCAACCAGGGCATTTTCCAGGATCTGCTTCAGGGCGGTGTTCTTCTCCTCCTCGGTGAGCTTACGGTCCACGCTGGTGAACTTGGTGATGGCGGCCTTCACCTGGGACAGGAACGCCACCTCCTTCTGCAGCGCCTGGGCTTGATCCAGGGTGGCACACAGGGAAAAGGCCTTGTTCACGGCCAGCACGGTATCCAGGAAGCGCTTCTTGCCATCTTCCAGGCCGAGCACGTAGTTGGCGGTGGGCACCAGCAGCCTGTGGGGCTCATCCTCGAAACTCGCTCCCTGATGACAGCGGTAGTTGAATCCCTTGCCCTTGGGGCCAGGAGCGAACATGCCGTGGATGATGTCCAGCTTCTCCAGCAGGATGGCATAGGCCTCTTCGGCACTATGGGTGGGGGAACCCTTGCCCTTAGCGTCGGTGTAGGTCTTCAGAGCCTGCTTGAGCTCGTTGGCAATACCGATGTAATCCACCACCAGACCGCCGGGCTTGTCCTTGAACACGCGGTTCACATGGGCGATGGCCTGCATCAGGTTGTGCCCCTTCATGGGCTTGTCCACGTACATGGTGTGACAGCAGGGGGCATCGAAACCGGTCAGCCACATGTCGCGCACGATCACCAGCTTGAGCGGGTCGCGTTCATCCTTGAAGCGTTTCTCGAAGCGCTTCCGGGTCGCCTTGTTGTAGATGTGTGGCTGCAGCAGGGCCCGGTCCGAGGCGGAGCCGGTCATCACGATCTTGATTGCGCCTTTCTCGGGGTCAGCGTCGTGCCACGCCGGGCGCAGGGCGACGATCTCGTTATAGAGGTGAACCGCGATCTCGCGGCTCATGGCCACGATCATCGCCTTGCCGCTGATGGTCGCGGTACGGATCTCGAAGTGGTTGACCAGGTCCTCCGCCACCTGCTTCAGACGCGGACCGGCGCCCACCAGCTTCTCCAGCCGGCTCCACTCCCCCTTGGTCTTCTCGCGGCTGCCCACGTCTTCCTCGTCCTCGACCACCTCCTCCACCTGGTCGGAGAGCGCCTCGATCTGCTCGCGATTGATGTCCAGCTTGGCCAGGCGAGATTCGTAGAAGATCGGCACCGTCGCGCCATCGTCCACGGCATCCTGGATGTCGTAGATGGAGACATAGTCGCCGAACACGGCGCGGGTGTCCTTGTCCTCGCTCTCGATGGGGGTGCCGGTAAACCCGATGAATGAGGCGTTGGGCAGGGCATCGCGCATGTGCCGTGCATAGCCGAACCTGTAGGTGCCGTCCCTCTTGAGGGTAGCCTTCAGGCCGTACTGGCTGCGGTGGGCCTCGTCCGAGATCACCACGATGTTGTGCCGTTCGTTCAGCGCCGGGTGGTCGGTCTCATCAGTCAGCAGGGCGAACTTCTGCACCGTGGTGAAGATGATGCCGCCGGATTCCCGCTCCGACAGCAACCGGCGCAGGGCATCCCGATCATCGGCCTGAACCGGCTCCTGCTTGAGCAGCTCCCGGGCGGCGCTGAAGGTGGCGAACAGCTGGCCGTCCAGGTCGTTGCGGTCGGTCACCACGACCAGGGTGGGGTTGTTCATCTCCGGTTGTTGCAGCAGCTTGCCGGCATAGCAGCACATGGAGATGCTCTTGCCGGAACCCTGGGTATGCCACACCACCCCGGCCTTCTTGCTGCCCGGCTGCACCTCATCACCATAGGTGGCGCGCCGCCCCTCGGCTCGGTCAAGCTCGGGCGTCCGGGCGGCGATCACGGTGGCCTTCACCGCCTCACGCACGGCGTGGAACTGGTGGTAGCCGGCGATCTTCTTGACCAGCCTCTCGGCATCCGTCTCGAAGATCACGAAGTAGCGGATATAGTCCAGCAACAGCTCGCGGTCGAAGAAGCCCCGCACCATGGACTCCAGCTGCCACTCCAGCAGGGGCCTGTCGTCCTCGTGCTTCACGGTGCGCCAGGGCATGTAGCGCTCCTGGCTGGCGGTGAGCGAACCGACCCGAGCCAGGTAGCCATCGCTGATGACGGCGGCCTCGTTGTAGGCGAACAGGTCGGGCATCTCCTCCTTGTAGGTCTGGACCTGGTGGAAGGCGTCCCAGATGCTCACGTTCTCGGCACCGGGGCTCTTCAACTCCAGCATGGCCAGCGGCAGGCCATTGATGAAGCAAACGACATCCGGGCGGCGCAGCTGCTTGGCCCCTTCGAGGGTGAACTGGTTGATGGCCCGGAAGCGGTTGGCACTCAGGTCGCCGAAGTCCACCAGGAAGGCCTGGTCGTGGATCACCCTGTCGTCGCGCTTATACTCGACCGGCACGCCGTCCAGCAACAAGCGATGGAAGGTGCGGTTGCTGATCGCCACGTCCAGGCTTTCCGGCTTGCGCACCACGGCGATCGCCTGCTCGACGGCGTTCTGGGGCAGGTGCGGGTTGATGCGCCGGATGGCGGCCTCGAGATCCGCCAGCAACAGTACCTGCCGGTAATCGCCCCGCTCCGGGACCTCGCCATCCGGTGCCAGGTCCGGCCCGTGGGCGATCTCCCAACCGCCCTCGGCGAACCACCGCAGGCACTGCTGCTCCAGCTGATCCTCGGTCATGTCTTCAATCCTTATCCCCGGAAGCCGACTCTTTCAGCAGAATGAAATGCTCGATCAGGCGGATCATCAGGGCCTTCTGATCCGGCAGGCTTTCCGCCACCAGCAGGGCCAGGGCCACCAGGGTGTTGTCGTTGATCAGGTGTTCCACCGGCCGCGCCAGCAGGGTGGCGTTGCGGCGCAGGTACCACAGGAACAGGAACGAGCCGCAGCGCTTGTTGCCGTCGGCGAGCGGGTGGTTCTTGATCACGAAGTAGAGCAGGTGCGCGGCGCGGCTGGCGACATTGGGATAGAACAACTCATCCCCGAACCCCTGCTCGATGATGGCCAGGGCCGAGGCCAGGCCATCGCCCCGCAGCTGGCCGAACAGCTCGGTGGCCTCGCCCTTGGCCATCAGGGTCTGCTTGAGCTCACCGATGGCCGCGAGGGCCTCGTCCAGTTCCAACGGCTGCATGTCAGGCTGCCTGATTCCGACCTCGGCCAGCTGCTGCTCATCGTAGCCCTGCAGCAGGCTCCAGGAGCGGGCGTAGTCGCTGATCACCCGTGCGACGGCTTCGCCCTCCCTGGAGACCAGGCCCTGATGGGTCAGCGTGCGGCTCAGCAGGTCGACCGCCTGCTCGAACTCGATGCCGCGCTCCGCCAGGCGGCGCTGATTGAGGGTGTAGCCCTGCACAAGATGATCCTTGAGCACCTGGGTGGCCCACTGACGAAACTGGGTGGCGCGAATGGAGCTGACCCGGTAACCCACTGAAATAATGGCATCAAGATTGTAATGCTTGATGCGACGACGAACCTGACGCTTGCCCTCCTGGCGAACTACCGAGAAATCCTCGGTAGTTCGATCTTCCTCAAGCTCACCCTCTGCAAAGATATTCTTCAGGTGCAAACCGACATTGTCGGTGGAGGTATCGAACAAGGCAGACATCTGGTTCTGGTTCAACCAGACAGTTTCCCGATCAAGCGCCACTTCCAGCTGCGCCTTCCCGTCCTCAGAGACGAAAAGCTGGACCTTCTGTTGGTCAGGCGGTGGCATCGGCGACATCCGGAGAAACAGGCTCGAAAACGGCGTTCGAAATGCTCAACTCGCCGGAAAGCAGCTTAGGGAGGAGGGTGTCGCGGAGTTGGGAAAGAGTCTGCGACTGTCTGATATTCCTGGCCATGACCGCATAAATCGACGCTATACGGTTTGAATATTCAAGCATCAACGGCTCCGGAGGTAGTACCACGCCCATCGAGGCCACCTGCTTTGGCTGGGCCCTTTGCCGGCTGCCAGTCGAACCCGTCACACGCATCATCATTCCGCTTTGAAATGGCTCGGAGGTGACCATGCCAGCGATGAAAGCCCTTTGCTTAAGTTTCAGTGGTACAAACTGCATAAACTCTGTGGAGCAGATAGCACCGTCGTGATTTCGCACATCCGGCACCCATGTGCGAGGAAAGTGGGGATTCAACTTGGATGAAAGGATAGCGGCAGGATGGACCTTATACTTGCTACTTTTGATCTCCGACCCGAAATCATAAGCTGGGAATGCACCTTCATCGAAAGCTGGGATGCTATAATGTTCCCAGATTTTTCCAGGCTCCTGGGCGGGTTTCACCGACGTCGTATCCAGGCGAGCAATCTTTGAGAAAGACTCGACCGCCCACCCCTCCGGAATCTCTCCCAGCTCACTATCCTGCAGCTCCGACGGGAACAGCCCGGCGGTGGCACGAAGATTGGTGTACTGCTCGGGCTGTTCGGCCTTGAGCCGGGTCAGCGCCAATTCGTCCTTGCCGGAGATGGCCTGCATGGCGGCGAGCAGGGTGTCTTGCTCGCTGCCGCCGGCTTCCAGTGCGGCGACCTTGGCCTTGACCGGCTCGAAATCGACAAACCAGCTTTTAAAAATGGCCTGGACCATCTGCTCTAGATCTTGGTTGATTTTGCGGTTGAGTTGGATTTTACAGTCAAGGGCATCGAGTATCGATGCTATTTTGTTTTGGAAGGCAAGAGCAAACTCTGGAATAATGAGGTTAACTAGGTCTGACCCACGAATACCTGCTGCACCCGCGCCTTGCTCGATGATTGTATCCATCAAGGCTTTGCCATCTGGGCTGGAGAAATAATAATAGTAAAAAAGCGGGTTATGAGAAGTTTTTTCTAGGCGACAACGAATAAGATGCGACTCAAAGCAGACACGCTCCGAATCGCCCAAGAAAATTGAGCATTTCCCAGCTCCTTCTCGGACGAGCGACTGTCTAGCAAATAACAAATCCCCAGCCTCTAGCAGCGATGAAGCTTGCTCTTTTGGCGTCAGGGGCACTCTATCCATGAGAATATTGTTTATCCGCGAGTACTTGAATAGCTCACCCATGTTGACCATCTTAAAGCCCTGACCTCTAACTTTTTTGGGCTTTGTGAGGCCATTCCTTACCGGAATGCTTAGCAATTCTCCAAAAGGCTTAGATGTCATACCCCAGCCCCCCAAGATTCCGCTTAATCTCGGCCTCTAGCCGATCACTCTCCGCAAACTGCTCCCGCAGTTGCCCGGTCAACCGCACCATCTTCTCGGCAAAGGGCTCGCCGTCGTCCTCCTGCTCTTCTGCGCCCACATAGCGTCCCGGGGTCAACACGAAGTCGTGCTTCTTGATCTCCTCCAGGCTGGCGGCCTTGCAGAAACCGGCGACATCCTCATAGCCCTCGCCGCGCTGCCAGGCGTGGAAGGTGTCGGTGATGGTGGCGATATCCTCGGAGGCGAAGTCGCGCAGCACCCGGTCACGCATGTAGCCCAGGCGGCGGGCATCGATGAACAGGTACTCATTGCGGCGGGCGCGCTTTCTCACCTGGTTGGGCGAGAGGCCGCCGCTCTTGTCCTTGGTCAGCAGCCAGATGCAGGCGGGAATCTGGGTATTGGTGAAGAGCTGCCCGGGCAGGGCCACCATGCACTCCACCAGGTCCTCCTCCACCAGGCGCTTGCGGATCTCGCCCTCGTTGTTGGTATTGGAGCTCATGGAGCCGTTGGCCAGCAGCAGGGCCATGCTGCCCGCGGGCGCCAGGTGGTGGAGCATGTGCTGCATCCAGGCGAAGTTGGCGTTGCCCTTTGGCGGGGTGCCGTACCTCCAGCGGGCATCGTCCGCCAAGGATTCGCTCCACCAGTCCTTCATGTTGAAGGGCGGGTTGGCCATCACGAAATCGGCGCGCAGGTCCGGGTGCTGGTCACCCAGGAAGGTGTCGGCGTTCTTCTTCCCGAAGTTGAAGTCGATGCCCCGGATGGCCATGTTCATGGCGGCCAGGCGCCAGGTGGTGGGGTTGGACTCCTGGCCGTACACGGAGATGTGCTTCTTCTGCTCGGCAGGGTCGTAGTGCTGCTCCCTGGCGTGCTCCTCGATGAACCTGTCGCTGGAGACGAAGAAGCCGCCGGAGCCCATGGCCGGGTCGTATACGCGGCCGGAGTAGGGTTCGAGCATCTCCACGATCAGGGTGACGATGCTCTTGGGCGTGTAGTACTGCCCGCCCTGCTTGCCCTCGGCCAGGGCGAACTGGCCGAGGAAGTATTCGTACACATGGCCGAGGATGTCCTTGCTGTGCAGGCTCAGCGGCTCGCCGTCGAATACAGGCCGGGTGAAGGAGGTATCCGAGAAGGTGTTGATCAGGCCCAGCAGCTTGTCGTTCTCCAACTGGTACTGGCTGATGCGGTTGAGGATGCCCTTGAGCTTGGCGTTGCTCTTCTCAATCTCCTCCAGGGCGTTATCGATCAGTAAGGAGACGGAACGCAGCTTCACGTCATTACCCACACCGTCCTGCCAGAGCACGCTGCCCACTGGCAGCACGGCCTTCTCCTTCAGGGTGCTCCAGCGCGCTGCCCTGGGCACCCAGAAGACGTTGGCCTCGCGGTAGTAGTCCAGCAGCTCCAGCTCTTCCCCGAGCGCCTGCAGATACGCCGCGTCGCTGTCGAAATCCTCGCGGGGCAGGTAATAGATGTTGTCGTCGCTGTCGTGCCGGAACAGCGCCAGCAGCTCCTGCTGGCGCTCCTCGAAGGCATCGGAGACGTACTTCAGGAAGATCAGCCCCAGCACCACGTGCTTGTAGTTGGCGGCATCCAGGCTGGCACGCAGCTTGTCGGCGGCCTTCCATAGCTTGTCGTCCAGCTCCTTGAGGAACTGCTGCTCCTTGCTGTTCATGCGCTACCTCGTGCTTGATTTGCACACAGCTTGATAATTGCTCTGCTGAAAGTCCATAGGCTGCGCCGAGCCCCTACCTCACCGCCTGGCGATCCGGCCGCCGCCAGCGCAGCCGCCGGGCGATGACCGTCTCGCCCGGGCGATAGTCGCCGCGGGCCGCGGCCAGGGCGGCCTGCAGGGCCGTGGCAGCGATGCGCTCGTGGTCCTGCACCGCCGAGTTGACCGGCTGCGGCAGGAAGTCCAGCAGCCGGCTGTCGCCGAAGGTGGCCAGGCGCAGGCCCTGAGGCAGCCCGCCCTCCTCCAGCAGCACGTCGAAGACGCCGTCGAGCAGCGCATAGGAGGCCGTGACCAGGGCATCGGGCAGACCGTGGGCGTCGATCAGCTCGCGCAGCAGCCGTGCCCCCTCGTCGCGGTCATAGCGCTCACCGCTGGCGATGATTGCCTCGGCCTCGCTGTCCGCCAGGGCCCGCTCGAACCCCGCCCGGCGCTCCCGGGTGATGGAGATCCCCGGCACGGCATCCAGCCAGGCCACCCGTTTCACTCCCTCGCCCAGCACCGAACGGGTCAGCCGCTCGGCGGCCTCGCCGTCGTTGCTCACCACGCTGACGAAGCGCGAGGGATCGAAGCCCCGATCCACGGCGATGACAGGCAGGCCATCGGCCATCAGCTCGGCGTAGAAGGGATCGTCTGGCGGCAGGCAGCTGGCGGTGATCAACACTTCGCAGCGCTGGGCGCGCAGCGCCAGCGCCAGGTCGCGCTCGCTCTCCGGCCGATCATCTGAGCCGACGATCAGCAGCTGATAGCCCTGCTCCCGAGCGCCGCGCTCCAGCCGCTTGGCCAGGCGCGCATAGCTGGTGTTCTCCAGGTCCGGGACGATCAGCCCCAGGGTGCGACTCGAGCCACGCCGCAGTGCCGCGGCCTGGGCATCGACCCGGTAACGGTGCTTGCGCACCACGGCCATCACTCGCTCCACGGTCTGGGGGCTGATCCGCCGTTCCTCGGCCTTGCCGTTGATGACATAGCTGGCCGTGGTGCGCGAGACGCCGGCCAGGCGGGCGATTTCTGCGAGCGTCATGACGTTCCCTTGTGATGGAGGTGACACGATTCTACGCCACCCGCTACCGACCTGGCGCCCCACCGAGATGCGACCAATGTCGTAGGCCGTTCGCCTTGCCATCTCAAGTGAATCGATCCAGCCTTATTGGCATGGTGACTCGATTCACTAACCCTCGAGACATTCCCGATGCTGACTCTGACACCCGACGACATCCTGCTCGACTGCCATGCCGATGACTGGCAGGCGGCGCTGGACCACGCCGCCGAGGCCCTGCTGCAGGCCGGCCTCACGGCCGATGGCTACCGCGACGGCCTGCACGCCCGCGAGGCCCAGTCCTCCACCTTCCTCGGCAATGCCATCGCCATCCCCCACGGCACCCCGGAGAGCCGCGAGCACGTCCGTGCCACCGGGGTGCGGGTGCTGCAGTTTCCCCAGGGCATCGACTGGCACGACGGCAATCGCGTCCATGTGCTGGTGACCATCGCCGCCCAGAGCGACGAGCACCTGGAGATCCTGCGCCAGCTGACCCATGTGCTGGACCGCGAGGGCATCTCCGAACGGCTGGCCGCCGCCGACTCCCGGGGCGAGATCGCCGGGCTGCTGTCGAAGACGGTGGTGGAGCCGCGCCTGGATGCCGACACCCTCTGCCTGGGCTTCCCCGCCCGGGACAGCCAGGAGCTGGCGCTGGCCGCCGCCGCCCGGCTGCGCCAGGCCGGCTGCGTGGAGAACGCCTTCGTCGCCACCGTGGCCGACCAGGCGCCTCGCGCCCTGGGCCAGGGCCTGTGGCTGGTGGCAAGCGACCTGGGGGTGACCCAGCCCGCCCTGGCGCTGGCGACACCGGCGCACCCGCTCAACATCGGGGACGCTGGCCTTGTCGGGGTCTTCTGCCTGGCGGCCCAGGGCGACGCCCATCACGGCCTGCTGGAGCGGCTCGTCACCCTGCTGGAGAGCGGCAGCGCCGGCGACCTGGCCGGCGCCGACGCCGCCACCGTGCTGGCCCGCCTGGCCGGCGAAACGGCGAGCGCTATCACCGCCACGGTGCGGGTGCTCAATGCCCACGGCCTCCACGCCCGACCGGCCAAGCAGCTGGTCCAGGTGGCCCGCGCTCAGGGCGTGTCGATCCGGGTGCGCCTGGCCGAGGGCCTGCGGCAGCGGGCAGGCGGTCTCGGCCACCAGCCTGACCAAGGTGATCGGCCTCGGCGCCCGCCGCGGCCAGCCGCTGCTCTTCTCCATCGACGGCAGCGACCTCCCCGCCGACGCCGCCGAGCGTGCCCTGGCGGCCGTCTGCCGGGCGGTGACCGAGGGCCTGGGCGAGGCGGTCGCGCCCTTCGACGAGGGCCGCGAGCATCACCTGCCCGAGCCGGAAGTCATTATCGAGCCGCTGGTCGAGAACGAGCCCCAGACGGCGGTGGCCGCCTCCCCGGGCCTGGCCATCGCCCCGGCCTTCGTGCTGCGCCTGCCACGTTTCGAGTACCCCGAGCGCGCCGGCGACCCGGCCGCCGAGAACCGTCGCCTGGACGCCGCCCTGCTCGAGGGTGAGGACCAGCTCGAGGCCCTGGTGCGCCAGGCCCGCGGTGGTGAGGTGGCCCAGATCCTCTCCATGCACGAGGAGATGCTCAAGGACTCCGAGCTGCACCAGGCCGCCCGCGAGGGCATCGCCGAGGGCGCCTCCGCCGAGGCCGCCTGGTGGCATGCCATCGAGACCGCCGCCCGCGCCCAGGAGATGCTCGCGGACCGGCTACTGGCCGAACGCGCCGCCGATCTGCGCGATGTGGGTCGCCGGGTGCTGGGCATCCTCTGCAACGTTGCGCTGTCCGAGCCGCCGGACAGCCCCTATATCCTGGTAGCCGACGACCTGGGCCCCTCCGACGTGGCCCGCCTGGACACCGCCCGGGTCCGCGGCCTGCTCACCGCCCGCGGCGGCGCCACCGCCCATAGCGCCATCCTGGCCCGAGCGCTGGGCATTCCCGCCGCGGTGGGCGCAGGCGACAGGGTGCTGACGATGGCCAACGACACCCTGCTGATCCTCGATGGCGACCGGGGCCGCTATACCGTCGCGCCTTCCGAGGAGCGCCTGGCCAGTGCCGAACAGCGCCTGGCCGACCAGCGCCGCCGCGAGGCCGAGGCCTGGGAGGCCCGCCACCAGCCCGCGGCGACCCGCGACGGCCACCGCGTCGAGGTGGCCGCCAACCTGGGTAACACCGCTCACGCACAGGACGCCGTGGAGCGTGGCGCCGAGGGGGTGGGCCTCTTGCGCACCGAATTCATCTTCATGGCCCATGCGGCGATGCCCGACCTCATGACCCAGGTCGAGGAGTACCGCGAGGCCACCGAGGCCCTGGACGGCCGCCCCCTGGTGGCCCGCACCCTGGACGTCGGCGGCGACAAGCCGCTGCCCTACTGGCCGGTACCCAGGGAGGACAACCCCTTCCTCGGCCTGCGCGGTATCCGCCTGGCGCTGACCCGTCCCGAGGTGCTGGAGACCCAGCTGCGTGCCCTGCTGATGGCCGCGGCGCCTGCGGCAGAATCGGAACAAGCGCCTGCGGCTGGGGTCAAGGCGCCCGCGGCTGGGGTTGATAAAAAGTCCCGCCCGCTGCGCATCATGCTGCCGATGGTCAAGGACCTCGGCGAGTTCCGGCAGGCCAGGGCGATCTACGACCGCCTGCTTGAGGAGATCCCCGAGACCGAGCGCGCCACCGACGTCCAGCTCGGGGTGATGATCGAGATCCCCTCCGCGGCGCTGCTGGCCCCGACGTTGGCCCCCGAGGTGGACTTCTTCTCGGTGGGCACCAACGACCTGACCCAGTACGCCCTGGCCATCGACCGCGGCCACCCCGAGCTCTCCGCGCAGTCCGATGGCCTGCACCCGGCGGTGCTGCGGCTGATCCAGCTGACCGTCCAGGCCGCCCACGCCCAGGGCAAGTGGGTCGGGGTGTGCGGCGAGCTGGCCTCGGACGCCACGGCGGTCCCGGTACTGGTCGGCCTCGGCGTCGACGAACTCTCCGTGAGCGCCCGCCAGGTGCCGCTGGTCAAGGCGCGGCTGCGCGAGTTCGACCTCGAAGAGGCCCGTGCCCAGGCCACGCTGGCACTCGCCCAACCCACCGCCGAGGCGGTGCGTGACGCCCTGGAGGTGCGCTGATGGCCCGGATCCTCACCCTCACCCTCAACCCCGCCCTGGATCTGTCGATCGGCCTCGAGCGGCTCGTCCCCGGGGAGGTCAACCGCACCCGGGAGACCCATCTCGAGGCCGCCGGCAAGGGGGTCAACGTGGCCCGGGTGCTGGTCGCCCTCGGCCACGAGGTCACGGTGTCGGGCTTTCTCGGCGCCGACAACGACGGCCCCTTCCTGCGCGCCTTCGAGGCACTCGGCGTGGAAGACGCCTTCCTGCGCGTGCCCGGCGAGACCCGCATCAACGCCAAGCTCGCCGAGGCCGACGGGCGGGTCACCGATATCAACGGCCCCGGTGCCACCATCGACCAGGGAGCCTGGCAGCGGCTGCTGGCCTGGCTCGACGCCCGCCTCGCCAACCCCGAGCGTCGCCCCGCGGCGGTGGTGATCGCCGGCAGCCTGCCCCCCGGCCTCTCTCCTGCGGGGCTCGCCGAGCTGATCGCCCACCTGCGCGCCGACGGCCTGCCGGTCTGGGTGGACACCAGCGGCGAGGCGCTCGGCCAGGCCATCGAGGCCCGTCCCACCGCGGTCAAGCCCAACGAGCATGAACTGGCCGACTGGGCCGGCCACTCCCTGGAGGGCTTCGAGGCGCGCCTCAAGGCGGCGCTCCGGCTCTATGCGGTCGGCGTCGAGGAGGCGCTGATCTCGGCGGGCCCCGCCGGGGTGCTGTGGGTCAGCGGCCGCGGCGCCTGGCAGGCGGTGCCGCCACAGCTCGAGGTGGCCAGCACCGTGGGCGCCGGCGATACCCTGCTCGCCGCCCTGCTCCACGGCGTGATCGAGGGCCACACCCCGGAGCAGACCCTGCGCCTGGCCACCGCGCTCTCCGCCGAGTCCGTCCGCCACCTGGGCGTGGGCAACCCCCGCGCCTCCGACTTCCCCCACCTCCAACAACAGACCCGCGTGCGTCGCCTCAACGATGTCGATGCCAGCGCGGGGGGAGCCATCGCATGAACGTCCTTATCGTCACCGCCTGCCCCAGCGGCATGGCCACCACCTTCCTTGCCGCCCGTCGCTTGGAACAGGCCGCCAGGCGCCTGGGCTGGTCGCCCAGCGTCGAGATGCACGGCGAGCTGGCGCCCCCGGCACCGCTCTCCGCCGAGACCATCGCCGCCGCCGATCTGGTGATCGTCGCCGCCGAGCGGGTCCCGGCTCCCCAGCGCTTCGCCGGCAAGCCGCTGTTCCAGGCCGCCATCGACCAGGCGCTGCCCGACCCGGCGGCCTTCCTGGCCCGCGCCGAGCGCGAGGCGGCCCCCTTCACCCCACCGCAGGAGGCCGAAACCGAGGTCCCGGCCGCCGCCCCGGGCGGCGCCCGGATCGTGGCGGTGACCGCCTGCCCCACCGGGGTGGCGCATACCTTCATGGCGGCAGAGGCCCTGTCCGAGGCCGGCAAGGCGCTCGGCCACGAGATCCGCGTGGAGACCCAGGGCTCGGTGGGGGCCCAGGACAAGCTTACCGAGGAGGAGATCGCCGCCGCCGACCTGGTGATCCTGGCCTGCGATATCGAGGTGGACCCCACCCGCTTCGCCGGCAAGCGCCTTTACCGCACCTCCACCGGCAACGCCCTGAAGAAGGCCCAGACCACCATCGAGGCGGCCCTGGCCGATGCCGCGGTGGAGAGCGCAGACGCCTCCGCCAAGGGCGAGGCGCCGAAGGGCGTCAAGGAGAAGGGGGTCTACAAGCACCTGCTCACCGGGGTCTCCTTCATGCTGCCGATGGTGGTGGCCGGGGGACTCTTGATCGCGCTCTCCTTCGTGTTCGGCATCGACGCCTTCGAGCAGGAGGGCACGCTGGCCGCGGCGCTGATGCAGATCGGCGGCGGCACCGCCTTCGCCCTGATGATCCCGGTGCTGGCCGGCTATATCGCCTACTCCATCGCCGACCGTCCCGGCATCGCTCCGGGCATGATCGGCGGGATGCTGGCGGCCAACATCGAGGCGGGCTTCCTCGGCGGCATCCTCGCCGGCTTCCTGGCCGGCTATGTGGCCCTGGCGGTGGCGCGCCACGTCAAGCTGCCGGCCAGCGTCGAGTCGCTCAAGCCGATCCTGATCATCCCGCTGGTGGCAAGCCTGGTCACCGGCCTGACCATGATCTACGTGATCGGCGAGCCGGTGGCGGCCATCATGGCCGGCCTGACCAGCTTCCTGGCCGGCATGGACGCCACCAACGCCGTACTGCTGGGCATCCTGCTCGGCGCCATGATGTGCTTCGACCTGGGTGGGCCGGTCAACAAGGCCGCCTACACCTTCGGCGTCGGCCTGCTGGCCTCCCAGACCTACGCCCCCATGGCGGCGATCATGGCCGCCGGCATGGTGCCGGCCATCGGCATGGGCGTCGCGAGCTTCGTGGCCCGGAACAAGTTCTCCGAGCCGGAGCGCGAGGCGGGCAAGGCCTCCTTCGTGCTGGGGCTGTGTTTCATCAGCGAGGGGGCGATTCCCTTCGCCGCCAAGGACCCGCTGCGGGTGATCCCCGCCTGCATCGCTGGCGGCGCGGTCACCGGCGCCCTCTCCATGTGGGTCGGCGCCCAGCTGATGGCCCCCCACGGCGGCATCTTCGTGCTGCTGATCCCCAACGCCATCACCCCGGTACTGCTCTACCTGGCGGCCATCGTGATCGGCTCGCTGATCACCGGCCTGGGTTATGCGGCGATCAAGCGCGGCGCCGCCCCGGTGGCGGTGGGCGCTGCCACCTGAGCCCTCACCGACGGCACCACCCAGCCACAGGGCCCGGGCACCAGCCCGGCCCTGATGCTGTGTTCCATGGCGCTCGACTGGCTGCCGGCCCCGCCCTCCGCGTCGCGCAGTGCGCCGGTCTCTCGCCCGGGCGACGAACACGAGAACGCCGGGACGGTCTCCCGTCCCGGCGTTCGATTCAAGACCCGACGGCTGGCCGGGTCAAGTCAGGCGATCAGGCCGCGTCGCGCTTGGCGTCGCTCACCGCCTGCATCGCCAGGGCGGTATCCAGCATGCGGTTGGAGAAGCCCCACTCGTTGTCGTACCAGGCCATCACCTTCACCAGGCGACCGTTCACCCGGGTGTGGTTGGCATCGAAGGTGGAGGAGTGGGCGTCGTGGTTGAAGTCGATGGAGACCAGCGGCTGGGCATTGACCGCGAGCACCGGGGAGGCCTCGGCGGCCCTGGCGACGATGGCGTTGATCTCCTCCCGGGTGGTGTCGCGACTCGCGGTGAACACCAGGTCCACCAGGGAGACGTTGATCACCGGCACCCGCACCGCCAGGCCGTCGAGGCGACCGTCGAGCTCCGGCAGCACCAGCCCGACAGCGGCGGCGGCCCCGGTCTTGGTGGGGATCATCGAGTGGGTGGCGCTGCGCGCCCGGTAGGGGTCGCTGTGGTAGACGTCGGAGAGGTTCTGGTCGTTGGTGTAGGCGTGCACCGTGGTCATCAGGCCGTTCTCGATGCCCACCGCCTCGTGGAGCGCCTGGGCCACCGGCGCCAGGCAGTTGGTGGTGCAGGAGGCGTTGGAGACCACCTTGTGCTCGGGCCGCAGCACCTCCTCGTTGACCCCGTAGACCACGGTGGCATCGGCATCCGGGCTCGGCGCGGAGATCAGCACCCGCCGGGCGCCGGCCGCGAGGTGCTTGGCGGCGGCGGCACGCTGGGTGAACAGGCCCGTGCACTCCATCACCAGATCGACGCCAAGCGACTTCCAGGGCAGCGCCGCCGGGTCGCGCTCGGAGAGGATGGCGATGCGATCGCCGTCAACGCGCAGGCTCTGCTCGTCATGCTCCACCGGGAAGGGGAAGTGGCCGTGCACGGTGTCGTGGCGCAGCAGGTGGGCGTTGAGGGCGGGATCCCCCAGGTCGTTGATGGCCACCACCTGCACGCGGTGGCGATAGCCGTTCTCGTAGAGGGCGCGCAGCACGTTGCGCCCGATGCGGCCGAAGCCATTGATGGCAATCTTGAGGGTCATGGTTCTCTCCTCCCAGGCGGTGGCCCTGTTGTGATCTTGTCGTGGTCCGGGGGGAGCCGGTCGGCGGAGGTGGCGGCCGGTCGCCGCCCGACTTGCCCACGGGCTCGTCCTCTCCGCAATGTGCCTCAGCGGAGGGAAGGATTCAAGATTATTTTGGTAAGTTTACATTCATAACGCTTAAAAACTAACCATTATCTGGGAGCTGACACTTATCACGAACCAGATCTCCGCCCTATTGGTAGTAAACTTACAGATAACCCGCTATTCTGGACACCCAGCCCCTTGCCCCAGGAGACCGCGATGTCGAGCCAGCCTCACCACTCCTCCATCCATGACCCCATCCGCCGCACCAAGATCGTCGCCACCCTGGGCCCGGCCAGCGATCGCGAGGGCGTGCTGGAGGCCATGATCGCGGCCGGCGTCGACGTGGTGCGCCTCAACTTCTCCCACGGCTCCCCCGACGACCACCGCCAGCGCCTGACCCGGGTGCGCGAGATCGCCGACCGCCTGGGCCGGAGCGTCGCCGCCCTCGGCGACCTCCAGGGGCCCAAGATCCGCATCGCTCGCTTCGCCGAGGGCGCCGTCGAGCTCGCCGAGGGTGCCCCCTTCGTGCTCGACATGGCCCTCGACGGCAACGCCGGCACGCCGGAGCGGGTCGGCTGCGACTACCAGCAGCTGATCGACGATGTCGCCCCGGGCGACCGCCTGCTGCTCGACGACGGCCGGGTGGTGCTCGACGTCACCGCCGTCGAGGGGCGCGAGGTCCACACCACCGTGGTGGTAGTCGGCAGGCTCTCCAACAACAAGGGCATCAACAAGCAGGGCGGCGGCCTCTCGGCTCCGGCGCTCACCGACAAGGACCGCGCCGACCTCGCCACCGCCGTGGCGATCGGCGTCGACTACCTGGCGGTGTCGTTTCCGCGCAGCGCCGCCGACATGGCCGAGGCCCGGGCGCTGCTCGGCGAGGCCGGGCGCGAGATCGGCCTGGTGGCCAAGCTGGAGCGCGCCGAGGCCGTGGCCGACGAGGCGACCCTGGACGGCATCATCGAGGCCTCTGAAGCGGTGATGGTGGCCCGCGGCGATCTCGGCGTGGAGATCGGCGACGCCCAGCTGATCGGCATGCAGAAGCGCATCATCAAGCGCGCCCGCACCCTCAATCGGGCGGTGATCACCGCCACCCAGATGATGGAGTCGATGATCGAAGCGCCGCTGCCCACCCGGGCCGAGGTGTTCGACGTGGCCAACGCCGTGCTCGACGGCACCGACGCGGTGATGCTCTCCGCCGAGACCGCCGCCGGGCGCTTCCCGGTGGAGACCATCGAGGCCATGGACCGGGTCTGCCTGGGCGCCGAGCGGGAGAGGGTCGCCCAGGCCTCCGGCCACCGCATCCACGAGGGTTTCTCGCGCATCGACGAGACCATCGCGCTCTCCGCCATGTACGCCGCCAACCACCTCTCGGGCGTGGCGGCCATCGCCTGCATGACCTCCACCGGCTACACGCCGCTGATCGCCTCGCGGATCCGCTCCGGCCTGCCCATCGTCGGGCTCGCCCCACAGCCCGGTGGCGCAGCGGCGCATGGCGCTCTACCGTGGGGTAGTCTCGCTGCCCTTCGATACCCAGGACATGGCCCCCACCGAGCTCAACGACCGGGCGCTGGCGCTGCTGGTGGAGAAGGGCATCGCCGCCCCCGGCGACCACGTGATCCTGACCCGCGGCGACCACATGAACGCCCATGGCGGCACCAATACCCTGAAGATCCTCGAGGCGTAACACCATGAGCGACCCACGTCCGCAGCACACCGTGACCCGCACCCTGCCCGCCCGCAAGCGCATCGCGCTGATCGCCCATGACGGCAAGAAGGACGAGCTGCTGGCGTGGGCGGCACGCTGGCAGGCGACCCTGGCCCGCCACGAGCTCACCGGCACCGGCACCACCGCGGGCCGGGTGGCCAAGGCGCTGGGGCTCCCCGTGAAGGGACTGCTGAGCGGACCGCTGGGCGGTGACCAGCAGATCGGCGCCCTGATCACCGAGCAGCGGCTCGACCTGCTGATCTTCTTCTGGGACCCCTTCGCCCCCCAACCCCATGATCCCGACGTCAAGGCGCTGCTGCGACTCGCCGCCCTGTGGAACATCCCCCGTGGCCTGCAACGCCGCCAGCGCCGACTTCCTGATCAGCTCGCCCTGGCTGGAATCGGCCTACGAGATGACCATTCCCGACGCCGGCGCCTGGGTCTCGACCCGCAACGCCGACTGACACTCCCGACCCGGCTCCCATCGACCCCATCAATGACAAGAGGCGAGGCTTCCGATGTTCCAGCTGACCCGCAGCGTGACCTGGCAGGCACTCAAGCGCCTGCATGAGCAGACCGCCAACGACCGCATCCGCGACTACTTCACCGCCGATCCCCAGCGCTTCGAGAAGATGAGCCTGCGCGTCGGCGGCCTCTTCCTCGACTACTCCAAGCACCAGGTCTCCGACGCGGTGCTCGACCGGCTGATCGAGCTGGCCAACCACTCGGCGCTGGTGCAGCGTCGCGCCCAGATGTTCTCCGGGGACATCATCAACGTCACCGAGGACCGCCCGGTGCTGCACACCGCCCTGCGCAACCTCGCCGAGGGGCCGCTGATGGTGGACGGCCAGGACGTGATGCCGGAGATCCAGCGCACCCGGGAGCAGATCCGCCAGTTCTCGGAGGCGGTGCGCAGCGGCGAGTGGAAGGGCTACAGCGGCGAGCGCATCCGGGACGTGGTCAACATCGGCATCGGCGGGTCGGACCTGGGGCCCAACATGGCCTGCCGGGCGCTGCTCAAGCACCGCCACCCGGAGCTGAACTTCCACTTCGTCTCCAACGTCGACGGCGCCCATATCCAGAAGGTGCTGAGCCGCCTCGACCCGGCCACCACCCTGTTCATCGTCTCCACCAAGACCTTCTCCACCCAGGAGACGCTGCTCAACGCCCATACCGCCCGGCGCTGGTTCGTGGAGACCGCCGGCCCGGATGCCGACGTGGGCGCCCACTTCATCGCCGCCTCCACCAACAAGACGGCGGCCATGGCGTTCGGCATCCGCGAGGAGAACGTCTTCGAGTTCTGGGCCTGGGTGGGCGGTCGCTACTCGATGTGGTCCTCCATCGGCCTGCCCATCGCCCTCTCCATCGGCTTCGAGGGGTTCATGGAGCTGCTGGAGGGGGCCTACGCCATGGACCAGCACTTCCTCGCCGCCCCCTTCCGGGAGAACATGCCGGTACTGATGGCGCTGATCGGCATCTGGTACATCAACTTTCACGGCGCCGAGACCCAGGCCATCGTGCCCTACGACCAGGCGCTGCATCAGCTGCCGGCCTTCCTGCAGCAACTCGACATGGAGTCCAACGGCAAGTCGGTGGACATCTTCGGCCACCCGGTGGACTACAAGACCGGGCCCATCGTCTGGGGGCAGACCGGCTCCAACGGCCAGCACGCCTTCTTCCAGCTGCTCCACCAGGGGACGCGCTACGTACCCATCGACTTCATCGCCTCGCTGAAGCCCGAGCCCGGCATGGAGGAGCACCACTTCGCCCTGCTCACCAACATGCTGGCCCAGGCCAACGCCTTCATGGAGGGCAGCCAGAGCGGCAGCCGCCTCGATCCCTACAGCTGCCCCGGCAACCGCCCCTCCAGCGTGCTGCTGCTCGATGAGCTGACGCCGAGGAACCTCGGCGCGCTGATCGCCCTCTACGAGCACAAGGTGTTCGTCCAGGGGGTGATCTGGAACATCAACTCCTTCGACCAGTGGGGCGTGCAGCTCGGCAAGCGCATCGCCGGCGAGATCAGCGAGCGCATCGACGAGCAGAGCCAGGACTTCGACGCCTCCACCCAGGGGCTGCTGGCGCTGGTGCGTGGCCACTTCGCGGCCGACGGCGCTCCCCGGGCGAGCGCCGACGAGCCCGCGGCGACGCCCTCCGACAAGGGCGGCAAGCGCCGCCGGCGCTGAGTCAGCGTGCAGCGCGGGGGCCGGCAACTGCCGGCCCCCGCTCGTTTCGGGCTCGTTTCGGGAGAAAAAAAACCCGGCCACGAGGGCCGGGGAGAGGGACAGCAAGAGGCTGTCGAGAGAGCACGCGGGAACTTCTTTCGCAGGGAACTTCTTTCGCAGGGAACCTGGGGAGGGAGTCAGTGGTGGAAGCGCTCGGCCACCTCCCGGGCCAGCTGGCGGATGCCGTTCCAGTCTTCGGCCTCCACCAGGGAGTTCGGGGTCAGCCAGGAGCCGCCCACACACATCACGTTCTTGAGCGCCAGGTAGTCCTCGGCGTTGTCGAGGTTGATGCCGCCGGTGGGACAGAAGCGCGCCTCGGGGATCGGGCCGGCGAAGGCCTTGAGCGCCTTGACGCCGCCGCTGGCCTCGGCGGGGAAGAACTTGAAGCGGCGGTAGCCGAACTGCCAACCGGTCATCAGCTCGGAGACAGTGGCAACGCCCGGCAGCATCGGCACCGGGCTGGTCACCCCATAGCGATAGAGCGCCTCGGTGGTGCCGGGAGTGACCACGAAGTCGGCGCCGGCCTGCTCGGCCTGGCGGTACTGGGCCGGGGTCAGTACGGTGCCCACGCCGATGCTGGCCTGGGGCAGCGCCGCCTTGATGCGGCGCACCGCCTCCAGGGCGCAGTCGGTGCGCAGGGTCACCTCGAGCACGGTGAGGCCACCCTCGACCAGGGCGGTGGCCAGGGGCACGGCGTCTTCCACGCGCTGGATGGCCAGCACCGGGATCACCTCGGCCTTCAGGCAGATGCTGTCGAGCTCGGTGGTGCGGGTGGAGGGCAGCTGCTTGTCGATGCTCTTGTCGAAGGTCATTGGTGTCTCTCCATGAGATCAGGGGGCCCAGTAGATGGCCAGCGGGCAGGAAAGAAAGGCGCGGATCGGCAGCTCACGGACGTCATCGCCCGACAGCGCCCGGACCAGCATGTCACGCTTGTCGCCGCCGGTAATGTGCAGGAAGTGGCGCCGGGAGCGGTGCAGCCGATCGGCGGAAAGGGTCAGGCGCGGCTGAGACTGGCTCCGGGCACGCACGGCCACCGCCGCCTCGGCGGTGGAGAGCGCCAGCGCAAGCTCCCGGCTGTCGGGGAAGAGCGAGGCGGTGTGACCATCGCCGCCCATGCCCAGCACCACCGCGCTTGCCGGCCAGGCCAGGCCGGCAACACGCTCGGCCACGACCTCGGCGCCCTGCTCGGGGGTGGCGTCATCTGTGGTCAGGGGCACGAAGCTGGCCGCCGCCGCCGGGCCCTTGAGCAGGTGCTCGCCCACCAGGCGGGCATTGCTGTCGGCATGGGCCGGGGGCACCCAGCGCTCGTCGGCGAGGGTCACCTCGACCCGCGACCAGGGCAGCTCGCAGGCCGCCAGCGCCTGGAAGAAGGGCACCGGCGTGGAACCACCGGAGACCACCAGCAGGGCACGCTCCTGGCTCGCCAGGTCCTGTCGCAGCGCCTCGGCCACGGCCTCGGCCAGTTGGGTGGCCAGGCGTTCTCGGCAAAGCTCACTCATCTTGGAGTTCCTCAGTAATCCTCATACCAGCTGCGCCCGTCCTGAGTGATCATGGCAATCGATGCGACCGGCCCCCAGGAGCCGGCCGGATAGCGGCGCGGCGGCTCATCGCGATCGGCCCAGGCGGCAATCAGGTTATCGCACCACTGCCAGGCGTGCTCGACCTCGTCGCGGCGCACGAAGAGGTACTGCTGCCCCTTCATCACCTCGAGCAGCAGGCGCTCGTAGGCATCGGGAATCCGCGACTTGGGGAAGGCGCTGTTGAAGTCCAGGTGCAGCGGACCACGGCGCAGACGCATGCCCTTGTCCAGTCCGCTGTCCTTGGTCAGCACCTCCAGGGCGATGCCCTCCTCCGGCTGCAGGCGGATCACCAGCTTGTTGGCGGCGAGTCCCCGCTGGTCGGGGTCGAAGATGTAGTGGGGCTGCTGGCGGAAGTGGATGATGATCTGCGAGAGCTTCTCGGGCATGCGCTTGCCGGTGCGCAGGTAGAAGGGCACGCCGGCCCAGCGCCAGTTCTCCACGCCGGTCTTCATGGCCACGAAGGACTCGGTATGGCTCTCGGTATTGGCCCCCTCCTCCTCGAGGTAGCCGGGCACCGACTTGCCGTTGATGGTGCCCGCCGTGTACTGGCCACGCACCACGTCACGCCCCAGCATGTCGTCGGTGAAGGGCCTGAGCGCCTTGAGCACCTTGACCTTCTCGTCGCGGATGGCATCGGCGTCGAGGTTGGCCGGCGGGTCCATGGCGATCAGGCAGACCAGCTGCAGCAGGTGGTTCTGCACCATGTCGCGCAGCTGGCCGGCGTCGTCGAAGTAGCCCCAGCGCCCCTCGATGCCGACCTGCTCGGCCACGGTGATCTCCACATGGGAGATATGGTTCTGGTTCCACTGGGTGCCGAACAACGGGTTGGCGAAGCGCAGCGCGATCAGGTTCTGCACCGTCTCCTTGCCCAGGTAGTGATCGATGCGGTAGACGCGAGACTCGGGGAAGACGGCGCCGATGGCGTCGTTGATCTCCGCCGAGGAGGCCAGGTCGTAGCCGATCGGCTTCTCGACCACCACCCGGCTCTGGTCGTCCAGGCTGCCGCTGGCCTCGAGGTGGCGGCAGATGTCGCCGTAGATCCTTGCCGCCACCGAGAGGTAGACCACCATGGGGCGCTCCTGCCCCGCCTCGCGCCCCGCCTTGCGCCACTCCTGAATCGCCGCATAGCCCTCGACGCGAGTGAAGTCGAGCTGGCGGTAGTCGAGCCGCGCCAGGAAGCGCGTGAGGGCCTTGCGGTCGAGCTCCTCGGCCTTGACGTAGGTCGTGAGCGCCTTCTCGACGCGCCCCTTGAAGCCGTCGAGGTCGAGCTCCTGGCGTGCCAGGCCGAGCAGGCGCGTGCCCGGGTCGAGCAGACCCTCGCGATCGAGCTGGAACAGCGCCGGAAAGAGCTTGCGCTGCGCCAGGTCGCCAAGGGCGCCGAACAGCGCCAGGTCGATGTCGGTGCTGGCTGCCTGGCCGGACCGGCTGAAGTGACTCATGTCCGCCTCTCTTTTCGTTGGATTACCAAAAAAATACCCGAATCCCGGGATCAAGACAATGATTTGTTGTAATCTTACGCAATTAATTGCCAGCCACCGAGGACGATTGGCCGCGGCCGACCTCCTCGGGCTAGGATAGTCAGCATAATGTAGTTAAATCACTACATCACCCGTTCCGGCTTCACCCCGCGGCCCCGTCCCGCCCAGCATGGAGAGCGCCACCGCGCCATGGCCCGTCACGACCTGATCGATCGCATTCGTCAGCGCCTCGAGGAGCTCAACCGCTCCGAGCGCAAGGTTGCCGATGTCATCCTCGCCGACCCGGCAACCGCCACCGGCATGAGCATTGCCACCCTGGCCCAGGCGGCTTCGGTGAGCGAACCTACCGTCAACCGCTTCTGTCGCAGCTTCGATGCCAAGGGCTATCCGGACTTCAAGATCAAGCTGGCCCAGAGCCTGGCCGGCGGCACCCCCTACGTCAGCCAGGCGGTGGAACCCGACGACACGGCCGCCGACTACACCGAGAAGATCTTCGGTGCCACCATTGCCGCGCTGGACAACGCCCGTCGCCAGACCGACCCGCTGCGCATCGAGCGGGTAGTGGACTACCTGATCCAGGCGCGACAGCTGCACTTCTTCGGCCTGGGCGCCTCGGGCGCCGTGGCCCAGGACGCCCAGCACAAGTTCTTCCGCTTCAACATACCGGTCACCGCCTATGTCGACGTGCTGATGCAGCGCATGGTGGCCTCGAGCTGCCATACCGGCGACGTGGTGGTGGTGATCTCCTGGACCGGGCGCACCCGGGAGCTGGTCGACATCGCCCGCCTGGCCCGGGAGAGCGGCGCCGTGGTGCTGGGCATCACCGCCCCCGACTCGCCGCTGGCTCGCGAGTGCACCGAGACCCTGGAGGTCACCACCCCCGAGGACACCGACCACTACATGCCGATGACCTCGCGGATGATCCAGCTGGCGCTGATCGACGTGCTGGCCACCGGCGTGACCCTGCGGCGCGGCGAGGACTTCCTCGGCCACCTGAAGAAGATCAAGGACAGCCTGAAGGATACCCGCTACCCCGCCGGCCGGCGCTGAGCCCCGCGACGCGCCAGCCAACTGCCCGCGAGAGGCTGGCCCAGGGCCCTCCGACAGCTTGCCATTCCCGCGCCATCCCTTACCATTGGCGGCCCTGCCTCATTGCCACGGAGCCGCCTCCATGCGCCGCCTCGCCCTTGCCGCCGCCGCCCTCGCCCTGTTTGCCCAGGGCGCGGCCGCCGAGACCTTCCGCTTCACCGCCATCCCCGACGAGGACCAGGCGCGCCTGGTGGAGCGCTTCGGCAAGGTCGCCGACTACCTCGAGGAGCGCCTCGGCGTCACGGTGGAGTACGTGCCGGTCAAGTCCTACAGCGCCGCCGTGACCGCCTTCCGCAACGACCAGGTCCAGCTGGCCTGGTTCGGCGGCCTCTCCGGGGTGCAAGCGCGCCGCCTGGTGCCGAACTCCCAGGCGCTGGCCCAGGGCAGCGAGGACGACGCCTTCATGAGCTACTTCATCGCCCATGAATCGACGGGGCTGTCGCTGGCCGACGAGCTGCCCGACGAGCTCGAGGGCATGAGCCTCACCTTCGGCTCGCGCACCTCCACCTCCGGGCGCCTGATGCCGGAGCACTTCTTCCGCCAGCGCTTCGACAATGTCGACCCCGAGGCCTTCTTCTCCCGGGTCGGCTACTCCGGCGACCACTCCCGCACCATCGCCCTGGTGGAAGCGGGCACCTGGGACATCGGCGCGGTGAACTACACCGTCTGGGAAGCCGCCGTGGCCGATGGCCGCGTCGACACCGACAGGGTCTCGGTCATCTGGGCCACCCCGACCTACCCGGACTACAACTGGACCCTGCGCGGCGACGCCGACGCACGCTTCGGCGAGGGCTTCACCGACAAGGTGCAGGCCGCCTTCCTGGAGATGGACGACCCGGAGCTCCTGGCGAGCTTCCCCCGCGAGGCCTTCATCCCCGCCGACAACGCCCTCTACGCGCCCATCGAGGAGGTCGCGGAAGAGCTCGGCCTGCTGCGCTGAGGGCAGACGCCATGGAGAGCGAGCAACGCCGGCTGCTGATCCGCTTCGAGGGCGAGGATCTCGGCCACGGTCGCGACCGCCAGGGGCGCCTCCAGCACCTGGTGCTGCCCGGGCTGACGCTCACCCTGCACGAGGGTGAGCGCGTGGCGCTGCTGGGCCAGAGCGGCTCGGGCAAGTCGACCCTGCTCGCCGAGCTGCGCGCCCGACTCGGGCGGCACGCGGCCTGGTGCCCTCAGCACCACGGCCTGGTGCCGCAGCTGGCCGTCTACCACAACGTCTTCATGGGACGGCTGCCGGAGCACTCGACGCTGGCCGGCCTGTGGAACCTGGTGCGCCCGCTCTCCCGCCCCTGGCGGGAGGTGGGCGAGCTGTGCGCGCTGCTGGGGCTCGAAGGGCTCGAGCGGCGCCCGGTGGGCCAGCTCTCCGGCGGCCAGCGCCAACGGGTCGCCATCGGCCGCGCCCTCTACCAGGGGCGCGACCTCTTTCTGGGCGACGAGCCGGTGGCCAGCGTCGACCCCCACCAGGCGCTGCGCCTGCTGGCGCTGATCGATTCACGCCACGCCACCTCGGTGGTCGCCCTGCACCAGCGCGAGCTGGCGCTGTCCCACTTCGACCGGGTGTGGGGGCTGCGCGACGGCCACCTGGTGATCGACGCCCCGGCGGCGACCCTGACCCTGGCCGAGCTCGACGCCCTCTACCCGGATGCTGACGAACCGGCCGGCGCCTTCGGTGCGCCGGCGGCGGCCGGGATGCCGAGCCCGGAGGCCCTGCCCTGCGCCCGGGGCCGCCCGTGAACGAGGCGCTGCCCCACCCGCCCCGCCACGGCCGCCACTGGTGGCGGGGCACCACCCCCGGGCTGCGGCTGGCCCGCCATACCCTGGCGCTGCTGGCGCTGGCCGTGGTGCTGGCGCCCCTGGCCGATCTCGCCATTCACACCCGGGACCCCTGGGCGGAACTCGGCCGCATGGCCATGGGCATGGCCTGGCCCGCCTGGGGATCACTGGAGTCGCCGCTCACCGCCGTCGGCCTCACCGTCGCGGTGGCGATCTGGGGCACCCTGGCCGGGGTGGTGCTGGGCTTCCCGCTGGCGCTGCTGTTCGCCCGCTCCCGGCTGGTACGCGCCGGCTGCGCCTTCGTGCGGGCGATTCACGAGCTGTTCTGGGCGCTGCTGTTCCTGCAGGTGTTCGGGCTCTCCGCCTTCACGGCACTGGCCGCTCTGGCGATCCCCTATGCCGGCATCTTCGCCAAGGTCTATGCGGAGATCCTCGAGCAGACGCCCCGCGCGCCCCGCGACGCCCTGCCCCCGGGCACCGGCCGCCTGGTGCGCTTCGTCTATGCGGAGCTGCCGCTGGCCTGGGCGCAGCTCGCCGCCTATACCCGCTACCGCTTCGAGTGCGCCCTGCGCGCCAGCGTGCTGCTGGGCTTCGTGGGGCTGCCCACGCTCGGCTTCCACCTGGAGACGGCCTTCCGGGAGGGGCGTTACCACGAGGCAGGGGCCCTGCTCTGGCTCTTCTACCTGCTGATCGCCAGCCTGCCCGGGTGGAGCCACCGACGGCTGATCCCGGTGCTGCTGATCGGCGGCGCCTGGCTGCTGGGCCCCTGGCCCAGCGTGGATGGCGCCCTGGTGTGGCGCTTCGTCTCCGAGGACATCTGGCCACGGGCGCTGCTGGCCGGCGACTGGCCGGGCCTGGTCGAGTGGCTGTCGCGCATCCCGGACCTGGGGCCGGCCATCGGCAATACCCTGCTGCTGGGGCTGCTGGGCACCGTGGGCGCGCTGGTGGTGGCCATGGCGCTCTGGCCGCTGGCCTGCCGGCACTTCGGCAATCGCGGCACCCGGCTCGCCGGCCATGGCCTGCTGATCGCGCTGCGCTCCACGCCGGAGATGATGCTGGCCTTCCTCTTCCTGCTGCTGCTGGGTCCTTCGCTGCTGCCCGCCTGGCTGGCGCTGGCGCTGCACAACGGCGCGCTGATCGCCTTCCTGGTGGCGCGCCACGCCGATGCCATCCAGCCCGCCATGCCGGGGCTCTCCGCTCCGGGCCGGCTAGCCTACGAGCTGCTGCCGCGGCTCTATCCCGGGATGCTGGCACTGCTCTACTACCGCGCCGAGGTGATCCTGCGCGAGACGGCGATCCTGGGGATGCTGGGGGTGGCGACGCTGGGGTTCTACATCGAGGAGGGCTTCGACTACCTGCTGTTCGACGTGGCCTTCTTCCTGCTGCTGGTCACGGTCACGGCGATGCTGAACATCGCCGTGGATGCGCTCTCGCGGCGAATCAGGCCGAAGGACGGGGCCGTCATGGACGACCCCTGCGCGCGGTAGGCCAGCGGCTCAGTAGCTGTACTCGCCGCTGACCACGGCGGCGGTGACGGTGATCTCCACCCGGAGCTCGTCGGCGGGCATCGGCGCGCAGACGCAGGTGCGCGCCGGGGCGTGGCCGGTGGGCACCCAGGCATCCCACACCGCGTTCATGGCGGCGACGTCGTTGCCATCCTTCAGGTAGACGGTGGCGGTGAGCAGGTTCTCCCGATCGGAGCCGATCTCGGCAAGCAGCGCATCCACGCGTGCCAGCATGCTCTTCGTCTGCTCGGTGATGTCGCCGTGGCGCGCCTCGGGGCCGGGCACCTGGCCGCACAGGTAGGCGATGCCGTTATGGATCACGGCGCGGCTCATGCGCGCCTTGGTGTCGTGGCGAATGATGGTCATGGGTACTCCCCTTGGCGGTTATCGACAGGAAGATGGCCTGCCGGATGACGATCAGGCCGCCAGTATCAACGGATCCTCGCCAACAGTCGATACGTCGTGGCAGCGCATGAAAAACCCGCGGCCTGAGCCGCGGGCAAGCATCGGAACCGCCGAGGACGGCCCGGCCAGGCCGCCGGTCTCAGAACCAGACTTCGGTCTGCACGCCGAAGCTCCACTGGCCCCCGGTGAAGCCCTCCTCGCCGAAGCTGCCGCCATAATTGTTGAGCGCCTCGCTCCAGTCGGTGTAGGAGGCGAACAGGCGGATCTCCGGGCGCTGCCAGAAGCCCCCCACCTGGGGCTTGAAGGTCGGCGCGACGGTAAACTTGCCGAAGTCCCCCTTCACGGCGTTGCCGCCCTCCCCCTGATCGAGGTCCATGTACTGGTAGCTGGCCTCGTACTGCATCTCGAAGTTCTCGGTCAGCTCGTTGGCCAGGCGCACGTTGAGGCCCGCCCAGGTGAACTCGTCGCCCTGCACGTAGCGGTCCCGGCTGGTCTCGGCAAGGAGCGAAGGTGCCACGCGCCAGCTCGGCGCCAGGTAGGTGGTGCCGTAGAGGCCCAGGCGGGTCGCCTGGGCGTCATCGGTGAGATTGCCGTCGGCGCCCAGCACCTTGGCCTCCGCGCCCAGGCCCTGGCCGTGGATCAGGGCCGCCTTGAAATTGCCCTCGGAAAGGCCGAAGAAGCTGTCGCCGTGGTAGGCCACTATAGTGTGGAAGCCGCTGTCGGCGGCGGTCTGGCCCGCCCCGATATCGCGCTCGTCGTTGTCCGCGGCGGAGAGGCCGCTGACCATGAACTGCCAGTTGCCGACGTAGTTGTTGCTGGTGAGGATCAGGCTGTCGGTGCTGCCCGCGTTCGGATCATCGCTGCCGATCAGGTCGAAGCCGCTGAAGCTGCGGCCATAGAGCGACAGGTTGGAGGTCCAGTCGTCGGCCAGCTGCATGTCGTAGATCCCCGCGCCGGTGCCGGCCAGGAAGACGAAGTCGCTGTCGATCCAGTGGATGTCGAAGTTGTCGCGGTCGAAGCGCTTGCCGGCCCAGATCGAGGCATTCTCGAAGACGCCGGTGAAGCTCGGCAGCTCACTGAACTCCGCATAGACCTGGCGAACGTTGAGGTTCGACTCGTCGGCGGTCCAGTCGTTGCTGGTGCTGACGGAGTCGGCCAGCATCATGCGGTAGTGGGCCCGGGCGCCGTTGTCGTAGCGCATCCGGTAGTTGAAGATGCCCTCCACGTAGGTATCCCCCTCGTTGCCCAGGCGCCCCACGGCGCCACCCAGGGGGCCGGCGGGCGTCACGTAGGGCCCACCGGGAATGCTCTTGCGATCCTCGCCCAGCAGCAGGCCGGAGCGGGCATAGGCGTTGAAGGAGAAGCCCTCCTCGCCGCTGGCCTGGCGCTCGACGCGGGCCAGGCGCTCCTCCACCTCGTCGGCATCCGGCCGGGCCCCGCTCTCGGCCCGGGTCTCAGCAAGCGTGGCGCGCTGTTCGGCATCGGCGGCGCGCTGCTCGGCGGCGGCGATCCGCGCCTCCAGCTCGGCCAGACGCTGCTCCATGCCATGGGTATCGGCGCGGGCGGCGCCGCTCAGCGCCAGGCCGGCGACGGCGATGCCAATGGCCAGAGGGGTCTTGAACATGACGGCGTTCATGGTGATGTCATCCCTTGTTGTTGTGATCTGTAACGATTCAGTCCGGCAGCGTAACCCGACCGTCGGGGCACCCCGGAGGGCGGGCTGGGCAAGCCCACCAAAACTTAATCGTTTAAGTCGACCTCCTCAACGTCGCCCGGCAAGAACGCGACCAATGTCTAATGCCCGCTCCCTGACACCCGCCCGCGCCGGCGAGAGCGGCGTAATCATTAGCTTGCAAGGTAAGTCGCCGCTCACTCCCTCGTTGCCGGCCACGCCACCGCCCCTTCGACAAAAGTCTAGGTTGATGGGGCCCGGCCCATGCTCTTAACTGTGCCGACGTACTTAATCGTTTAAGACCATCGCCAACCGACAATAACAACCGACGAGGACTCCCATGCTCAAGACACCTCTCATCACCGCCCTCGCCCTGGGCACCGCGACGCTTGCCACCACCGGCCAGGCCCAGGCGGCGGATCTGACCATCTCCTGCGGCGCGGTCGGCGCCGAGCTGACCCTCTGCGAGGAGGGCGTGCGCGCCTGGGAGGAGGCGACCGGCCACCGCGTCGACATCGTCTCCACGCCCAACTCCTCCACCGAGCGGCTGTCGCTCTACCAGCAGATCCTCTCCGCCAACTCCCGGGATATCGACGTCTTCCAGATCGACGTGATCTGGCCCGGCCTGCTCGCCAACCACCTGCTCGACCTGCGCGAGGCGCTGGGCGATGAGGCCGGCGAGGGGCACTTCGAGGCCATCGTCGAGAACAACACCGTGGATGGCCGCCTGGTGGCGATGCCCTGGTTCACCGACGCCGGGGTGCTCTACTACCGGGCGGACCTGCTGGAGCAGCACGGCCACGAGCCTCCCGAGACCTGGGAGCAGCTCACCGAGATCGCCCGCGAGATCCAGGCCGCCGAGCGCGAGGCGGGCAACTCGCGCATGCACGGCTTCGTCTTCCAGGGCCGCGCCTACGAGGGGCTGACCGTCAACGCCCTGGAGTGGGTGGCCAGCCACGGCGGCGGCAGCGTGGTGGAGCCGGACGGCGAGATCAGCATCAACAACGCGCAGGCCGCGGCGGCCCTCGACCTGGCCGCCAGCTGGGTCGGCGAGATCGCCCCGAGCGGCGTCCTCAACTACACCGAGGAGGAGGCACGCGGCGTCTTCCAGGGAGGCAACGCGGTGTTCATGCGCAACTGGCCCTACGCCTGGGCGCTTTCCCAGAGCGACGGCAGCGAGGTGCGCGGCAAGGTGGGGGTGACCCAGCTGCCGGCGGGCGGTGATGGCACCAGCGCGGCGGGCCTCGGCGGCTGGAACCTGGCGGTCTCCCGCTACAGCGAGAACCCCGAGCTCGCCGCGGACCTGGTGGCCTTCCTCACCGGCCATGAGGAGCAGAAGCGGCGCGCCATCGCCGGTGCCTACAACCCCACCCTGGCGGCCCTCTACGAGGACGAGGAGGTGCTCGAGGCGGTGCCCTTCTTCGGCGAGCTCTACGATACCTTCGTCAACGCCGTGGCGCGCCCCTCGGCGGTCACCGGCGACGCCTATGGCCGGGTCAGCAACGCCTTCTTCAGCGCCGCCCATGACGTGCTCTCCGGCAGCCGGAGCGGCGAGCAGGCCGTGGCCGACCTGGAGCGCGAACTGTCCCGCGTCAAGCGCCGCAACTGGTAACCCGGGAGCCCCGACATGAGCACCACCCTAGACGACTGCGCGCCCGCCGTGGCGCGCCCCCCGGCCAAGGCCTACCGCAGTACCAAGGTCCGCCGCCAGCGGGTCAAGGCCGCCTGGCTGTTCCTCGCGCCGATGCTGGTCGCCCTGGCCCTGGTGGCCGGCTGGCCGCTCGCGCGCACCTTCTACTTCAGCTTCACCGACGCCTCGCTTTCCGATCTCGGCGACGTCCTCTTCGTCGGCCTGGAGAACTACCTGGTCCTCGACGACGGCCAGTGGTACGGCGTGCTCGCCGACCCGATCTGGTGGCGCGCGGTGTGGAACACCTTTTTCTTCGCCATCGTCTCGGTCTCGCTGGAGGTGGTGTTCGGGGTGATCGTGGCGCTGATCCTCAACGCCCAGTTCAAGGGGCGCACCTTCGTGCGCGCGGCGGTGCTGATCCCCTGGGCGATTCCCACCATCGTCTCGGCGCAGATGTGGGCCTGGATGCTCAACGACCAGTTCGGGATCATCAATGAGCTGTTGATGGCGCTGCGCATCATCGCCGACCCCATCGCCTGGACGGCGGACGCCAGCTACTCCATGTGGGCGGTGATCATGGTGGACGTCTGGAAGACCACGCCCTTCGTCGCCCTGCTGGCGCTGGCCGCCATGCAGATGCTGCCCAAGGACTGCTATGAGGCCGCCGAGGTAGACGGCATCCACCCGGTCCGGGTGTTCTTCAGGGTGACCCTGCCGCTGATCACCCCGGCGCTGATGGTGGCGGTGATCTTCCGCCTGCTCGACGCCCTGCGAGTCTTCGACGTCATCTATGTGCTGACCTCCAACTCCACCAGCACCATGTCGATGTCGATCTACGCCCGCCAGCAACTCGTCGAGTTCCAGGACGTGGGCTACGGCAGCGCCGCCTCCACCCTGCTGTTCCTGATCATCGCGCTGGCCACCATCGCCTATCTCTACCTGGGCCGTAAGCGCCTCAACCTGGGAGGTGACGCATGACCTCGCGCCAGTTCAACAAACTCGCCACCCGCATCGGCTTCTGGCTGCTGGTGGCCTTCGTGGTGGTCATCGCGGTGTTCCCCTTCTATTACGCCGTGATCACCTCCTTCAAGCCGTCCAGCGACCTCTTTCGGGTCGAGCTGTGGCCCAGCACCTGGAGCCTGGCCAACTATGTTCAGGTGTTCACCCAGCGAAGCTTCCTCCAGGCGATCTTCAACTCCCTCCTGGTCGCCACCAGCGTGGTCTTCATCGCCCTGCTGCTCGGCCTCACCGCCTCCTACGCCCTGGGCCGGGTGCGCTTTCGCGGCCGCTCCACGGTGCTGCTGGTGATCCTCGGCGTGTCGATGTTCCCCCAGGTGGCGGTGCTCTCGGGGCTCTTCGAGGTGATCCGGGCGCTCAATCTCTACAACAACCCGGGCGGGCTGATCCTGAGCTACACCATCTTCACCCTGCCCTTCACCGTCTGGGTGCTGACCACCTTCATGCGCCAGCTGCCCATGGAGCTCGAGGAGGCCGCCATCATGGACGGCGCCACCCCCTGGGTGACCATCACCAAGGTGTTCCTGCCACTGATGTGGCCGGCCATGGCGACCACCGGGCTGCTGGCCTTCATCGCCGCCTGGAACGAGTTCCTCTTCGCCCTGACCTTCACCCTCACCGACAGCCAGCGCACCGTGCCGGTGGCCATCGCCCTGCTCTCCGGCGGCAGCGCCTTTGAACTGCCCTGGGGCCCGATCATGGCCGCCTCGGTGGTGGTCACCGTGCCCCTGGTGATCCTGGTGATCATCTTCCAGCGCCGCATCGTCTCCGGCCTGACCGCCGGCGCGGTCAAGGGCTGACCTCTTCACTCATTCTCGACCTGGGATTCCTGCATGCAAGACACGACTACCTGGTGGCGCGGCGGCGTCATCTACCAGATCTACCCGCGCAGCTTCATGGACGCCAACGGCGACGGCATCGGCGACCTGGCGGGCATCACCGAGAAGCTCGACTACGTGGCAAGCCTGGGCGTCGACGGCATCTGGCTGTCGCCCTTCTTCACCTCGCCGATGCTCGACTTCGGCTACGACGTCAGCGACTACCGCGACGTGGACCCGATGTTCGGCACCCTGGAGGACTTCAAGACGCTGCTGGCCAGGGCGCACGCGCTGGGCCTCAAGGTGATGATCGACCAGGTGATCAGCCACACCTCCGACCAGCATCCCTGGTTCCAGGAGAGCCGCGTCGACCGCACCAATTCCCGGGCGGACTGGTACGTCTGGGCCGATCCCAGGCCCGACGGCACCCCGCCCAACAACTGGCTGTCGATCTTCGGCGGCGCGGCCTGGACCTTCGACCCGCGCCGGCGCCAGTACTACCTGCACAACTTCCTGACCAGCCAGCCGGACCTCAACTTCCACCACCCGGAGGTGCGGGCCGCCCAGCTCGATAACATGCGCTTCTGGCTGGAACTCGGGGTCGACGGCTTCCGCCTGGACACCGTCAACTTCTACTTCCACGACCAGGCGCTTCGCGACAACCCGCCGGTGCCGGCGGGCGAGGCCAAGACCCTGGGCGCCCCGGAGGCCAACCCCTACACCTGGCAGCGCCACGTCTTCGACCTGAGCCGCCCGGAGAACCTCGACTTCCTGCGCGAGCTGCGCGCGCTGATGGACGAGTACCCCGGCACCACCACGGTGGGCGAGATCGGCGACGACAACCCGCTCGAGCGCATGGCCGAGTACACCGCCGGCGGCGACAAGCTGCACATGGCCTACACTTTCGACCTGCTCAACAAGCCCCATTCGGCGGCCTATCTCCGCGAGGTGCTCGAGCGCTTCCAGCGCCTGGCCGGCGATGCCTGGCCCTGCTGGGCGATCTCCAACCATGACGTGGAGCGCAGCGCCAGTCGCTGGGGCGCCGGGGAGGACCCGGTGGCCTATCCCGCGGTGATGCTGGCCATGCTCTTCTCGCTGCGCGGCAGCGTCTGCCTCTACCAGGGCGAGGAGCTGGGCCTGCCCGAGGCCGAGGTGCCCTTCGAGCGCATCCAGGACCCCTACGGCAAGGTGCTGTGGCCGGAGTTCAAGGGCCGCGACGGCTGCCGGACCCCGATGCCCTGGAGCGATGCCGAGAGCGGTGGCTTCACCGCCCCGGGCGTCGAACCATGGCTGCCCATGGAGGCGCGCCACCTGCCCCTCGCGGTGGCCCGCCAGGAGGACGACAGCAGCTCGGTGCTCAGCGCCACCCGCCGCCTGCTGGCCTTCCGCGCCGCGCATCCGGCCCTGGTCGATGGTGACCTCGAGCTCGTCGAGGTCGGCGACGAGCTGCTCGGGTTCGTGCGCGCGACGGGCGAGGAGCGGCTCCTCTGCCTCTTCAACCTCACCGGCCAGGCCCGTGAGGCCCGCCTGCCGCTGCCGGTCACCGAGGCCCTCGAGGGGCACGACTTCCGCCACGAGCGCGACGACGAGACCCTTCATCTGCCGCCCTACCAGGCCGCCTGGTTCAGGCTCTGAGCCACACTGATGTCATCACAGCATCGATAACGAACAGCACGCATAACAACAGGCCGGCCCGCGGCGCGAGCCGCCGGGCCGGCAAGGAGACACCCCATGGCAAGCGTCACCCTCGACAAGGTCAACAAGGTCTTCGGCAGCACCCATATCATCAAGGATGTGGATCTCGACATCGGCGATGGCGAATTCGTGGTCTTCGTCGGCCCCTCGGGCTGCGGCAAGTCCACCCTGCTGCGGCTGATCGCGGGGCTGGAGTCGATCAGCGACGGCGAGCTGAGCATCGGCGAGACCGTGGTCAACGAGCTGCCGCCCCGGGAGCGCGGCGTGGGCATGGTCTTCCAGTCCTACGCCCTCTACCCGCACATGACGGTCTACGAGAACATGGCCTTCGGCCTCAAGCTGGCCAAGACCGCCAGGGAGACGATCCACGAGCGGGTCATGGCCACCGCCCGCATCCTGCAGCTCGAGGAGCTGCTCGAGCGCAAGCCCAAGGCGCTCTCCGGCGGCCAGCGCCAGCGCGTGGCCATGGGTCGCGCCATGGCCCGTGAGCCGCGCATCCTGCTCTTCGACGAGCCGCTCTCCAACCTGGACGCCTCGCTGCGCGTACAGATGCGCAACGAGATCGCCCGCCTTCACAACCGCCTGGGCTCCACCATGATCTATGTCACCCACGACCAGGTGGAGGCCATGACCCTGGCCGACAAGATCGTGGTGCTCAACGGCGGACGCGTGGAGCAGGTGGGCAGCCCCCATGAGCTCTACCAGCGGCCGGCAACGAAGTTCGTGGCGGGCTTCATCGGCTCGCCAACCATGAACTTCCTGCCGGCGAGCCTGGCCGGTCACGCCGAGGCGGGCTGTCGGGTCTCGGTCGAGGGCGTCGGCGACCTGGCGCTGCCTCAGCAGGCCGGTGAGCACGCCGCCGGCACGGCCCTTTCCCTGGGCGTGCGCCCCGAGCACCTGCGCCTGGCCGAGGCCAGCGGCGACAACGCCTTCGAGATCGTCAACGTGGAGTACCTCGGCAACGAGGTCTACGTCTATCTGGACGCCCGTGACGGTGGCCCCCTGCTGATCCACCGCAGCGAGGCGCCCAGCCGCTGGCAGGAGGGACAGCGGGTAGCCCTCGCGCCGGACCCGCAGCATGTGCACCTGTTCGATGGGCAGGGCAGGGCCCTGTCGGCCGCCACAGCCCGGGCGGCGGCCTGAGGCTCGCGGCGCGCCCCGTCGTCGGGGCCGCGTCGCCCGGCAGTGGCCAAATGCCGCGCGGACCACTAGGATAGCGAGCTGACTGAATCGATCCAGATGGCGAAGGAATCGCGCTTGTGTCTACCCCCCGTCGTATCACGCTGAAGGATCTGGCACGGGAGCTCGGTGTCTCCACGGCCACCGTCTCCAACGCCTTCAACCGCCCGGACCAGCTCTCGCCCGCCCTGCGCGAGCGCATCCTCGGCGAGGCGCGCCGCCTGGGCTACCGAGGGCCGGACGCCATGGCGCGCAGCCTGCGCACCGGGCGCTCGCGAATCATCGCGGTGATCCTCGCCGAGAGCCTCACCTACAGCCTGAACGATGCCGTGGCCAGCGAGTTCCTCTCGGGGGTGGCCGAGGTGCTCGACACCCAGGGCCACACCCTGCTGCTGCTCTCTTCGCGGCAGACCCAGGCCCAGTTCCCGGGCTCCGCCAGCATGGCCGACGGCTTCATCGTCTACGGCCTGATGCCCTCGCCCTCGCTGCTGGAGAGCCTGCCGAGCCAGGCGGCCCTGGTGGCGGTGGACTTCGACATCGAGGGGCGCCCCGCGATCCATGTGGACAACGAGGTGGCGTGCCAGGCCATCGCCCGGCACGCCCTGAGGATGCCGCCACGGCGGCCGGCGATCGTCAACCTGCGCCTGACCGCCGAGCCCTGCAACGGCCCCATCACCGCGTCACATCGGCTGCTGGGCGCCGAGCAGACCATCACCCGCTCCCGCCTGACCGGCTTCTACCGCGCCCTGGCGGAGCGCGGCATCGACCCGGCCGGCGTGCCGATGTGGAACATCGAGGAGAACACCTTCGAGGTGTGCGCCCCGGTCCTCGAGCCGATCCTCGACCTGCCTGGCGACGAGCGTCCCGACCTGCTGCTGTGCATGTCCGACCGCATCGCGCTGACCGCCCTGACCCTGGCCGAGCAGCGCGGCCTGCGCGTCCCCGAGGACCTGCGCATCACCGGCTTCGACGGCATCGCCGAGGGGCAGTACCGAGCGCCGCGGCTCACCACGGTGCGCCAGGACAGCACCGAGAAGGGGCGCATGGCGGCCCGCATGATCCTCGGCCTGACCCCGCCCGCCTCGAGCCTGCTGGCCACCGAGCTGATGGTCGGCGACAGCTGCCCCTGACAGCATGACGCCCCGGGCTCCCGTGATTCACTCGGGAGCCCGGGGCGTCGTGGGCCGGTCGGCCTCGGCGCTCAGCGCTCAGCGCTCAGCGCAGCAGCAGCACCGGCACCGAAGCCTTGCGCAGCATGCCCGTGGTAGTACTGCCCACCAGCAGGTGGCGGATGCGCGAGTGGCCGTAGGCCCCCATCACCAGCAGGTCGATGCCCTTCTCCTCCTTGTAGGCGCGCAGGGTCGCCTCCACCTCGCCGGCGCGGATGGCGCCCTCGGCATCAATGCCGGCATCGCGCAGGGTCTTGAGCGCCCAGTCGAGCTGGGAGCGGTTGTCGCCGGTCTCGGCGCCGATGATCACCACATGCACACCGAATGCCTGCGAACAGGGGGCTCTTCGCCAGCATCTCCACCCCCTTGCGGGTGGTCTTGCTGCCGTCGAAGGCGAGCATCACCGCCTCGGGGGCCTTGAAGGTGTCCGGCACCATCAGGATCGGCCGGTGCAGGGTGCGCACCACCCGCTCCAGGTTGGAACCCAGATGGCTGCTGTCCTGGTGGGCGGACTCGCCCCGCTTGCCCATCACCAGCAGACGGATCTCCTCCTGCAGCTCCTCGAGGGTCTCCACCAGGGTGCCGTTGCGCTGGCGGGTGCCCGGTTCGGTGACGCCATCCTCGATGGCCCGCTCCCTGGCGGCCTTGAGCATCAGCCGGCCCTGCTCCTGGGCCACCTTGGCGCGCTGCTCGTCGAGGTGGGCGAGCTCCTCGAGCAGATGCTCCCGGGCGCCCAGGCCGATATGGCCGGAGAGATCCGCCTCGGCGATCTGAGGGTGGTTGTCCACCACGTGCAGGAAGGTCAACGGTGCGCCCAGGGCGAGGCTGGCCCAGGCCGCCGCGTCGCAGACCCCTTGCGAGTACTTCGAGCCGTCGATGGCGGCCATCACCTGATCTGTCATGGTCATCGTGCTCCTCAGTGGCCGCCCATCAGCTTGTCGACGGCGGCAGGATCATTGTGCACAGCATAGCGATCCACGATGGTGGCCGTCGCCTCGTTGAGGCCCACCAGCGCCACCTCGGTGCCCTCGCGGCGGAACTTGATCACCACCCGGTCCAGGGCCTGCACGGCGGTGATGTCCCAGAAGTGAGCCCGGGAGAGGTCGATGGTGACCTTCTCCACGCTCTCCTTGAAGTCGAAGGCGTTGCCGAAACGCTCGGAGGAGGCGAAGAACACCTGGCCCACCACCCGGTAGCGGCGACGGCTGCCCTCGTCGGCCTCCTCGGAGCCGATGTAGAGGATGTTGCCCACCTTGTTGGCGAAGTTCATGGCGGCGATCAGCACGCCGACGAAGACGCCGATGGCCAGGTTGTGGGTGGCCACGGTGACCGCCACGGTGGCCAGCATGACGACGTTGGTGCTCATGGGGTGCTGCCTGAGATCGCGGATCGAGGCCGAGGCCCAGCTGAAGGTGCCGATGGAGACCATGATCATCACGGCGACCAGCGCCGCCATGGGAATCAGCGAGACCCAGTCGGAGAGGAAGACCACCAGGATGAGCAGCAGCACCCCGGCCACCAGGGTGGAGAGGCGCCCGCGGCCGCCGGACTTCACGTTGATCACCGACTGGCCGATCATGGCGCAGCCCGCCATGCCGCCCATCAGGCCGGCGCCGATATTGGCGATACCCTGGCCCTTGCACTCGCGGTTCTTGTCGCTCGGCGTATCGGTGAGGTCGTCGACGATGGTGGCGGTCATCATCGACTCCAGCAGGCCCACCACGGTGAGCATCAGCGCATAGGGCAGGATGATCCACAGGGTCTCGAGGTTGAGCGGCACGTCCGGCCACAGGAAGACCGGCAGGGAGTCGGGCAGCTCGCCCATGTCGCCCACGGTGCGGATCTCCATGCCGGAGAACAGATAGACCGCGGTGAGCACCACGATGCAGACCAGCGGCGAGGGGATCGACCTGCCGATCCTCGGCAGGTAGGGGAAGCCGTAGATGATGCCGAGCCCCGCCGCGGTCATGGCATAGACGTGCCAGGTCACCCCCGTCAGCTCCGGCAGCTGGGCCATGAAGATCAGGATCGCCAGGGCGTTGACGAAGCCCGTCACCACCGAGCGCGAGACGAAGCGCATCAGCTCGGCAAGCCTGAGATAGCCGGCGACGATCTGCAGCACCCCGGTGAGCAGGGTGGCAGCGAGCAGGTACTCGAGGCCGTGGTCGCGCACCAGGGTGACCATCAAGAGCGCCATGGCGCCGGTGGCCGCCGAGATCATGCCCGGCCGGCCGCCGGTGAAGGCGATGATCACCGCGATGCAGAATGAGGCGTAGAGGCCCACCTTGGGGTCCACGCCGGCAATGATGGAGAAGGCGATCGCCTCGGGTATCAGGGCGAGGGCCACCACGATACCGGCGAGGGTGTCTCCCTTCACGTTGGAGAACCAGGTCTGTCTTATCGATTCGAACATGCTCTGTTCCAGTCAGGGGTGGGGGTCATGCCGGGCAGCGCTGGCGCCACGGACAGCGCAGGGCCATGGGCCGCATCCTTCGGAATGCAGCGCGTATCGCGGCGTTGGGCGTTATCGCTAGGGAGAGTTGTCGTCAGGGGTGGACGCAGGTGCGCCCTGGCAGCCACAGCGTGGCGCCATGCGGTGACGTCTCGATGACGAGACGCCGCCGGGGAAGGGGGGGTGTACGCTAGGGCGGAGTCGCCAGCCCTGCCGGGGGAGTCATCACGGGGTGCGGTCTCTGGTCTTGGAGGAGCGCTTGCGGGGCGCCCGGGTCTCCGTCACGGCTCCGAGCCACGGCATGAGCCGGGGTCAGGGTCGCCAGGAAATCGAGCCGCGAATTCTAGCAGTAACGCCGCGGCCCTGCACCCGGGGCAGGGCCGCCACGACCGGGTGGTCGTAATGGCGGGATCAGGAGGGGTCGTGACTGCCGTTGGACGACTGTCCGGCGCTGCGCGCCTGGGCCGCCGGCGAAGCCTTCATATGCTTGAAGGCCTTCATGATGTCCATGGGCAGCGGGAAGACGATGGTCGAGGCGTTCTTGTTGCTCATGTCGCTCATGGTCTGCAGATAGCGCAGTTGCAACGCCGCCGAGTTCTCGGCCATGACGTTGGCCGCCTCGACCAGCTTGCGCGAGGCCTGCAGCTCGCCTTCGGCATGGATCACCTTGGCGCGACGCTCGCGTTCGGCCTCGGCCTGGCGGGCAATGGCACGGATCATGGTCTCGTTGAGATCGACATGCTTGATCTCGACGTTGACCACCTTGATTCCCCATCCCTCGGTCTGGGCATCGATGATTTCCTGGATGTCGGCATTGAGCTTGTCGCGCTCGGAGAGCATCTCGTCGAGATCATGCTTGCCGAGCACCGAACGCAGAGTGGTCTGGGCCAGCTGGCTGGTGGCCATGGTGAAGTTCTCCACCTGGATGATCGCCTTCTCCGGGTCGACCACCCGGAAGTAGATCACCGCGTTGACCTTCACGGTGACGTTGTCCTGAGAGATCACGTCCTGCTCCGGCACGTCCATGGTGATCACCCTCAGGTCGACCACCTCCATCTTCTGGATGCCGGGAATCACGATGATCAGGCCAGGGCCCTTGACCCCCTGGAAGCGACCGAGGAAGAAGATCACACCGCGCTTGTACTCCGGAAGGATGCGAATCGAGGCCGCGATCAGCATGAACAGCAGCACGACCGGTACGAGATAGGGAATCAACATGCTCTTTCTCCATGGTTTGCGTGGAACGTTCAGCGTGCAAGCGTGACGCGTCGAACGCGACGCCTCAGTGATGCTCATCCAGGGGTTCGACCTCGACGGTCAGGCCATCGATGCCCGCCACCCGCACCCTCTGGCCCTTGACCAGCGGCTGGTCGCTGCGGGCGTTCCAGCGCTCGCCCATCAGGCGCACGTGGCCGCTGCCCTCGAAGTCCTCGAGGACCCGGGCCTCGCTGCCGACAAGCTCCTCCTGCCCGCCCTTGGCCGGGCGCCGGCGCAGGCTGACGAAGCGGGTCATCACCCACAGCATCAGGACCGCGGCCAGCAGGGCGATGCCACCGATCATCGGCAGCGAGATACTCAGGTTGTCTGCGTCCATCAGAATCACCGATCCGATCACGAAGGCGACGATGCCGCCCATTCCCAATATGCCGAAGCTGGGCATCAGCGCCTCGCCCACCATCAGCGCCAGGCCGACCAGGATCAGCGCCAGGCCGGCGTAGTTGACCGGCAGCACCTGGAAGGCAAAGAGCGCCAGCAGCAGGCAGATGATGCCGATGGTGCCCGGCACCAGGCTGCCCGGATTGGAGAGCTCGAAGATCAGCCCGTAGAAGCCGATGATCATCAGGAAGTAGGCGACGTTGGGGTTGGTGATCACCGAGAGCAGCTGGGTGCGCCAGTCGGGATCGAAGCGCTCGATGACGAGCTCCGCGGTCGCAAGGGTCAGTTCGCCACGCTCCATCACCACCGTGCGACCGTCGATCTGCGCGAGCAGGTCCTCGATGTCGCTGGCCACCACGTCGATGACATTCTTCTCCAGCGCCTCCCGGGAGGTGAGGTTGACCGCCTCGCGTACCGCCTCCTCGGCCCAGTCGGTGTTGCGGCCGTGGCGCTCGGCCAGGCCGCGGATGTAGTAGACGGCGTCCTCGAGCACCTTGCGCTCCATGGCGGTCTCGCCGCGGCGCGGGCCATCGGCGGCGCGGCTGCGCTCCTCGGCCTCCTCGTCGGTGGCCGCCGCATCGGGCACGGCATCCCCCTCGGCGGTCTCGTCGCCGGCCACGTCGCTGTCGCCCGACGCGGCCTCTGCCTCGCCGTTCGCCTCGGTCTCCTGCTCGGGCTCCTCGGCACGCGCCCCACCCCGGGTGCCGCTGCGCTCGTCGTCATCGTCATCGTCGCCGCCGATCCCCGGGAATCCGCCGCCCATCTGCACCGGCGTGGCCGAGCCCAGGTGGGTGGAGGGCGCCATGGCCGCCACGTGGCTGCCGTAGAGCAGGTAGGTACCGGCGCTGGCCGCCCGGGCGCCGCTCGGCGATACATAGATGGCCACCGGCACCGGCGAGGTGAGCATGGCGCGGATCATGTCGCGCATGGAGGCGTCGAGGCCGCCGGGGGTGTCCATCTGCACCACCACGATCTCGGCATTGCCCTCGGCGGCCCGGCGCAGGCCACGCTGGAAGTAATCGCTGGTGGCGGGGCCGATGGCCCCTTCGACGGTCATCACCAGCGCCGTGCGCTCGCTCTGCTGGGCCTGGACCACCGACTGGAAGACGGCCAGCGCAATGCCCAACGCCAGGCACAGGAAGCTGAAGAAGAGGAGGCGTCGCCCGACCAGGGCGGCATGAACTCGGCTCATGGTGATCCTTCCTGCGCGACCCATACAGTGAATGTGAGTACCGGCACGGTGCTTGGTTCAGAATGGATTAAGTTGACACTGATATCAGCGTAGCAGCCCGGGCCGTGCTGCATGAAAACGAAAGCGCCGCGGGGCCCCCCCGCGGCGCTCTCATTGATGGCTGTAGTTTGCGATGACTGTAGTTTGCGATGACTGTTGTTTGCGATGACTGTCGTTTGCTGATCAGGCACGCACGGCTTGGACGGCACCCTCGCGCACCAGCTCGTCGGTGACGCGGTCCACGGCGCGGCGGGCGCGGGCGACGATCTCGTCCACCTCGTCGCGGGTGGTGACCAGCGGCGGCGCGAAGCCCAGGATATCGCCCTGGGGCATGGCGCGGGCGATCAGGTTCTCCTCCAGGGCCGCGGCGGCGATGCGCGGGCCCACCTTGAGGGCCGGGTCGAAGTGCTTGCGCTGCTCGGGGTCCACGGAGAACTCCAGCGCCGCCAGCATGCCCACGCCGCGCACGTTGCCGACGATCGGGTGGTCGCCGAAGGCGGTGGCCATGGCCTGCTGCAGGTAGGCGCCGGTATCACGGGCGTTCCCGGTCAGATCCTCGCGCTCGATGATCGCCAGGTTGGCCAGTGCGGCGGCACAGCCCAGGGCGTGGCCCGAGTAGGTCCAGCCGTGGCCGATGGGGCCGTACTGGCCGGTGCCCTGCTCCAGCACCGCCCAGACGCGGTCGCCGACGATGACGCCGGAGAGCGGCTGGTAGGCGCTGGTCAGGCCCTTGGCGACGGTGATCAGGTCGGGCTTGATGCCGTAGAAGTGGCTGCCGAAGTCGGCGCCGATACGCCCGAAGCCGCATACCACCTCGTCGGCGATCAGCAGCACGTCGTACTTGACCAGCACCGCCTGGATCGCCTCCCAATAGCCCTCGGGAGGCGGCACGATGCCGCCGGTGCCGAGCACCGGCTCGCCGATGAAGGCGGCCACGGTCTCGGGCCCTTCGGCCAGGATCATCGCCTCGAGCTTCTGCGCGCAGTAGGTGGAGAACTCGCGCTCGGTCATGCCCTGCTGCTCGGCGGCACGGTGGTAGTAGTAGGGCGCCTCGGTGTGCAGGATGCCCTCTAAGGGCAGGTCGAACTGGTCGTGGAACGCCTTGAGGCCAGTCAGCGAGCCGGTGGCCAGGCCCGAGCCGTGGTAGCCGCGCATGCGCGAGATCACCTTTTTTTTCAGCGGGCGACCCAGCACGTTGTTGTAGTAGCGCACGATCTTGAGCTGGGTCTCGTTGGCATCAGAGCCGCCGAGGCCGTAATAGACCTTGGACATGCCGGGGCCGGCGAGCGCGATGATCTTCTCGGAAAGAGCGATCTGCGGCTCGTTGGAGTGGCCTACGTAGGTGTGGTAGTAGGAGAGCTCCAGGGCCTGCTGATAGATCGCCTCGGCCACCTCGGTGCGGCCATAGCCGATGTTGACGCAGTAGAGGCCGGCGAAGGCATCGATGAACTCGCGGCCATCCTTGTCGCGGATATGGATGCCCTTGCCGCCGGTGATCACGCGGCCCGGCGCATCGCCCTGGGCGAAATCGCGCAGGTGGGTGGAGGCGTGGAAGGTCACCTTGCGGTCGCGATCGATCAGGTCCTGGTGCTGCTGGCTCATGGCTTTCCTCTAGTCATATCAGGCTCCCCGGCGTCCCGCCGGGGAGGATGGTCATCTAATTCGTTTGCCGGTATTGCAACATCTCGCGATGCCCGAGGACGAAACCCTGAGGCTTCGCTTGCGGCCTGCGCGTCGAACCGGAACAAGGTCCCTCTTGCCGGTTCTCGATCGACATCCCTGTCGATCGCCGCGCGCCGCTGCACTCGACTCAGCGTCCTCGGGTAGATATCGCTCGATATCGCATCCCGGCAAGGGTTCAGTCCTAGCTGCCCGAGACAGAGCCCAGGGCGCCGAGGCAGTAATACTTGGTCTCGAGATACTCGTCGATGCCGGTGGTGCCGCCCTCGCGGCCGAGGCCGGACTGCTTGACGCCGCCGAAGGGCACGGGCGGGCCGGTCATCTTCACCGAGTTGACCGACACCATGCCGAACTCCAGCGCCCGCAGGAACTTCCAGATGCGGCGGATATCGTGGGTGTAGACGTAGGCGGCGAGACCGTACTGGGTGTCGTTGGCCAGGGCAATGGCCTCGTCATCATCGGCATAGGCCATTACGCCGGCAATGGGAGCGAAGCTCTCCTCCTGCCACAGGCGCATGTCGCGGGTCAGCCCGGTCAGCAGCACCGGCATGAAGAAGTTCTCGCCGGGGGCGGCGCTCTGGTCGCCGGCCACCAGGGTGGCCCCCTTGGAAAGGGCGTCGTCGACGATGCCGGCGGCCTTCTCCACTGCCTGGCGGTGGATCAGCGGCCCCAGGTCGACCTCGCTCTCCAGGCCGTTGCCCAGAGTGAGGGCGGCCATGCGCTCGGCGAAGTGGGCGACGAACTCGTCATGGATCGACTCGTGGACCAGGATGCGGTCCGCGGCCAGGCAGTCCTGCCCCGAGGTCTGGAACTTGGCGGCCACGGCGGCGAAGGCGGCCTCCTTCGGGTCCATGTCCGGGCCGACGACGAAGGGGGCATCACCGCCCAGCTCCAGGGAGACCCGCTTGACGGTGCCGGCGCTCTGCTCGAGCAGCAAGCGGCCGACCCGGGTGGAGCCGGTAAAGGAGAGCGCCCGCACCCGTGGCTCGGCGCAGAGGATCTGCGAGACCTCGGCAGGCTCGCCCAGCACCACGTTGAAGATGCCCGCCGGGATGCCGGCACGTTCGGCCAGCTCAGCCAGGGCCAGCGCCGAGAAGGGGGTCTCGCCGGCCGGTTTGACGATCACCGGGCAGCCGGCGGCCAGCGCCGCGGCGGCCTTGCGGGTGATCATCGCCAGCGGGAAGTTCCAGGGGGTGATCAAGGCGGCGATGCCCACCGGCTCCTTGATCGTGCCCAGGGCGGCGTTGGGAATATGGCTGGGAATAGTCTCGCCGAAGGTGCGCTTGCCCTCCTCGGCGAACCAGCGCACGAAGCTGGCGCCATACTCCACCTCGCCGCGGGCGTCCGGCAGCGGCTTGCCCTGCTCCATGGTCATGATGGTGGCCAGGTCCTCGCGGTTGGCCAGGAGCAGGTCGTACCAGGCCAGCAGGCGCTCGCAGCGCTCGTCGGCGCGCAGCGCCCGCCAGTGCACGAAGGCGGCCTCGGCGGCGTCCACCGCGGCGCGGATCTGATGCGCCTCGAGCCAGGGAATGTACCCCAGGGCCTCGCCGGTGGCCGGGTCGAAGACGGCCTCCTCGCGGCCGCCCTCGCCGTGGGTCCACTGACCGTTGACGTAGGCGTGCTGACGAAACAGACGCGGATCGTCGAGCATGGTGGACAAAGTCCTGGACAGCTTCATGTTCATGCGGCACCTCCCTGACGCGCCGACCGGATTGGCCTTGTGGGTTGATGTTGCCCAGCGGCCGGCGTGAAGAAACGGACGAGCCGCCTGGCGTAATCCCTCCAGGGCGGCTCGATGGGTTCATGGTAAGGGAGATGAGCGGCGGGGACTTTTCGTTGGGCGGCGGGGAAGATGCGCTTTTTTTTTGTCCGCCGCCGCCCGACAGGAGGATTTTCTGCGCGACCGGTCAACCCGCCTCGGGGTTGGCCAGCGCCGCCTCGGTGAACACCAGCAGGCCAAGTTCCGGCCGATAGCCGTGGATCTCGGTGACGTCCAGGGCCTGCAGGAAGTGGAGGATCTCCTCGCTGACCACCTGGCCCGGCACCAGCACCGGGAAGCCCGGCGGATAGGGGATCACGAAGCTCGCCGAGACCGCGTCGCGGCCCGCACGCATCTCGGCCTGCAGCTCACCGTTGTCGAAGCGCAGGTATTCGGTGTTCTCCTCGTCATAGGCCAGGAAGTAGGCGCGGCGGATATCGCCCTGGGGCGTCTCGCTGCACTGGCGGAAGGCGTCATGGAAGCGGCTGAAGTCGGGCAGCGGCGGCAGCTCCTCGGTCAGCGAGCGCACCCGGTTCTCGATGATCCGACGCTCCGGGCGGCTGCTCTCCTCCCAGCGGGCCTCGAACTCCTTGGCCAGCTTGATCAGCACGTCGAGCAGGTAGGCGATGGAGCCCCGGGTGGTGCCGATATTGGTCATGAACAGCACGGTGTTGCGGGAGGTCTTGTTGATCTGGATGCCGTACTTGTTCATCAGGTACTCGTTCTTGAAGGCATCGCCGTCGACGCCGGTGGCGCCGATGGCGATGGTCACCCGGCTGGGGTCGACCACGAACTCGTCGCGGGCCCAGGCCTCCTCCATCTTGTTCCAGCCGGTCACCGGGTCGTAGAAGGACTCCACCCCGGATTCGCGGTATTCCGCCGGCACCAGGTCGCCGTTCTTGAGCACCCGGAAGTACTTCTGCAGCAGCGGGTGGTGGTAGAGCTGCTCGCGCAGCGACAGCGCCGCCTCCACCTGGGCATGCACCAGCTCGAAGCCCTCCATCTCGGCCTGCATCCGGCCCACGTCCAGAGAGGCGATGATCTGGTAGTTGGGCGAGGTCGAGGTATGGGTTATGTAGGCCTCGTGGAACGGCGCCTCGACCTTCTGGCGATAGTCCTGGTCCCAGACATGGATCATCGAGCCCTGGCGCAGCGAGGTCAGGGTCTTGTGGGTGGAGTGGGTGGCATAGGTGCGGATGCGCACGAGGTCGGGGTCGGGCAGCAGCAGCTGCTCCAGCCAGGTGGCATCGTCGTCCGGGTCGAGCGCCTCGAACTCGGCCTTCCAGGCCGCGTACTCCTCGCGGTAGGCCTCGCTGCGGTAGCGGTCGCGCAGGGTGCGGGCGGCATGCATGGCGGTGCGCGGGCGGTAGGTGGGGTTGAAGCCGGCGAAGGCGAACCACGCCTCATCCCAGAGGAACACCAGGTCTGGCTTGATCGCCAAGCACTCCTCCATCACCCGGCGCACGTTGTAGACCACGCCGTCGAAGGTGCAGTTGGTCAGCAGCAGCATCTTGACCCGGTGGAGCTCGCCGGCGCGCTTGTAGGCCAGCAGGGTCTTCTTGATCTCCTTGAGCGGCACGGCGCCGTACATGGAGTAGTCGTTGAGCGGATAGGAGTCCAGATAGCTGACGTGGGCCCCGGCCAGCACCATGCCGTAGTGGTGCGACTTGTGGCAGTCGCGGTCGATCAGCACGATGTCCCGCGGCTTGACCAGCGCCTGCACCACGATCTTGTTGGCGGTGGAGGTGCCGTTGGTGACGAAGAAGCTCTGCCGGGCGCCAAAGGCGCGGGCGGCGTACTCCTGGGCCTTCTTGATGGGGCCGTAGGGCTGCAGCAGGGAGTCGAGCCCGCCGGAGGTGGCCGAGGTCTCGGCGAGGAAGATGTTGATGCCGTAGAAGTCGATCATGTGCCCCGCCCAGTGCGAGCGGGTCACCGACTTGCCCCGCGAGATGGGCATGGCGTGGAAGACCCCGGTGGGCTTCCTGCTGTACTCGCGCAGGGCATCGAAGAAGGGGGTGCGGTAGCGGTTGTCGATGGCACGCAGGATGGTGTGGTGCTGCTCGATGTAGTCGGTCTCGCGATAGAAGATGCGGTTGAAGTGTCGGATGTCGCGGCTCGCCGTGGCCTCCACGTCGCCGCTGGTGACCAGGAACTGGTCGATCTCCGGGCGCAGCTCATGGATCATGCCGCTGAGCAGGATGCTGCGCTCCGCCTCGGACTGGTGCTCCAGGGCCTGCTCGGAGAGCCCCTCCAGGTAGTTGCGCAGCGCACTGAGGTTGTACTTCGACTTGTAGGGAAACTCGTAGCGGATCAGGCAGGCCTGGATGTTGGGATTGACCAGCACCGCGATCAAGGCGTCCTCGAAGCTTCTCACCGTCACCACATCGTAGACGAAGCGATCCTCGGGGCGGCGCATGTTGCGGAACGCCTCGCGCACCACCTCCTCCTCCTGGGCCGACAGGTTGTCGACGATCAGCAGCTCGAAGTAGGGCTGGGCCGCGCTGTTGGAGGCCGGATGCCCGCGGCGCAGCTGGGCCAGGGCATCCAGGGTCTCCATGTCCTCGGCATCGGCGTCGGTCTCGCTGAGGTCCACGTGGCGGCGCCGGTAGGACTCGCTGATCAGCGCCCGCACCAGGCGCTTGACCACCTTCTCCAACAGCAGGTACTCCTCGCGATCGAACAGCGACCAGAGGTGGCGGAAGTCCTCCTTGGAGGGGAAGGCATGGTAGTCCTCGATGATCTCGAGGCGGGTCAGCTTGACGTCGATCGCCTTGACCAGGTTGCGGGCCTGCGCCTCGTCGGCCAGCCGATTGAGCTGGCCGAGGTCGCGCTTGAGCGCGTTCCAGGTATCGGCCCGTAGCTGAGAGATCTTGTGGTAGAAGCCCAGCGCGGTATAGGGCGTTTCTGTTTGGCTGCTCTCTTGCATGGCGACACCCTTCTCTGGTGATTGTCGTTGTCGATATCGATCAGCTGCCGAACCTCTCCCGCACGCCGTAGCGCACGGTGATCGCCTCCTCGGGGAAATGATCGAAGCCGAGGTCCAGGTCGAGGCCGGGCCAGCGGTAGCGCACCCGCCCCTCCCCGGGGCGGTAGAAGGCCGAATAGATGGTGCCCAGCCCGCGGCGATAGTCGTGGCGGAACAGCGGTGGTGCCGAGAAGGCCGCCTCCAGGCGCGCCTCGCTGGTGGCCTCGTCATCCACCAGGATGGAGAGCTGCCCCTCGCGGATCAGCGTCTCCGAGGCCAGCGCGTGGGCGTACCACTCGATGCGCTTCTGGTGGTTGGTGGCCACCGGCACCCGGCGGATGCTGGCCCGGCGGTCGGGGCCGATCATCGCCGTGACGTAGCGCCCGGCAGCGTCGGCCACGGTGATGTTGTAGGCCATATGGGTGGGCACCCGCGCCAGCACCTCGGCGGCCTCGGGCACGCTGTCGCAGAACTCCAGCAGGTAGCGCAGGATCACCGGCGCCCCGAACCCCTCGCCCACCGCCTTGCGCCCGCCGAAGGCCAGCGACACGGCGAGCCCACGGTCGTTCATGCCGTCGAGCACGCCCCACAGGCAGTCGCTCATGGCGATCACGCCGCGACCGTTCCAGCGGGTATAGAGGATCGACCCCTCGCAGAGCTCCGGCGGGTAGTCGTAGTTGCGGGCCAGCAGGGTGGCGCCGGGGCGGGCCAGCACCGCCTGGGAGCAGCCGGTGATGTAGGGCGGCGGCTGGTAGAGGCTCAGGAAGCGCGAGGCCAGGTCGCCGCCGCCGGCCAGGTCGCACAGCGTCCGGTAGGTATCCAGCAGCTCCGGCATATGGCGGCGCAGGGCGTTGAGGCAGGCCAGGTACCCCGGTCGCTCGCGCTCGCCCTCCGCCAGGTACCAGGCCCCGTAGGCGGACCAGTGCGCATCGAAGAGCGAGCGCCACTTGGGGCCCGGCGCCGCCTCGTGCAGGGTGCGAAAGACCAGCGTCTTGTCGTCCATCGTTGCGGACGCCGACCCTCGCGGGCCGGCCCCCTCCCCCTTCACAGGATCTTGAAGTTGCCGCCGCCCACGGCGTGGCTGACGGCGACCTGCTCCACCACGGGATCCTGCAGCGACTGGCCGGCGTACTGGCCGCGGATGCCGTCGATCCAGGCCTTCGCCCGCTCGTTGAGCTGGAAGTTGTCATCCATCAGCCGGCCGCGGGTGATCAGGATGCCGAGGTCTGCTCCCTCATAGCGGAAGTCGCCGGCACCGCTGATGCGCAGGAAGAAGCCCTCCTGCTCGTTCTCGGCGGCATGGGGGTGATAGCTGTAGTGGTCGTAGGCGATGCTGCCGTCCTCGGCCATCTTCCACACCCCGGTGCGCGGCGCGCCGGTCAGCAGGTCGACGCTCTCGTCGGTGTGCTTTATCACCAGCTGGCTCCAGCTGTCGACGCTGTCCGGGTGCGCCCAGCGCTCGTTGATCTCGTTGATGTCGAGGTCGAACTCGACGTCGGAGAACTCCAGCAGGTGGAAGAGGAACAGCGGGATGTCGGAGTGGGCGAAGGCCGCCACGTTGGTCAGCGAACTCGCCCCGGTGACCCGCGGGTTGAGCTCGCCCAGGTAGACCTCGCCGCTGTCCATGTCGATCAGGAAGTCGAGCTCGAAGTAGCCGCGGTAGCCCTCCTCGCGCAGCGCCTCGCCGAACTTGAAGGTGTACTCACGAGCCTTGTCGCGAATCTCCTGGGTGAAGGCGCCGGCGAACATCTCGTTGCCGCACCAGCCCCCCTTGTAGGGGGTCAGGGTCTTGAAGCCGACCAGCTCGGTCATCAGCGGCCCCACCACGGTGCCGCAGCGGGTGGCACAGGCCTCGATGGCCGAGCCGCGGCAGTTGATCCGCTTCATGATCTTGACCTCGGCCTCGGCCTCGATCTCCTCGGCGTGCTTGTAGTAGTCGTCCTCGCTGGCGATGAAGAAGGTGGTGTGGCCGGAATCGCCGAAGGCGGTCTGCACCACCAGGTCGGAGCCGAGTTCCCGGCTCACCTCGCAGAGCTCCTGGTAGCTGCCCACCCGGGCCAACACATTGGGCACGCTGGGCACGCCGGCCTTGTTGCCGATGCGCACCGTCTCGATCTTGTTGTCCATCCGCGAGCGCAGCGCCGCCGGCGGGAAGGCCACCTTGAGCCCCAGCTGCTGGCACACCTCCTCGGTGTGCTCGTCGAACATCAAAAAGGCGGCGGTGCCGGCATGCTCGCCGTCGGCCCTCGACTGGATGAAGTCGATGACCTCCTTGTGCTCCAGCAGGTAGTTGTTGATGTCCTCGATGCTCTCGAAGTCGCGGGGAAACTTCTCCTTCGGCACGAAGACGTTGCGCTGCTGGCCGTCGAAGCAGTCGATGTAGTTGATATGGCGGAAGTTGCCCACCCAGTCGCCGATGCCGAGCAGATTGAAGTTGGTGGCCGAGATGAAGTAGATCGGCTCCTTGTTGTTGCGAAAGTGGCGGCGGACATCGGCAATGCTGGTGATCTTGTTCATTGTTGTCGCTCCAACGATGGCGGATGAGGGGGCGTCAGCCGCTCTCGCGGCGGGCGAGGGGGAGTCCCGGCGGCCGAGCAGTCGGCACAGGGTGCGCTTCAGGGACTCCAGCATGATGGTCTCCTTGCGGGTCAGGGGGCTGCGGATCAGTACTCCTCGACGTCGGCGCGCAGCGGCTTCTGCAGCGGGCCCAGGGTATCGAGGAAGGGCGAGGAGCCGGTCTCGCTGCGATAGAGCGAGAAGTCGACGCTGCGGTCGCGGAAGCTCTTGAGGGGCTGGCCGAGGCCGCGCAGGCCGGTCTCGCGCTCGCGGCGTACCCGGTTGAGGTCCACCTCGATGGGCATCACCTCCTCGCCGGTGCCGGCCTGGTGGATGACGTCGCCGGAGGGGCCCACCACGATGGAACGCCCGTTGCCGATGGCGCCGGCGCCGTTGATGTCGAAGAAGTAGCACTGGTTGACCGCTGCGTTGGTGCGCGCGATGGAGAGCTCGATGTCGCGGTCGATGGTATCGGTCATGGTCGGGTGGAGGATCACCTCGGCCCCCATGGCGGCCAGGGTCCGGGTGGTCTCGGGGAACCACATGTCGTAGCAGATCGAGACCCCGAAGCGCGCCACGTGGGGCACGTCGAACACCACAAACTCGCTGCCGCTCTCCACCCCCGCCTCGTAGGGCAGGAAGGGGAACATCTTGCGGTAGCGGGCCACGACCTGGCCGTGGGGGTTGATCACCGAGAGGGTGTTGAAGATCCCGTGCTCGGTCTTCTCGAACATGGAGCCCGGGATCAGCCAGATGCGGTGCTGCTCGGCGAGCTGGCAGAAGAACTGCTCGGCATGGCTGGGCATCGGCTGGGCGTGGTGGGGCGAGGCCCCCATGGGCATCAGCTCGCTGAACAGGACCATCTGGACCTGGGGGAAGCGGCTCATCAGCACGTCGACCCGGTGGCGCATGGCTTCGGTGTTGTCGCCGTGATGCAGGGCATGCATCTGCACACCGGCAATCGTGAAGTAGGACATGGCAGTCTCTCTGCGTCAGGCGATCTCGTCTCTATCCGGGGCGGAGTCAGCCATGACCGGCACCTGGAAAGCGTGCCGGAAGGACCGCCCGGCGTGGCTAAGCCTATGCTCACACACTTACACAAGCATATGCCACAGGCTTCGCCGGAGAATCAACGCTGGACTCGCGCAGGGCGGGTCAGCCAGCGGGGGAGACGGGGGTCAGGGGGAGAAGTCGTCGCGGGAGAAGCCCGGTTCGGGCCGCTTGACCGTCTTGGTGACGATGTAGGTGAAGTAGCGCTCGATGCCGGCCTCGCCGGTCAGCCAGGCATCGATCAGGCGCTGGTAGGCGTCGATGGAATCGGCCTCGACCTTGATCAGATAGTCGACGCCGCCCCCCACCCCCACGCACTCGGTGACCTCGGGGGTGGCCTGCACCAGCGCCTCGAAGCGGGCGAAGCTCTCGGCGTTGTGGGCCTTGAGCTCGATCTGCACCCACACCGGGGTGCGCTTGACCAGCGCGGTACCATTGATGCGGGCGCTGTAGCCTTCGATGATGCCGGCCTTCTCCAGCCGGCGCACCCGCTCCCAGCAGGGGGTGACCGAGAGGTTGATCGCCTCGGCCAGCTTGGACTTGGTGATGCGGCCATCCCGGGAGAGGATCTCGAGGATCTTCAGGTCGTAGCGGTCCAGTTTCATCGTGATTCCGGCACCCTCAACCCAGCGAGTCGACGACATCGGCGATCACCGCGATGGTGTCACCCATGTTGACCAGCGCCGGATGACGGCGTGCCGCCAGCACCCCGCTGCGCCCGGCGCGGTACTCCACCGGGGCGGTGCCGCTGCGGGTCATGTCATAGACCCGGGCCACCACCTCGCCCTTCTCGACCCGCTCGCCCAGGGCGAAGCAGAGCTCCAGCACGCCGGAATGTTCGCTCTGCACGTAGCAGCTGGCATCGGGCATGTCGAGGTAGACCTGGGGCTCGGCGGGCATCTCCACCTCGCCTTCCAGCAGGCCGTAGTGGATCAGGAAGTTGCGCACGCCGCGCTCGGTGATCGCCATGCTCTCCGGGGTGGAGGTGCCGCCGCCGCCGAGCTCGGTGGCCACGAAGATCTTGCCCTGGCTCTCCACCGCGGTGTCGAAGAGGGCCGCGGCGTCGAGCTCGAACATCATCATGGCGTAGGGGGCGCCGAACGCCTTGGCGCCCTCCAGCGCCTGGCGCTGCTGCTCGGGGTCGTCGAGCACGTGGGAGGCGCCGAAGGGGATGATGTCCAGGGTGCGCCCACCGGAGTGCAGGTCGAGCACCACGTCGCACATCGGCACCATCACCCGGGTGAAGTAGTCGGCGATCTTCTCGGTCACGGTGCCGTCGGGGTCGCCGGGGAAGCTGCGGTTGAGGTTGCCGCCGTCGAGCCCGGAGGTGCGCTTGCCGGCCATCACCGCCGGGGTGTTCATGCAGGGCACGATGATCACCCGGCCGGTGACCTCCTCGGCCTTGAGCTGGCCCGACAGCTTGAGCAGCGAGGTGATCCCCTCGTACTCGTCGCCGTGGTTGCCGCCGGTGAGCAGGGCCGTGGGGCCCTCGCCGTTCTTCACCACGGTGACCGGGATCATCACTGCCCCCCAGGCGGAGTCGTCCACCGAGATGGGTAGCTTGAGGAAGCCGTGCTGGACGCCGTCGGCGTCGAAATCGACGGTGGCGCTGATCGGGCTGGGACGCTTGGTCATTGTTGATACTCCTTGTTCTGATGTGACATGGGCGCCATGGCCTCGTGCCACTCGGGGCTGATCTGGCGGCAGATCTACGAGGGGGCGCTGTGAACCCATCCCTGGGGGCTACCGATGCCATCCCTGGCATAGGACCCCCTCTATGATCTGCCCCCAGCGCCCCTCGCGATTCGATGTAGTTAACTCAGCTTGAGCCCGTTCAGCGCACGAACAGCTGGCGCGGGAAGTCGGCCAGGGTCTCGCAGCCGGTCTCGGTGATCAGGATGCTCTCGGTGATCTCCAGGCCCCACTCGTCCTCCCACAGGCCCGGCATGAAGTGGAAGGTCATGCCCGGCTGCAGGATGGTCTCGTCCGAGGGGCGCAGGCTCATGGTGCGCTCGCCCCAGTCCGGCGGGTAGCTGATGCCGATGGGGTAGCCGCAGCGGGCGCCGCCGCGGTCGAAGCCATACTTGTCCATGGCCGCGCCCAGCGCCATGGCGATGTCCGCGGTGCGGTTGCCGGGCCTGGCCACGGCCAGGCCGTTCTCGATGCCCTCGAGCAGCGCCGACTCGGCGCGCACGAACTCCGCCGGCGGCTTGCCCAGGAACACCGTGCGCGACATCGGCGCATGGTAGCGCTTGTAGACCCCGGCGATCTCGAAGAAGGTGCCCTCCCCCTCGCGGAACGGGGTGTCGTCCCAGGTGAGGTGGGGGGCGGCGGCATCCTTGCCGGTGGGCAGCATCGGCACGATGGCCGGGTAGTCGCCGCCGAAGACCTTGCCATTGGCGTCCGTCCAGCCCTCGATGCCCACCCGGTAGATCTCGGAGACCAGCTTGCTCTTGGGCAGGCCGGGCTCGATCACCTCGAGGATCCGCGAGTGCATGCCCTCGACGATCTTCGCCGCCACGCGCATGTACTCGATCTCCTGCGGCGACTTGATGGCACGGCACCAGTTGACCAGGGAGTTGGCGTCCATGAAGCGGGCGTGGGGCAGCTCCCGCAGCAGGCTCTGGTAGGCCTTGGCGGAAAAGTAGTAGTTGTCCATCTCCATGCCGACCACCCCCTGGTGCCAGCCGCGATCGGGCATGATCGACTGGGCCAGGTAGTCCATGGGGTGCATGTCGGGGTTCTGGACGTAGTAGTCCGGGTAGTAGGTGATGTTTTCCGGATCGATCCAACAGGTGCGCAGCGCCCCGTTGGCGTCCATGCGCCGGCCGTACCAGACCGGCTCGCCCTCCAGCCCCAGCAGCACGCACTGGTGCACATAGAACGACCAGCCGTCATAGCCGGTGAGCCAGGCCATGTTGGAGGGGTCGCTGATGATCAGCACGTCGATGCCGCGGCTGGCCATCTCGGCACGCACCTTCCATAGCCGGCTGGCGTACTCCTCGCGGGTGAAGGGCAGGTTTACCTGGGTCATTAGGCCACTCGCCAAAGCAACATCAAGAAAATCGGCCCTCTCGATGAGGAGAAGGCCGGCCAGGGTCACGGTCACCGACGGATGCCTGGACGGGTCGCGAACCGGTCGGTGGCACGAGGCAGTGGGGTTGACCCCTCTGGGTGGAGGTTACTGCCAACCCACGGTAGGCGGTCAAGCATTTCCGCTTCAGGTGTCACCCTTGTTCACAACGTCGCCGGCTTCCATGATGAACGCAACCCCTGTGCAAGGAGAGACCATGAAGGTACTGGTGCATATCGACGATGCCGAGCAGTGGCGAGACGCCCTGGCCGAACGGCTGCCCGAGGCCGAGGTGATCACCAGCGCGGCGCCGCCGGCGCAGCGCCGCCAGGCCGACTATCTGGCGGTGTGGAAGCCGCCGGAGGCACTGCTGCGCGAGCCCGAGGCCCTCAGGGGCATCGTCAACCTGGGAGCCGGGGTGGACGCCCTGCTCAACAACCCCGGGCTTCCCGAGGGGGTCCCGATCGTCAAGCTGCGCGACGCCGGCATGGCGGAGCTGATCGGCGACTACGTGCGCTACGGGATCCTCCACTTCCAGCGCGACTTCGACCGCTACCGCCGCCAGCAGCACGCCCGGGCGTGGCGCGAGCACGCGGTGGTGGACAAGGCCGACTGGCCGGTGGGGGTGCTGGGGCTCGGCGCCATCGGCGCGAAGGTGGCCGCCATGGTGGCCGCCGACGGCTTCCCGGTGCACGGCTGGAGCCGCTCGCCCAAGCGTCTCGAAGGCATCACCTGCCACCACGGCGATGCCGGTCTCGACGAGCTGCTCGGCCGGGTCAACACCCTGGTGCTGCTGCTGCCGGACACCCCCGCGACGCGCCATATCATCGACGCCCGCGCCCTCGCCCGGCTGCCCGAGAGGGCCAGCCTGATCAACCCCGGACGCGGTACCCTGATCGACGAGGCCGCGCTGCTCGCCGCCCTGGGGCCGAGCGACGACCCCGCAAGCGTGGGGCGGCTGCGCGGCGCCCTGCTCGACGCCTTCCCCGAGGAGCCGCTGCCCGAGGCGAGCCCGCTCTGGACCCACCCACGGGCCTGGATCACCCCGCACATGGCCGGCCCCACGCCGCTGGGCGCGGCGCTGGACCAGGTGGCCGAGGCGCTGCGCGCCTTCGAGGCCGGCACGCCCCAGGCGACGGTGGACCCCGCGGCCGGCTACTGACGCCGCTACACGAAGGGCGGTGAAGGCCCTACCCTGAGAAGAGAGGTGCCACCTTCAGGGGAGAGGCAGATGATGAGCATGAGCTTGGAGTACGGCCCCGGCGACGCGCTGCTCGTCGTGGACCTGCAGAACGACTTCTGCGAGGGGGGCGCCCTGGCCGTGGCCGGCGGTGCCGCCTTGGTGCCGGGCATCAACGCCGAGATCGCCGCCGCTCGGGCCGCGGACGCCCTGGTGGTGGCCAGCCGTGACTGGCACCCCGTCGACCATGTGAGCTTCGCCCATCGCGGCGGCCCCTGGCCGGTGCACTGCGTGCAGGACACCGACGGTGCCGCCTTCCACCCCGATCTGGCGCTGGACGCCGCCACCATCCGCGTCAGCAAGGCCACCGCCTTCGACGCGGACGCCTACTCCGCCTTCGACGGCACCGGCCTCGCCGGCTACCTGCGCAGCCGCGGCATCGAGCGCGTGTTCGTCTGCGGCCTGGCGCTGGACGTCTGCGTCCGGGCCACCGCACTGGACGCCCGCCGCGAGGGCTTCACCACCCGGCTGCTCGGTCCGCTGTGCGCCGCGGTGGTCCCCGAGGCTGCCGAGGAGACCCTGGGGGCGCTGCGCGATGCCGGGGTGGAGGTGGTGGCGGAGCGGGTGCCATGACGCCGGTGCCCTATGCGGTCGCCGACGACGACCTGGCCCTGCTCACCGACCTCTACCAGCTCACCATGCTGCAGGCCTACTGGGCCGAAGGGATGGAGGCCCGCGCCACCTTCAGCCTCTTCTTTCGCAGGCTGCCGGCGACTCGCCGCTTCATGCTCGCCTGCGGCCAGCAACATGCGGCCGAGCTGGCCACCCGGCTGCGCTTCGGTGAGTCACAGCTGGCCCGCCTGGCCGGCACCGGGCTGTTCGACGCGGACTTCCTCGACTGGCTCGGCCGGTGGCGCTTTCGCGGCGACATCCGGGCGCTGCCCGAGGGGACCCCGGTGTTCGGCAACGAGCCCCTGCTGGAGGTGGAGGCCCCCATCGCCGAGGCCCAGCTGCTCGAGAGCCTGCTCATGAACCTGGTGCAGCTGGAGACGGTGCTCGCCTCCAAGGCGGTCCGCCTGGTGATCGCGGCCCGGGGCCGGCCGGTGGTGGACTTCGGCCTGCGCCGCATGCACGGCATCGACGCCGCGGTGCGCGGCGTGCGCGCCTACCGCACGGCGGGGCTCGAGGGGACCAGCAACGTGCTGGGCGGGCTGCGTCACGGCATGGCGCTGCGCGGCACCATGGCCCACAGCTATATCCTGGCCCACGACGACGAGCGCGAGGCCTTTCGCGCCTTCGCCCGCCACTATCCCGGCACCACCCTGCTGGTGGACACCCACGACACCCTCGAGGGGGTACGCCGGGTCATCGCGCTGCTGCGCGAGGAGCCCGCGCTTGCGGTGAAGGCGATCCGCCTCGACTCCGGCGACCTCGGCGAGCTGGCCAGGGGCGCCCGGGCGCTGCTCGACGCGGCGGGCCATGGCGAGGTGAAGATCGTGGCCAGCAGTGGCCTGGACGAGGGGCAGATCGCCGCGCTGATCGACGCCGGCGCGCCCATCGATATCTTCGGGGTGGGCACCGAGATGGGGGTCTCCGCCGACGCCCCGGTAATCGACCTCTCCTACAAGCTGGTGGCGTACGCCGGCACCCCGCGGGTGAAGCACTCCCCCGGCAAGATCAACCTGCCCGGGGGCAAGCAGCTCTATCGCCGCCTGGGCGCCGACGGCCGCTACGCCGGCGACATCATCGCCCTGCGCGACGAAGCAGGCATCGACGGCGAACCGCTGCTGCGCCCGCTGGTGGTGGATGGCCGGGTGGTCGCCGAGGAGATGGCACTGGCCGAGGGCGCCCGGGAGCGGGTGCGGGAAGCCCTCACGGCGCTGCCCGCCCCCCTCCTCGAGCTCGCCCCGGGCGAAAGCGACTACCCGGTGACGCTAAGCCCGGGGCTCGCGGCGCTCAGCCGCCGGCTGTGAGGCCGGACGAGGCGCCACGATGAAAGCCGCGGCCTGAATATGCAAGAACCCCGCATGCCGGAACCCTAGCCCGCCGCGGGGGTCCACTGCACTGCCTTCGCCCAGCGAGACCCTGTGATGCACCTGAGACGCCTGCTGCCCGTCCTGCTCCTCTGCCTGCCCCTTGCCACCGCGGCGGCGGAGGCGCCGGCCGCCCCCTCCCCCAGCTACCGCAAGGCGGAGCCGGCCGTCGAGAACGCCGCACGGGTGGTCCCCCAGCCCTTCGCCGCCCGCTACCGTCTGGAGGTGAGCGGCTGGCCCAGCACCAGCGTCGAGCACCGGCTCTCCCGGGACGGTGGCTCCTGGCACAGCGAGATGAGCGCCGCCATCGCCGTGGCGCGGGGGGAGGAGCGCAGCCGCTTCATGATCAAGGACCAGGGGGTGCGTTCTCTCCAGTACATCAGCGGCTACTCCCTGCTGGGGCTGGGCGGCGACTACCGCCTCGCCCCGGACGACCTGGCCGTGCTTCCCGACCGCCAGGCCGCCCTCTTCGAGCTCTCCCGCCGGGTGATCGACGGCACCTGCCGGGATAGCTGTGACATCCGCTACCAGAACCACCGCGGCCGGGAGGAGCGCATGGCGTACCAGGTGCTGGGTCCCGAGAGCCTGAGCCTGCCCGCCGGAGAGTTCGAGGCCCTGGCGGTCGAGGTCACCGAACCCGACAAGCCGGAACGCCACCTGGTGTTCCACTTCCACCCCGAGGTCCCCGGCCTGATGCTGGCCGTGGAGTACCACCGCGACGGCGAGCGCCGAAGCCGCCTCTCCCTCTCCCGCCTCTCCCTCGGCGAGTGATGCCCAGCCCCGCAAGAGCCTGCTAGAGTAGCGGGTTTTCCGTCGCCGCCTTGGCGACAGCACAGGGAAGGGACTCTCGATGCTGACAGGTCTGGTGATCGTGCTGCTGCCGCTGGTGCTGGGCTATCTGGTACCGGTGCGCCGCGCCGGCCTGATGGCGCTGATCAACCGTGGAGTCAACGCCTCCGTCTACGTGATCCTGCTGCTGATGGGGGTGAGTCTGGCCGGACTCGACGACCTCGCCGGCCAGCTCTCGCGCATGGGGGGCGAGGCACTGGTGCTGTTTGCCGTGATCAGCGCCTGCAACCTGGCGGGGCTCTGGTGGCTCTCCGGGCGCCTCGGCCTCGCCACCGACCCCTCCCGGGTGGTGCCCGGCGCCCCGCTGAGCAAGCTCGCCGCCATGGCCGGCTCCCTGGCGCTGGTGGCCGTGGTGGTGCTCGGCGTCGGGCTGGGGCTGGCGGGCCGCGCCCTCCCCGGGCTCCACGACGGCGCCGAGACCCTCGCCGAATGGGTGCTCTACGCCCTGCTGGTGCTGATCGGCTGCCAGCTGCGCAACTCCGGCATGCCGCTGCGCCAGATCCTGCTCAACCGCCACGGCCTGGCCATCGCCCTGGTGCTGGCGGCCACCTCGCTGGCCGGCGGCCTGCTCGCCGCACCGCTGCTGGACCTGCACGCCAGCGAAGGCCTGGCGCTGGCCGCCGGCTTCGGCTGGTACTCCCTCTCCGGCATCCTGGTGGGTGATGCCCTGGGCCCGGCCATGGGCGGCGTGGCCTTCTTCAACGACCTGGCCCGTGAACTCCTCGCTTTCGTACTGATCCCCCTGGTGATCCGCCGCCATGCGGCCCTGGCCATCGGCTACGGCGGCGCCACCTCCATGGACTTCACGCTGCCGGTGATCCAGCAGCACGGCGGTGTGACCTGCGTGCCGGTGGCGGTGGTCTCGGGCTTTATCCTCTCGCTGCTTTCGCCGCCGCTGCTGCTGTTCTTCCTCTCCCTCTGAGGCGCTCCCGCCGCCACCGGCTTGCATATCGCTTGCACATTTCCTGACCATTGGCTGCATCGCCGCGCGCGATGCTCTTCGCTCCCCTTCCCTGCCCGAGTCGCCCATGAACCGCCCGCCCCACCCCTCCCAGGCACGTCCTCACCGCCAGCGCGGGCGCTTCGGCCTCGGCGCCCTGGTCGCCCTGCTGGTGCTGGCCGGCGGGCTCGCCATGGCCTGGTGGCTGATGAGCCAGCCGCCACGGGTGGAGCGCCGCCCCGCCCCGGCGCCCGTCCCGCCGCTGGTGGAGGCCATCAGCGTGATGCCGCGTGCCGCCGCCCCGGCGCTGCACGGCTTCGGTCGGGTCGTGGCAGAGCGCGAGTCGCGGCTGGCGAGCCGGGTGGCCGGCCGCCTGGAGGCCTTCGCCCCCGGGGTGGTACCGGGCCGCGTGGTAGAGGCCGGTGCCCCCCTCGCCCACCTGGACGACGCCGACCTCGGCCTGGCCCTGCGCGAGGCCGAGGCCGCCCTGGCCCAGGCCGAGGCGGCACTGGCCATGGAGCAGGGGGAACAGCAGCGCGCCCGGGCCGAGTACCAGAGCTTCGGCCGCGAACTGCCCGCGGAGCGGCGCGCCCTGGTGCTGCGCGAGCCCCAGCTGAGAAGCGCCCAGGCCGACGTGGAGCGCGCCCGGGCCGCCCGCGACCGGGCCCGGCTGGATCTCGCGCGCGCCACCCTCACCGCCCCCTGGGCCGGCATGGTCCAGGCGCGCCTGCTCGGCGAGGGGAGCGAGGTGGGCAGCGGTACCGAACTCCTCCACCTGGTGGACGTGTCGCGCTTCTGGGTGCAGGCGTCCTTGCCGGGCGAGGCGCTGGCCTGGCTGGTGCCTGCCTCCGAGGAGGCCTCGGGCAGCGCCGTGACCCTGACCAGCCGCGGCTGGCCCGCCGGCAGCGAGCGCGAGGGCGAGCTGCTCTCGGTGCTGCCGGCCCTGGAGGAGAACGGCCTGCAGGTCCAGCTGCTGGTCGCGGTGGAGGACCCCCTGGCGCTGGCCGAGGCGCAGCGCGGCGCGCCGGCGCTGCGTCTCGGCGACGTGGTGCGCCTGGAGTTCCAGGCAGGCGAGCGCGAGGACCTGATCGCGCTTCCCGCCGCGGCCCTGCGCCCCGGCGACGAGGTATGGGTGCTGGACGAGGAGGAGCGCCTGCGCCGCCGCCCGGTGAGCGTGCTGCATCGCGATGACCATCAGGTGCTGGTGGCCGAAGGCCTCGAGACAGGCGAGCGGGTGATCACCTCGCCGCTGGGCCAGCCCCGGGAGGGCATGGCGCTGCGCACCGCCGCCAGCAGCGCCGAGCGACCGGCCGGCGCCGCGCCGGCGGAGCCCCGCCCATGATGCGCCGCGGCCCCATCGCCTGGATGGTCCACCACGGGGTGGCCCCCAACCTGCTGATGCTGCTGCTGATCATCGGCGGGCTGATGGCCTCCACCACCATCAAGAAGGAGGTCTTCCCCGACTTCGAGCTGGAGATCATCACCGTCGCCATCGGCTATCCCGGTGCCACCCCCGAGGAGGTGGAGCGCAGCCTGCTGCTGCCCCTGGAGGCAGCACTGGCCAACGTGGACGGCATCGACGAGCTCACCGCCACCGCCAATGAGGGCGCCGGCCGCGTCTCCGCCAGCCTGGTGGAGGGGGTGGAGGTGATGCGGGTCTACCAGGAGATCCAGCAGGCGGTGGGCGCCATCACCAGTCTGCCATCTGCCGCCGACCCGGCCCGCTTCGGCCTGGCGGGGCGCTCGCGCAGCGTGATGAGTCTGCAGTTGCATGGCTGGGTGGACGACCAACTACTCCACGACGTGGCCGAGGAGGTGCGCGCCGAACTGCAGGCGTCCCCAGGCATCGCCCGGGTGGAGCTCTCCGGCAACCGAGAGCGCGAGATCCAGGTGCTGCTCGACGAGGAGGCGATGCAGCGCCACGGCCTCGACCACCGCCAGCTGGCCAACCGCATCGGCGACGAAGCCCTGGACCTGGCCGGCGGCCGCCTGACCACCGGCGAGGGAGAGTGGCTGATCCGCTACCAGGGACGCCGCGACGAGGCCCGGGAGTTCGCCGAGCTGCCGATCCTCGGCACCCCCGACGGCGGCCAGCTGCGCCTGGGCGAGATCGCCCGGGTCGAACGCGGCTTCGCCGAGACCGACCGCGAGGTGCTCTACAACGGCGCGCCGAGCCTGACCCTGGACGTCTACCAGGTCGGCGGCCAGACGCCGATCGGCATCTCGGACGCCGTGCATGCCCAGCTCGAGCGGCTTCAGGCGGACCTGCCGGAGGGGGTGAGCCTCACCATCTCCCGGGACAGCTCCGAGGTCTATCGCGACCGCCTCGACCTGCTGCTCAAGAACGCCTTCCTGGGCCTGGCGCTGGTGCTGGTGCTGCTGGGCCTGTTCCTGGAGGCGCGGCTGGCCTTCTGGGTCACCCTCGGCATTCCCACCGCCTTCCTCGGCGCCCTGCTCTTCCTGCCCTGGTTCGGGGTGTCGCTGAACATGATGTCGATGTTTGCCTTCATCATCGCGCTGGGCATCGTGGTGGACGACGCCATCATGGTGGGCGAGAACATCCACAGCTACCGGGAGCAGGGCCACTCCCTGCGCGAGGCGGCGGTGCGCGGCGCCCGGGAGATGGCGGTGCCGATCAGCTTCGCCATCCTCTCCAACATCGTCGCCTTCCTGCCGCTGCTCTTCCTGCCCGGCTTCCTGGGCATGATCTTCGCCGTGGTGCCGCTGGTGGTGATCACGGTGTTCCTGGCCTCCTGGCTGGAGGCGCTGTTCATCCTGCCGGCCCACCTGGCCCATCGCGCCGGCGGCCGCGAGGCGCCGGCTTGGCGGCGTCCCCTCGACCGGGTGCGCAAGGCCCTGCAGGCCTGGCTGTCTCGCGTCACCCAGCAGCGTTTTTCCCCCTTCCTCGAGCGCTGCCTGGACCAGCGGCTGCTGACCGTGAGCCTCGCCGTGGCGTTGCTGGCGGTGGCCCTGGCCTGGGCCATGAGCGGGCGGCTCGGCTTCTCGCTGATGCCCCGGGTGGAATCTCACCGGGTCCAGGCCACGGTGACCCTGCCGGTGGGCAGCCCCATCGCCGACGACCGCGCCATCCGCGACCGCCTGCTGGCCGCCGCAGAGGCCTTGGCCGCTCGCGACGACGGCCCCGCCTTTACCGCCAACCGCGCCCAGATCGACGGTGACCGGCTCAGCGTGCAGCTGACCCTGGAGCGCGCGAGCCTCGACGCCTGGCCCCCCTCCCGGGTCGCCCGGGAGTGGCGCGAGCTGGCCGGCGAGTTCAGCGGCGCCCAGGCGGTGCGCTTCGAGTCCGACGTGGGCGGCCCCGGCGCCGGGGCCGGCCTGACCCTGCGCCTCTCGCACCCCGACAGCCGTGCGCTGGAGGGTGCCGCCACGCGGCTCGCCGAGGCGCTGGGTGAGTTCGAGGGGATCACCGACATCGACAGCGGCCTGGCCGACGGCAAGCCCCAGCTGGAGATTCGCCTCTCGCCGGAGGGGCGCGCCCTGGGCCTTACCGGCGGCGACCTGGCCGGCCAGCTGCGCGCGCCCCTGCAGGGCATCACGGCGCTCGAGCAGTTCATCGGCCGCCACGAGATCAGCGTCGAGGTGCGCCTGCCCGCGGAGGCGCGCCAGAGCCTCGCCGACCTCTACCGGCTGCCGATCCGCACCCCGGACGGGCGCCAGGTGCCGCTGGCCCGGGTCGCCGAGATCGAGCTGGGCCGGGCCGCCACCACCCTGCAGCGCATCGACGGCCGGCGCATCATCAACGTCACCGCCGATGCCGCCGGCGATGAGCGCATCAATCAGGTGCTGGGCACCCTGGAGGCCGACGTCTTCCCCGCCCTGAGGGCCGGCTGGCCGGGGCTCGAGATCTCCCCGGGCGGGCGCCAGCAGGAGACCGCCGACAACGTCTCGGCACTCACCAAGGCCTCCTGGCTGACCCTGATCGCCCTCTATGCCCTGCTGGCGATTCCCTTCCGCAGCTACCTGCAGCCGCTGCTGGTGCTGGCCGCCATTCCCTTCGGCATCATCGGCGCGGTGGCCGGCCATATGATCATGGGCTTCGGCCTCTCGGTGGTCAGCCTGATGGGCATGCTGGCGCTCTCCGGGGTGGTGATCAACGATGCCCTGGTGCTGATCGACTACGCCAACCGCCGGCGCCGCGAGGGCATGGGCGCCCGGGAGGCGATCGTCGCCGCCGCCACCCGGCGCCTGCGCCCGATCATGATGACCACCCTGACCACCTTCCTGGGGCTCGCGCCGATGATCTTCGAGACCTCGCGCCAGGCCCGCTTCATCATTCCCATGGCGATCTCGCTGGGCTTCGGCATGCTCTTCGCCACCGTTATCCTGCTGCTGCTGGTGCCTTGCCTCTACCTGATGCTGGAGGGGGTGCGCGCGCGCGTTTAGGGCCGCAGCCCCCAACCCGAGGAGGCCTCCCCATGAGCCTGCGTCTGCCCCGGCCCGCCGTCTCCCGGCTGGGCGTCAAGCTGTTCGTGGTGATCCTGTCGGTCAATGTGGCCATCTCGGGTCTGGTGTTCCTGGGCATCTCGCGCAGCCTCGACCGCGGCTTCATCGAGTACCTGGACACCACCCAGGCCAACCGCGCCGAGACCCTGGCCGAGGGGCTCGGCGAGGAGTGGGCGAGCCGCGGCGGCGACTGGCAATGGCTGCGCGCCTCGCCCTCGGCCTGGCATCGGCTGGTGCGCCAGCAGCTGTGGCCCGGGGCCGGCATGCCGCCCCAGGGCATCGAGCGCCGCCTGGGCGACCCCAAGGACTTCGTACTCCACGACGCCTCGGGCCTGCCGGTGATCGGCCTGCCACCGGACGACGAGGAGGAGGCCGCCACCCTGCGCTGGCTGCCGATCCTCCACGAGGGGGAGCGGGTCGGCACCCTGGGCTATCGCCCCCCGGAGCAGCTGATGGCGCGCATGGACCATATCTTCCTCTCCCGCCAGCAGCGCAACCTGGCGATCATCATCGGCTCCCTGGGGGTCGCCTCGCTGCTGCTGGCCGGCGGGCTCTCCTGGTGGCTGGGGCGGCGCACCCGCAGCATGGCACTCGCCACCCGCCGCCTCACCGAGGGCGACTACAGCATCCGCCTGCCGGAGAGCGGCCAGGACGAGCTGTCGCGGCTCTCCCGGGACTTCAACGTGCTGGCCGCCACCCTGGAGGCGAGCCGCGAGGCGCGCAGCCGCTGGGTCTCCGACATCGCCCACGAGCTGCGCACGCCGCTCGCCGTGCTGCGCGGCGAGATCGAGGCGATGCAGGATGGCATCCGCCGCCTCGACCAGGACAGCCTGCACTCCCTGGCCCAGGAGGTGGGCCAGCTCGAGCGACTGGTGACCGACCTGCGGCTGCTCTCCCAGAGCGACGCCGGCGCCCTGAAAGTGCTGCTCGCGCCGCTGGACCTGGCCGAGAGCCTCGCCGACCGACTCGACGAGGCCGAGGGCTGGCTCACCGACAGCGGCATCACCCTGGAGACCCGCATCCAGGCCGAGGCCTGGATGCGCGGCGACGTCCAGCGCCTGCGCCAGCTGTGGAACAACCTGCTCGACAACACCTGCGCCTATACCCGGGCCCCGGGCCGGCTGCGGGTCACCCTCGACGCCACCCCCCGGGGCATCCGGCTCACCTGGGAGGACAGCGCCCCCGGGGTGCCCGAGGGCGAGCTTGCCCGGCTCACCGAGCGTCTCTACCGGGTTGAGGGCTCGCGCAATCGCGCCAGCGGCGGTAGCGGCCTTGGACTCTCTATCGCCGCGGCCCTGGTCAAGGCCCACGGCGGCGAGATGCACCCCTCGTCCTCGCCGCTGGGTGGGTTATGCTGGACGCTCACCTTTCCACCGCTCGATGACGACCGCATCAGGGAGGAGATCGCATGACATCAAGGGAACACGAGGGACAGCAGGTCCTGATCGTCGAGGATGAACCCAAGATCGCCCGGCTGGTGGCCGACTACCTGGCCGGCAGCGGCTTCGCCACCCACCACCTGGATCACGGCGACGCCGTGCTGCCGTGGCTGGCCGAGGCGCGTCAGGGGGGGCAGGGGCCCGCGCTGGTGCTGCTCGACCTGATGCTGCCCGGCACCGATGGCCTGACCCTGTGCCGCGAGATCCGCCAGCGCTGGCCTGCGCTGCCGGTGATCATGCTCACCGCCCGGGTCGAGGAGGTGGACCGCCTGCTGGGGCTCGAGCTGGGCGCCGACGACTATATCTGCAAACCCTTCAGCCCCCGGGAGGTGGTGGCCCGGGTCAAGGCGGTGCTGCGCCGCAGCCAGGGCAACGACGGCGCCGAGCAGGCCGCGGGCAGCGACCTGCTCCTCGACGAGGAGGGCTGGCGGGCGCTGGCCGACGGCCAGGACCTGGCCCTCACCGCCGTGGAGTTCCAGCTGCTCAAGGTGATGATGCACGCCCCGGGACGGATCTTCTCCCGGGACCAGCTGATGGACCACATGTACCGTGACCACCGCATCGTCTCCGAGCGCACCGTGGACAGCCACGTCAAGAAGCTGCGCCGCAAGATCAGCGAGGTGTGGCCGGAACGCGAGGTGATCCGCTCGGTCTACGGGGTGGGCTACAAGTACCAGCCCGAGGAGTGAGCATGCACCACCTTTGCACGCTCGCTGCACCGACCTTGCACCGCGCCGGGTGAGACTGGAACCATCAACCCGAGGCACGAAGGAGTGACCCCATGAAGATGACCGTTTCCCGCAAGCTGCTGGCGCCGGCCCTGCTGGCCATCGCCATCGCCCCCCTGGCGCTCTCCGCCACCGCCGCCCACCACGGCAAGGGGGTCGAGCAGTCTCAGGAGCAGCGCGAGCAATGGAAGGAGGCCCGCGCCGAGTACCGGGCCGAACAGCGCCAGGCGCTCTTCGAGCGCGCCGGCATCGACGAGGCGACCCGCGAAGCCCTGGACGAGGCCCGCACCGAGCACCGCGAGGCGATGCGTCAGCTCCACGAGCAGCATCAGGAGCGCCTGGCCGAGATCCTCGATGATGAGCAGCGCGCCGCCCTGGAGGAGGCCCGCCGGGAGATGCGCGAGGAGCGTCGCGCCGAGATGATGGAGCAGCGCCGCGCCAGCATGCAGGAGCGCCTCGAGGCGCTGGTCGATGAGTGGGGCCTCTCCGACGAGGAGCGCGAGGCCCTGCGTGAGACCCGCGAGGCGATCTACGCCGACATGGCCGAGCTGCGCGGCCGCGACTTCGACTCCCGCGAGGAGCGCCGCGATGCCATGCGCGAGATGCGCGACCGCCACCAGGAGGCCCTGGCCGAGCTCCTCAGCGAAGAGCAGCTCGAGGAGCTGCGCGAGACCATGATGCAGCGCGGCGAGCGCGGCTATGGCAAAGGTCATGGCAAGGCCTACCGCGGCCATGGCGAGATGCGTGGCAACTGACACACTGCAACCCAAGCGCGGCCACTGAAGCACAAGAGCTGCCGCCGGCCCAGGCCGACGGCAGCTAAGAGAAGCCCTCCCCCGGACCCGACGCCCTGCGTCGGGTCCGGTCTTTTCGAACATGGCCACGAAGACCAGCAGCCGGAAGGTGCGCTGCACCTCCCGCATTCAACGCGGGAGAGTCCCCCTCGACCTGCTGCCCTCCATCCCCCTCACCCGCAGGTCTGCTTGCGGCGGCGCAGCAGAGAGGCGTAACGTATTGGCTCTTGCTCATTAGCACGCAAAGGAGTCGCCATGTCCCGGTCTACCCCCAGGAGCGGCTATCGTCTTCCCGTGCCCGGCAGCGCCCTGCTGGCCGCCTGGCGCGCGGGCTACGGCCTGGCCGAACTGCGTCACGACCTGATGGCCGGCCTGACCATCGGCATCGTCGCGGTGCCGCTCTCCATGGCGCTGGCCATCGCCACCGGGGTACCTCCCCAGCACGGGCTCTACACCGCCATCGTGGCCGGCGCCATCATCGCCCTGACCGGCGGCTCCCGATTCAACATTTCCGGCCCCACCGCGGCCTTCGTGGTGATCCTCTTTCCCATCGTCGCCAGCCACGGCGTCGGCGGGTTGCTGATCGCCACCCAGATGGCGGGATTGATCCTTACGGCCCTGGGCCTCGCCCGGCTGGGCAGCCTGATCCAGTTCGTGCCCTACCCGGTGGTGCTCGGCTTCACCGCCGGCATCGCGGTAGTGATTGCCCTGCTGCAGCTCCCCCACTTCCTGGGACTGGCCGGAGTCGAGCTCGGCGACAGCACCCCGCACAACCTGGCCGCCATCGTTCGCGCCGCGCCGACCCTGGCCCCGGCCGAGCTGGGCATCGGCCTGGTGACCCTGGCCACCCTGATCCTCTGGCCACGCTTGAAGATTCCGGTGCCGGCTCCCCTGGTAGGCCTGATCGCAGGCACCCTGGCGGCCCTGGCAGTGAGCGCCGCCGGGGTCGAGGTCGCCACCATCGCCTCGCGCTTCAGTTGGGAGTTCCAGGGCCAGGGCGGCAGTGGCATCCCGCCCTTCGCTCCCGGGCTGGTGGTCCCCTGGCGACTGCCAGGGCCCGACGGCACGCCACTGGTGGTGGACTTTGCGCTGATTCGCGAACTGCTTGGTCCGGCGCTGGCCATCGCCATGCTGGCGGCCATCGAATCACTGCTCTGCGCGGTGGTGGCCGACGGCCTGACCCGCACCCGTCACGACCCCAACGCCGAGTTGATCGGCCAGGGGCTCGGCAACATGGTGGTGCCCTTCTTCGGTGGCATCACCGCCACCGCGGCCCTGGCGCGCACCGCCACCAATATCCGCAGCGGCGCGGTCTCGCCGCTGGCCGCGGTGGTCCATGCCCTGGTGGTGCTGCTGGCGGTGGTGCTGCTGGCCGGGGTGCTGGGCTACGTGCCCATGGCGGCGCTGGCCGCCCTGCTCTTCATCATCGCCTGGAATATGAGCGAAGCGCGCCACTTCGCCCATACCCTGAAGAGTGCCCCGGGAAGCGACGTGGCGGTACTGGTGATCTGCTTCGCGCTCACGGTGGTCTTCGATATGGTGCTGGCGGTGGCCGTGGGCATGGGCCTGGCCGCGGCGCTGTTCATCCGCCGCATGGCCAGCCTCACCGAGACGCGCCAGCTGCATGCCGGCGAACGCGAGGCACCGCCGACGCTGCCCCGCGGGGTGGCTTGCTACGATATCAACGGCCCGCTGTTCTTTGGCGCTGCCGAGAAGGCCGTCTCGTCGCTGCGGGTGGTAGACCCGGAGGTGAGGGTGATGATGCTGGACATGCGCGATGTACCGAGCCTGGATGGCACCGCCATCGTCGCCCTGCAGTCGCTGGTGGAGGAGCTTCGCATCGAGCGGGTCGGCGTCATCTTCGTCGGCCTGCCGGCGCGGATGGTGATCAAGCTCAAGCGGGCCGGCGTCCGCCGCGAGGCGGGCCGGCTGGCCATGGTCGCCAGCCAGGCCCATGCCGCCCGCCTGGCCGAGCGCTGGCTGGCCTTGGAGGCGCGACACCATGGGTAAGTCCCTATCCCCGCTGCAGGTCACTCGCTGGCTCAACGTCGACACCCGTCAGGATCTGCAGGAGACCGATGCCAAGACAGCCAAAAGGGGCGCCGAAGCGCCCCTGGGACCGCTGGGCCGGTGACATCAGTCGGCCATATCGAGCACGATGCGCCCTTCGATCTTGCCATCGATCATGCGCTGGAAGACATCGTTGATGTTCTCCAGCCTGTCGGTGGCGACGGTGGCCTTCACCTTGCCCTCGCCGGCAAAGTCCAGCGCCTCCTGCAGATCCTGACGGGTGCCGACGATGGAGCCCCGCACGGTGATGCCGTTGAGCACGGTATCGAAGATCGGCAGCGGGAAGTCGCCCGGCGGCAGGCCGTTGAGCACCAGGGTGCCGCCGCGACGCAGCATGCGCTGGCCCTGATCGAAGGCTTTGGGCGATACCGCCGTGACCAGCGCCCCATGAGCGCCGCCGATCTCGCGCTTCAGGTAGTCGACCGGATCGGTCTTCATGGCATTGACAGTGACCGTCGCCCCAAGCCTTTCGGCCAACGCCAGCTTGCCGTCATCGATGTCCACCGCCGCCACGTTGAGCCCCATGGCACGAGCGTACTGCACGGCCATGTGGCCAAGCCCGCCGATGCCCGAAACCACCACCCACTGCCCTGGGCGAGTGTCGGTCATCTTGAGCCCCTTGTAGACGGTCACGCCGGCACACAGCACCGGAGCGATCTCTAGAAAGTCGACATTATCGGGCAGGAGGCCGACGAATCCCGCATCGGCCAATGTGTAATCGGCGAAGCCTCCGTTCACCGAGTAGCCGGTATTTTGCTGCGACTCGCACAGCGTCTCCCAGCCGCCCAGGCAGTGCTCACAGTGGCCACAGGCCGAATAGAGCCAGGGAACGCCAACACGATCGCCCTCCTTGACGTGTTTCACGCCCTCGCCGATGGCGACAATATGCCCGACGCCCTCGTGGCCGGGAATGAACGGCGGATTGGGCTTCACCGGCCAGTCACCGTGAGCGGCATGCAGATCGGTATGGCAGACGCCCGAAGCGGCCACCTTGACCAGGATCTCGCCCTTCTGGGGCCGAGGCGTCTCTACCTCCTCGATAGCCAAGGGCTCACCGAACTTGCGTACTACAGCGGCCTTCATCGTCTTGTCCATTATCTTACTCCTGCTGTTGCTCGAGTGGAGAGCCCCTGTCGGGCTCGGGGCATCGCCCGGGGAACGAGGTGGTGGCCCACCCTCTGCTGGGAAAGGAGCGCCGCCCGGCGAATCCGGACGGCGCAAGGATCAGAAGAAGCCCAGCGGGTTGGTGTCATAGCTGACCAGCAGGTTCTTGGTCTGCTGGTAGTGCTCGAGCGCCACCTTGTGGGTCTCGCGGCCGACGCCGGACTTCTTGTAGCCGCCGAAGGCGGCGTGGGCCGGGTACTGGTGGTAGCAGTTGGTCCACACCCGGCCGGCCTGGATGCCGCGGCCCATACGGAAGGCGACGTTGATGTCGCGGCTCCACACCCCGGCGCCGAGGCCGAACTCGGTGTCGTTGGCGATGGCCAGCGCCTCCGCCTCGTCCTTGAAGGTGGTGACGGCCACCACCGGGCCGAAGATCTCCTCCTGGAAGACGCGCATCTTGTTGTTGCCCTTGAGGAGTGTCGGCTGGATGTAGAAGCCCTTGTCGATGCTCGGGTCCAGGCTCTCCTTGTCGCCGCCGGTGAGGAACTCGGCGCCCTCTTCGCGCGCGATCTCCATGTAGGACATGATCTTGTCGAACTGCTCCTGGGAGGCCTGGGCGCCCACCTGGACGTCGGTGTCGAGCGGGTTGCCGCGCTTGATCCTGCCTACCTTCTCCATGACCCTGGCCATGAAGGCGTCGTACATGGACTCCTGGATCAGCGCCCGGGAGGGGCAGGTGCACACCTCGCCCTGGTTGAAGAAGGCCAGCACCAGGCCCTCCGCCGCCTTGTCGATGAACTCCGGCTCGGCGTTCATGATGTCGGCGCAGTAGATGTTGGGGGACTTGCCGCCCAGCTCCACCGTGGAGGGGATGATGTTCTCGGCGGCGCACTTGAGGATATGCGAGCCTACCGGGGTGGAGCCGGTGAAGGCGATCTTGGCGATGCGCTTGCTGGTGGCGAGCGCCTGGCCCGCCTCGGCGCCGTAGCCGTTGACGACGTTGACCACCCCCGGCGGCAGCAGGTCGCCGACCAGCTTCATCAGCTCCAGGATCGAGGCCGGGGTCTGCTCGGCGGGCTTGAGCACCACGCAGTTGCCCGCCGCCAGGGCCGGGGCCAGCTTCCACACCGCCATCAGCAGCGGGAAGTTCCAGGGGATGATCTGCCCCACCACGCCCAGCGGCTCGTGGAAGTGGTAGGCCACGGTGTTGGCGTCGATGTCGGCGGCGGTGCCCTCCTGGGCGCGGATGCAACCGGCGAAGTAGCGGAAGTGGTCGACGGCCAGCGGCAGGTCGGCATTCAGAGTCTCGCGCACCGCCTTGCCGTTGTCCCAGGTCTCGGCCACGGCCAGCATCTCGAGGTTCTGCTCGATGCGGTCGGCGATCCTGAGCAGGATGTTGCTGCTCTCGGCGGCGGAGGTCCTGCCCCAGGCCGGGGCGGCGGCGTGGGCCGCGTCCAGCGCCTTGTCGATATCCTCGGCGGTGGAGCGGGGAATCTGGCAGAACACCTCGCCGTTGACCGGGCTGACGTTGTCGAAGTAGCCGCCCTTGACCGGCGGGACGAATTCGCCGCCGATGTAGTTGCCGTAGCGCTGCTCGAAGGTGATGACGGAACCGGACTGGCCGGGGTTGGCGTAGATCATGACGTGACTCCAGAGCTGTTGTGGTTATGTCGGGTCACTTCACAGTCTTGGTCAGGCCGCGCTTCTGCGACATACTCCGGTGGCATGAGATGCTCTCCTCCCTTGGGAGGAGAGCCCGACGGGAGAACGCGATGACGACCCTGATGGTCGCCGATGACCATCCGCTGTTCCGCGACGCCATCGGCGCGGTGATCGCGGCGGGGCTGCCGGGCACCCGGCTGCTGGAGGCGGACAGCCTGGCGCTGGCCCTGAAGGAGGCCGAGCGCCACGAGGAGGCGCTCGACCTGCTGCTGCTGGACCTGAACCTGCCCGACGCCGAGGGCCTCGACGGGCTGCGCCGCCTGCGGGAGGTGCTGCCGTCGCTGCCGGTGGCCATCCTCTCGGCGGAGCAGGATCGGCGCACGGTGCTGGCGGCCATCGAGATGGGCGCGGTGGGCTATATCCCCAAGTCGACCCCCCGCGACGACCTGCTGGCCGCCCTGCATCAGCTCCTCGAGGGGCAGCTCTACCTGCCGCCTCAGGTCATGCGCCGCCCGCCGCCCGCCCACCCGGCTCCGGCGGTCACCGGAGCCGCGGCGCCCGACCCGCGCCTCACGGGGCTCACCGACAAGCAGCTCGAAGTGCTCGAGCTGCTCAGCCGGGGCGCCTCCAACAAGGGCATCGCCCGGGAGCTGAACGTCGCCGAGACCACGGTGAAGACCCATGTCTCGGCCATCCTGAGAAAACTGGGGGTGGCGAGCCGGGTCCAGGCGGTCCTGCTGGCCGGCGAGCTGGAGCTGGCCCGCTACCGGGCGAGGCGCCGCTCCGGCTGACGCCCCAGCAGCGAGGTGAGCAGCAGACGCAGGCGCAGCGGCTTGACGGGCTTGAGCAGGCAGTCGTAGCCGGCCTGGCGTATCCGCGCCTTCAGCGCCGCGTCATGATTGGCGGTGATCACCACCACCGGCAGCCCGGGATGGCGCTCGCGCAGCCGGGCGGCGACCTCGAGGCCGTCGGGCTGCCCCTCCCCCAGATGGAAGTCCACCAGCAGCGCGGCGCCGGGCGCCTTGATCCGTCCCAGCAGCTCGGCCGGCGAATTCGCGGCCACCACCCGACAGCCCCAGCCCCCCAGCAGGGCCTCCATGCCCTCGCGGATCGCCGCATCGTTGTCCAGCACCCAGATGACCTCACCGGCCAGCGGCTGCCCGCTCGGCAGCGGCTCCCGTGGCGGCCCGGCCGACCGGGCCGACCGGGATGCCGTGGCGTAGGGCACCGTCACCGAGAACAGCGCGCCGTGCCCCGGCCGCGAGACCAGCCCGAGCGGGTGGCCGAGCATGCCGCCGATGCGCTCGACGATGGCCAGCCCCAGGCCCAGGCCGCGGTCGTCGCCCTCCTCGGCCGCCCCGAGGCGACGGAACTCCTCGAAGATCAGCCGCTGCTGGGCCGGGGCGATGCCCGGCCCGGTATCGCCGACCAGGATCTCAAGCCCCTCGGGACGACGGCGGCAGCCGAGCAGGATGCGCCCCTGGCGGGTATAGCGCACGACATTGCTCAGGAAGTTGCGGACCACCCGCGCCAGCAGCGCCAGGTCGGAGGCGATCACCGCCCGGGTCGGCACATAGCGCAGCTCGAGGCCGCGGCTGGCGGCCAGCTGGCGATACTCCTCGGCCAGCACCCCGAGCAGCTCCTCGGCGGGGAAGCTGGCCACGTCCGGCCTGAGCACCCCGGCATCGAGCCGCGATATGTCCACCAGGCTGCCGATCAGCGACTCGACGTCCTTGAGCGAGCGCCCGATGTTGCCGACCAGCCGGCGGGAGCCCGGCGGCAGCGGCTGCTCCTCCAGGGCGCTGGCGAAGAGCCGCGCGGCGTTGAGCGGCTGCAGCAGGTCATGACTCACCGCGGCGAGAAACTTGGTCTTGGAGAGGTTGGCCGCCTCGGCCTCCGCCTTGGCCCGGTGCAGCTCCCCCAGGGTGCGCTGCAGGGTCTCGGTGCGCTCGCGGACCTGCTCGGCCAGCAGCACCGAGTGCTCGAAGGCCGCATAGGGTGCCCCGCCGGGCACACCGCTGGACTCCACCCGCTCGATCAGTGCCGCGCAGATGCGCCGCAGGCGAGCGTTCTCCTCGGCCAGCAGGGCCGCCCGAGCCGCGGGCGCCTCAGGCAGCGTCGTCGGGTCGAGCGGTGCCAATGGCCACCCCGGTGAAGGTTTGGTTGATGTGCATGCCATGGTACTGCTCCCCGTAGGTGTTGAAGCCGATCACCCGGCGCCGGCTCAGCAGGTCCGAGACCTCGGCCTCCTGGCCCAGCACCTCCAGCTCCAGGCGCCTCAGGAAGCAGTCGCATCCGATCACCAGCTCGGTGGCGCCCAGGCGGCCCTCGAGTCCCGCGAGTGTCTGCGCCAGATCGTCATGGATAGGGGCACAGGCCATGGCCGTGAGCACAATGCCGTTCTCCACCGCACAGTAGAAGCTCAGGCTGCCGTCCTCGTTGGCCCGCTGGATGGAGCGCACGTAGTAGTGGTCGCCGATGCGCACCGCCAGCGGGTGCCGGGCAAACAGCTCCGGGCCGAGCCGTGACTCCGGCTGCCCCACCAGCTGAGCATAGGCCGCCACGGCGGGGGCAGCGTTGAGCTCCAGCACCCGCCGCGACTCCCGGTCGACGCCGGTGACCACCAGCTTCTCATGCCGGGGCCGCAGGTGGTGGGTGGAGAAGACCTCGAAGGGCAGCGGGGTGTTGACCAGCAGCACCACGGCCGCCTCGGCGTGAAACCGCCCGTCACAGAAGACGTGGGTGCGGGCGAGCCGGTTGTCGTCCCCCGCCGAGCCGCCGAAGCTGGGAATGCTGCCGAGGGCGGCATCGAGGGTCGCGATCACGCTCTCCTCGCTGCTCGAGAGGCCATCGAGGAGGGTCACCACGAAGCTGTTGCCGGCCAGGGGCGCCAGGGCCCGCTCGCGACATCGCCCGAGAAGGTCATCCACCAGCCGCTGGGCGCGGGGCAGGTCGAAGGCCTCCAAACGCTCTACCAGGGCCGTCGCCGGCACGAAGTGGCGCCGATCGAAGCCGATCGCCACGATCCCGCCCCGGGCGTAGCCCGCCGGGGTGATCTCGCCGGCCGTGGTGCAGCCGGCCACGGGCAACCCCTCGAAGGCGCTCCGGAGGGCATGGGAGAGGGCCTCGAGCGGATACTCGACGCTGCAGAAGAAGAGCACGAAGCCCAGCGACCCGTGCCGCAGCTCGGCGGCGAGCTCCGCCACGGCCTCGGCCGGGTCGGAGAGAAGGCTGACCGCGGTGCGCAGCGGGGACGCGCCGGCCTGTGCAGCAGAGGGGGAGAGGCTCATGGCATCTGGCATTGCGGACTCCGGTGTCAACGCTCGCCCCAGTGTAGGCGTCCCGGCGTGCGCCCCACAAACGCCGGGGTCAGCGGTTCGGCGGCACCCGCCAGGCCTGCAGTGCCTCCATGGTGGCCTCCAGGCAGCGCTTCAGTTCTCCCAGCAGCCCCCGGGCCGCCTGCCGGTCACCGGACTGGGCTAGGCGCTCGAGGCGCGTGGCGAGGCCGGCCACCTTGACGGCACCCAGGCTCGCCGACTCGCCCTTGAGCTGGTGAGCCGCATGTTGCGCCTCCTGCAGATCGCCCTCGCCGAGGGCTCGCGCGAGGGTCGCCAGTCGCGCCTCGACCTGGCCACAGAAGAGCACCATCAGCGACGCAAGCCCCTCCTCGCCCACGGAGTCGCGCAGCGCCTGCAGCGTCAGCGGATCGATCAGGCTGTCGCGCCCGGAGGCGGGCACCGCGGCGCGCACGGGTTCATGCGCACCCCCTCCGCTCAGGTGGCGGAACAGCGCCTCCAGCAACTCTTCCTGGCGCAGGGGCTTGGTGAGGTAGCCGTTCATGCCGGCGGCCAGGCAGCGGGCCTGCTCGCCTCCGGGACCACCGGCCGTCATTGCCACGATCGGCACCTGGCCCGTCCAGCCATCACGGGCGCGCAGCCGACGGGTCACCTCCAGGCCGTCCATATCCGGCATCTGGATATCCATGAAGATCAGGTCGAAGCGGCCTGCCGCGGCCAGCTGCAGGGCGGCCGCACCGGAGTCAGCCATGGTGACCGAACAGCCAAGGCGCTCCAGCATGGCCCTGGCCACCTGCTGATTGACGGGATTGTCCTCCACTACCAGCAGGTGGGTGCTCTGCAGGTCCAGGTGGCGAGAGCGCCCTGCCGCCGGCAGCGCGTCCGGATCAGGCGCCTCGGCGGTCGCCAGCGACAGCACAAACCAGAAGCGGCTGCCCACCCCGGGTTCGCTGGCGACCTCGATGCGCCCCCCCATGGCCTCCACCAGCCGGCGACAGATCGCCAGGCCCAGCCCAGTGCCACCGAAGCGCCGAGCAGTGGAGGCATTGCCCTGCCGGAACGGCTCGAAGATCCGCGTGAGCTGTTCGGGAGCGATACCGCAGCCGGTATCCACCACCTCGAAGCGGAATCGCCCGCCCCCTTCGGCGCTCACCTCCAGGCGAATCTCGCCCTGCGCGGTGAACTTCACCGCGTTGGAGACCAGGTTGATCAGCACCTGGCGCAAGCGCCCCGGATCGGCCAGTACCCGTGCCGGCAGTTGCGGGTCCAGCCGCGTCCGCAATGCCACGCCGCGAGCCTCGGCGCGCGGCGCCAGCAGCGCCACCACGCCATCGACGAGTTCATCCAGCGCCATGGCGCGCTGCTCCAGCTCCAGGCGTCCCGCCTCGATCTTGGAGAAGTCCAGCAGGTCGTTGATCAGCTCCAGCAAGAGCCCGGCGCGGTCGTGGATGGTGGTCACGCACTGGCGCGCCTCCCCCTCGAGCCGGTGCTCCAGCAGCACATCACTCATGCCGATGACCCCGTTGAGCGGGGTGCGGATCTCGTGGCTGACGGTGGCCAGAAACTCCGACTTGGCCTGGTTGGCCGACTCCGCCTGCCGAGCGGTCGCCTCCAGCTCCCGGCTCAGCACCTCCAGGTCACGCCGCGCCGCCGCGTTGTCACGGGCCTCGCGGAACAGGATCAGCGCCACCAGCATGGCCGAGAGGCTCATCGCCAGGATCAGCACCAGCAGCAGGGCATAGAGCCGCTGCAGCTGGCCACGCTCACGGGTGGTGGTCTCGGCCAGGTGGCCATTGATGGCGATCACCAGCCGCTCGGTACGATTGCCCAGGGTATCGAGGTGCTGGTCCAGGGCAAGGCGGTCGCTCTCGTGCAGCGCCTCGAGCGCATCGATCATGAGGTCGAGGGCATCGATGCGCTGCTCGATCTCGTCCAGCAGAGCGCTGGCCGCGGGAATCGTGGCCAGCAGCTCGGTGATATCGCCCCCCCCTCGCATCAGGAAGAGCCGGCTGTAGAAGAGCTCGAAGCGCAGCGCCAGGCCCGCATGGTCGGCGTCCGGCTGCGCCAGGTAGTTGCGCAGCTGCACCACGTCGCGGTCGAGCTTGTAGGCGTGCCAGGAGGCATCCCCGCCCACGCTCTGGGCCAAGCTGTCCTGGCACCAGGAGACCAGGCCTACCACCACCAGCGCCGCCGCCAGCAGCAGCAGCGCGCTGATGGCGCCGAGCTTGACGCGCAGGGGCAGGCGCAGCATGGGACGCTCCCGATAGCGGGCCCTCAGGGGGCGTGAATGTGCACGACCTGCCACACCGAACGAAAGCGCACGGACTCGTTGTGCAGCTCCGGGTGGTCGTCGAAGGGATAGAGCACGAACAGCGGGCCGAACTCGCGGATCTGCATCGGCGAGCCGTTGCGACTCATGGCCAGGATGACGTCATAGTCGTGGAGGTCGGCGAGCGGGATCTCCGCCTCGAAGTCGTTGAGCGCCCGCACCAGGACACGATCGCTGCGCACGCCGGCGGCCGCCAGCACCTCCCGCAGCAGCGGGCCCTCGTAGCGGCCGCGGTCGGCGTGCCAGGGGGTGCGGGTCTCGATTACGGTGGGCGCGATGGCCATCAGCATCTCGCGATCGAAGCGGGCCTCGTCCTCCCCATTGGGGAAGTCGAGGTTGCCGCTGATGGTGAGCAGCACCTCGCCGCTCGGCGCCGGCAGCGTCTCCTCGGCGACGGCGGACGGCGCCAGGCACGAGAGTGACACCAGGGCAAGCAGCAGGGGCAGGATGCGTTGGCGCATGGAGGGCAATCCTGTGGAGAGATCCGGGAGTGGCACAAGCCTACCCGATCAGAAGACAAAGATCAGTGTAACTATTCAGGTGGCTGCGGATGGGGTATCGCCAACCAGCTGATTTTTCTGGCATAGTGCACAGCATCATTCGGCACACCTATGCGGTGATATGACCATCAGCGATATCAACGTCGACGAGGCCCTGGAGCGGGTCCGGCAGCAGCTCAAGGAAGACCAGACGGTCTCGCCGTCGCTGCGTGCCGCCATCGATGTGCTGATGCTGCTGGTCAAGCTCATGGCCGATCGCCTGGCCACCAGTAGCCGCAACAGCAGCAAGCCACCGTCCCAGGATCCCAATCGCCAGCGCCGCTCGCGCGCCAAAGGCGAGCGGCGCCCCGGCGGACAGCCAGGGCATGAGGGTAAGACGTTGGCGCCGGTGACGGACCCCGACGAGGTGGTCAAGCTCCGTGTCGATCGTCGGCAACTCCCCAAGGGGCGTTCTTACCGCCCGGTCGGCGTCGAAACGCGCCAAGTGCAGGACATCGTAATCCAGGCCGTGGTCACCGAATATCAGGCTGAGGTCCTCGAAGATGATCAGGGGCAACGCTACGTGGCGCCATTCCCCGAGGGCGTGACTCGCCCCATCCAGTATGGCCCTCGCCGCCTCAAGGCGCATGTCGTCTATCTCTCCCAGTATCAGCTGTTGCCCTATGCGCGTATCCGCGAGTTGCTCACCTCGCAGTGCGGCCTGTCGCTGAGCACCGGCACCCTGTTCGCCTTCAACCAGGAGGCCTACCAGCGGGCCGAGGCGTTCGCCGAGTGGGTGATCCCGGCGCTACGTGAAGCAGCCACCGTCCATGCCGATGAAACCGGAATGCAGGTCGGTGGCAAACGCTACTGGCTACACAGCGCCTCCAACGAGGCCCTGACCTGGTTGGCCCCGCACCCCAAGCGCGGCCAGGAAGCGATGGACGCCATCGGCGTATTGCCCTTCGTGCGTGGCGTGCTGGTGCATGATCACTGGAAGCCCTACTACCGCTATCCGGATTGCCGGCACGCGCTCTGTAATGCGCACCACCTTCGGGAGCTGACAGCGGCCTGGGAGAACGATGGCCAGGCATGGGCCAAGGCCTTGCATGACCTGTTGTTGGAGATGCATCGCGCCGCGTGGAGGTGGCCGACGGCTGCCTCTCGGCCGATGAGACCCGAGCCTGGCGGCAGCGCTATCGAGATTGCCTGGCGAAAGGGGACGCCGAGTGCCCCCCGCCGGTGAAACCGCCACCTGGAACGCGAGGCCGGGCCAAGCGCACCAAGTCGCGCAACCTCCTGGAACGCCTCCAGGCGTACGAGGACGACGTGTTGCGCTTCCTCGACGACCCTGCCGCTCCCTTCACCAACAACCAGGGGGAGCGCGATCTGCGAATGACCAAGGTCCAGCAGAAAATCTCGGGCTGTTTCCGCTCCTGGGAGGGTGCTGAGATCTTCTGCCGCATGCGTAGCTTTCTCTCGACCGCCGTCAAGCAAGGGGTAGCGGCGCATACCGCACTGGAGCAACTGTTTGCGGGGGAGGTGCCAGCCTTCATGCAGCAAGAAGCCCCGACTCAGCCAACCGGTGCTGAATAGTTACAGATCAGTTAGGAAAAGGGATGATCTGCCCGTTGCCGTCAGGGGCTCTCCCGGACCGGGTCAGGCCGCTGCTCCTCGAGGCCCTCCAGCAGCCGCTGCAGATAGCGGGCACGCTGCTCCCACACGGCGTTACGGTGCAGCTGCCGGGACAGCGGCAGCAGGTCCGGGTCGCCCAGCCGCGCCTCGGCGAGCTGACCATGATAGGCCTCGACCAGAGCCAGGTCGGCCTCTCGCCCCTCTTCCCAGGCCGCCCGAGAGGCCTCCAGGGCCAGGCGCGCCTCCCGCCCGAGCACCTTGTCGAGCCGTGCACCGAGGCGCTCCACCTCCTCCTCCCAGCGTATCCCGGCCTCCCGGGCACACGCCAGGGCGGGTTCGGACAGCCACTGGGCCTCCGCCAGGCAGGCATCGAGCTCATGGGCAATGGTCTGGCCTCCGCCCGCGGGCGACAGCGTCTGGGCATGCAGCGGCACCAGGGGAAACAGGAGCAGGAGGCAGGCAAGCGGGCGAAGTATCGGCATGGCATCACCTTGTGGGGGCCGGGATGGCGCCAGCAACGAAAAGGGGGGCGTCAACGCCCCCCAGCATAGTGCCCTGGCCCCGGCAGGGCGAGCGGGCTCAGCCGTGCAGTTCGCCGTCCTCCTCGATCACGTCGACACGCACCAGATCCTCGTAGGCGTGCCAGCTGGCGAAGCCCAGCACCGGCAGGATCAGCGCCAGGCCGATGTAGAAGGTCAGCACACCGACAAGCACACAGCCGGTCAGGATCGCCGCCCACAGCAGCATCGGGCGGAAGTTGCGCCCCACGGAACGCACGCTGGCCTCGATGCCCTCCATGAAGGTGAGGTCGTGGTGCATCAGGGTCGGAATGGCCACCACGCTGATGGCGAAGGCGCCGAAGGCGAGGATGCCCCCCAGCACGCTGCCCACGGCGATCATCCCGAGGCCCTCGGGGGTAGTCAGCAGGGCGGAGTAGAGGGTGGCCGGGCTCGGCACCTCGAAACCGAAGAAGAGGGCGAAGAGCAGGGTCGCCAGCCGAATCCAGGCCAGGAAGAAGATCATCATCATCACGCCCATCATTGCGAGCTGGCCGGCGTGAGGCCGCCAGGCCCCGAAGGCATCTCCCAGGTGGGGAGCCCGATTCGCCTCCAGGGCGCGACTGACGCCGTAGGAACCCACCGCCACCAGCGGGCCGATGAACATGAAGCCTGCCACCATGGGCAGCAGCCAGTGCCAAAGCCCCAGGGTGATGGCCCCGGCGGTGATGGCGATGCTCAGGCCCACCCAGAACATGCCGTAGGCGAGGCTCACCGCCGTGGCCTGGCGGAAATCCTCGATGCCGGCCGCCAGCCAGGCCCTCGGCCGATCCATGCCCACCGGGTTGATGGTGATCTTGACCCTGGGCGCTGCAGCCTTGTGATCCGCTTTTGTTGTTGCCGCGTTCATGGTGTCACCCCTGTTGCGCCATGTAATTCCCGCTTCCCGCGGGACGGTTCCGGCACCGGCCTGCGACCTAATGCCGCCTTAACCAGTTAACTCAGGATTAATGTAGTTGACCGGAGTCAATCCTGCCGCCTGGCCACCCTCGCGAATTCCACGCTTTCCGGCGTGAGATACATAAGCTGATCACGATTGGTTCTTTGTCAGACTGGCCATGGCTGCCCTAGCATGGCGTTCTGCCATAACTCCAGACCAGAACCAGAAGAAAAGCCCCCTCGGGGCCCAGCCCAAGGAACCTGACGATGACCCTGCCACGACCCATGGCGGTCTCCCTGCTGGGGGCCCTGCTACTTGGCGGCCTGGCCCTGGCCGCCCATGCCGATGATGAATTCTCCCGCGAGCAGCTCGAGGTGATGGCCGGGGGCTGCGCCAGTTGCCACGGCACCGATGGCCGCCTCTCCGGTCCGGTGCCCGCCATCGCCGGCCGGCCCCAGGCCGTGCTGGAGTCGCGCCTGCTCGCCTTCAAGCGCGATGAGATTCCGGACACCACGGTGATGAACCGTATCGCCCGCGGCTTCAGCGACGAGGAACTCTCGGCGCTGGCCGGCCACTTCGCCACCATCGACGCGCCCTGAGGAGGCCCCATGAGTCATGATTCCCAACGCCAGGGCGTTTCCCGGCGTCGCTTCCTCCAGGGCCTCGGCGCCGCCTCCACCCTGCCCCTGTTAGGTGGCCTCTCTCCCTTCGCCATCGCCAACGGCCCCGCCGGCCGCGTGGTGGTGATCGGTGGCGGCTTCGGTGGCGCCACCGCCGCCAAGTACCTCAAGCGGGCCAATCCGGCCATCGAGGTCACCCTGGTGGAGCCCGCGGAGGTCTTCTACACCTGCCCGTTCAGCAACCTCTTCCTGGGCGGCCTGCGCGACATGCGCTCCATCGCCCACGGCTATGACGAACTGCGCGATCGCTACGGCGTGCGGGTGGTGCATGCCCTGGCCGAGGACGTCGACCCCCACGGGCACCGCGTGCGCCTCTCCAACGGCGAGACCCTGGCCTACGATCGCCTGGTGCTCTCGCCGGGCATCGACTTCCGCTGGAACGCCCCCGAGGGGTACGACGAGGCGGCCGCCGAGCTCGCGCCCCACGCCTGGAAGGCCGGCGCCCAATCCGAGCTGCTGCGCCGCCAGCTCGAGGAGATGGACGACGGCGGTACCTTCGTGATGGTGGCCCCCGAGAACCCCTTCCGCTGCCCGCCGGGACCCTACGAGCGCGCCAGCATGGTGGCCCACTACTTCAGCCAGCATAAGCCCAACTCGAAGGTGCTGATCCTCGACGCCAAGGACAACTTCTCCAAGCAGGGGCTGTTCACCGCCGGCTGGGAACGCCTCTACGGCGACCGCATCGAGTGGGTGGGCCTCTCCGGCGACGGCCGCGTGACCCGGGTGGATGCCGAGAACCTCGAGGTGGAGACCGAGTTCGGCACCCGCCACCGGGCCGATGTGCTCAATGTGATCCCGCCCCAGAAGGCGGGCTTCATCGCCGAGCGCGCAGGCGTCACCGATGAGTCCGGCTGGGTGCCGGTCAAGGCCGAGACCTTCGAGTCCGAGCGGGTCCGCGACATCTATGTGGTGGGCGATGCCACGGTGGCCGCGCCGATGCCCAAGTCGGGCTTCTGCGCCAATAACCAGGCCAAGGTGGTGGCCGCCGCCATCGCCGCGGACCTCTCGGGCCGTGCCGCCCCGGAGCCCTACTGGACCAACACCTGCTACAGCCTGATCGGCCCCGAGTACGGCATCTCGGTGGCCGGGGTCTACCGGGTCCAGGAAGGCGTCATCGCCGAGGTGGAGGGCGCCGGCGGGCTCAGCCCGGCCGACGCCCCGGACCATATCCGGGCACTCGAGGCCGAGTACGCCGTGGGCTGGTACAACGCCATCTGCCAGGACACCTGGGGCACCAGCGTCTGACCCGGGAGCGGCAGTGATATGATGCGCAGGGCCACCTTCGGGTGGCCCCGTTTCGTTGAAGGATCGAGGAGTTTTCCATGAGCCATACCGAGCTGGTGGCCTGGTCGGGCCTGGTGATCGGCCTGGCCTTCGGCGCCACCGCCCAGGCCACCGGATTCTGCCTGATGCGCGGGCTGGCCAACGCCTGGACGCGAGGCGACACCGTCAAGCTGCGCGCCTTCGCCCTGGCCATGGCCGTGGCGCTGCTGGGCAGTCAGGCGCTCGTGGCCACGGGCGTCCTGTCGCTGGGGGGCGCCCTCTACCTGCCGCCCAGCGCCTCCTGGCTGGCGGTGCCCCTGGGCGGTGCGCTGTTCGGCTACGGCATGGTGCTGGCCAACGGCTGCGGCGCCCGCTCGCTGGTGCTGCTCGGCAGCGGCAACCTGAGGAGCTTCGTGGTGCTGGTCTGCCTGGGCCTTTCGGCCGCCATGACCCTCTCCGGCCTGCTCGCTCCGCTGCGGGTCTGGCTCGAGGGTGCCACCACCCTCGCCCTCCCCGCCCGGGATCTGCCCGGGCTGCTCGGCGTTCCCGCCTGGCTGCCGGCCCTGGTGCTCGGCGGCGCACTCATCGCCTGGGCGCTTGCCAGCCGCGACTTTCGCGCTTCGCCGCGAGACTGGCTCGGCGGGCTGGTCATCGGCGCCCTGGTACCGGCCGGCTGGCTTGCCACCGGCGTGCTGGGCTTCGACGACTTCGAGCCGGTGCGCCTGGCCACCCTCACCTTCATCGCCCCCATCGGCGACAGCCTGCAGTACGCCATGCTCTCCACCGGCAGCCGGCTCGGCTTCGGCGTCAGCGTGGTGGCCGGGGTGCTGGCGGGCGCCCTGGTGATGGCACTCGCCCGCCGCGACTTCCGCTGGCAGGGCTTCAGTGGTCCAGGCCACATGGGGCGCAGCATGGCCGGCGGCAGCCTGATGGGCATCGGCGGCGTGCTGGCCCTGGGCTGCTCCATCGGCCAGGGGCTGTCGGGCTTCTCGACCCTGGCGCTGCCCACCTTCGCCGCCCTGGCCGGCATCCTCCTCGGCGCCTGGCTGGGGATCAAGGGGCCGCTTTCGCTGTCCAATTCGACGACCTGACTAACCCTCCAGGAAATTGCCCATGCCCCACCCCCTGACCCGACGCCTGCTCTCACGACGCCGCCTGCTGATTGGTGCTGGCCTGATGCTCCTCGCGCCAGTCGCGCTGGCCGACGGCCCCTGGCAACGCCTGGAGGCCGCCAGCGAGCTGCTCGGGGGCACCACCCCGGCTACCGAAGGACTGGTCCTCGATCTGCCCCACGTGTCGGAAGACGGCTCGGCCGTCCCCCTCACCATCAGCTTCGACGGCAGCCTCGCCGACGACGATTACCTGACCGAGATCCACCTCTTCGCCACCGGCAACCCCTCTCCCGAGATCGCCAGCTTCTCGCTCGGCCCCGCGGCCGGCCTGCCGGAGATCTCCACTCGGGTGCGCCTCAACGAGACCCAGCAGGTGATCGCCATCGCACGCACCCAGCAGGGCGAGACCTTCGCCACCGCCCGAGAGGTACGCATCACCGTCAGCGGCTGCCTGATGCGCGGTGACGACCAGGGCCCCGAGCCGCTGACCAACCCGCGAGTCAGCCTCAGCCTGCCCGAGCGCTTCACCGCCGGCGTGCCAGGCGAGGTTCGCACCCTGATCAGCCACCCCATGGAGACCGGGCTGCGCGAGGGCAGCGACGGCGAGACGCTGCCGCGCCACATCATCGAGCGCTTCACCGTGACCCTCGACGGCGAGACCGCCTTCGCCGCCGACCTCCACCAGTCAATATCGGCCAACCCCTACCTGCGCTTCCACCTGGCGCCGCAGGAGGACGCCGAGCTGGTCATCGAATGGCAGGACGACAGCGGCGAGAGCGCCCGCCACGAGGCGAGACTCAGCGTCGGCTGATCGGCGACTCCACCCACCCGAACGCAGGCGCCCCCGCCAGTTGGCCGGGGCGCCTGCGCTGCAAGGGGGCACCGGGGGCGCCCGTGGAGAGCGGCCGCTTACCGCACGATCATCACCGACATCTTGGAGTGGTGCACCACGTGCTCGGCGTTGGGACCCAGCACGTAGTCGGCGAACTTGCGCTTGTTGTGGGAGGCCATCACGATCAGGTCGACCTCGAGCTTCTTGGCCGCCTTGATGATCGCCTCCCAGGGCGAGCCGTCGACAATCACCGTCTGCACCTTGATGTCCTCGGGCACGTGCTCCTGGATGAACCGGTGCTGGGCCTCGGTAACGGCCTCGTGGGCCTTCTTGGCGAAGTCCTTCGGAAAGTAGGAGCCCACCAGGGGCATCCGGTAGTCCGGCAGCACCGTCACCACATGCAGCGAGGCGCCAAAGGTGCGGCACAGGGTCACCGCCGTGGGCAGCGCCTTCTTCCAGGAGCTCTCCTCGTTGAGGTCCACCGGCATCAGGATCTTGTTGTACATGTCATCGTCTCCTTCAGGCAGTAGCCGCCTGGCCGGTACCGGGTTCACGACGGCGACGCTGCAGCATCACCACCAGGCCAAACACCAGGAAGCCCGGTATCCACATCCACTCCTTGGCCCAGCGATCCACCGGGGCCAGTACCTCGAGGATCTCCTGGTCGAAGTCGAACCCCAGGTCGGCCGCCAGGCTGCCGAACTCGACGAAGTCCACCATGGCCTGATCGCCATCGACCCACAGCTCCATGCCGAGACGCTCCATGCGCTCCTCGCCGGTATCGCCGCGGGGCACCGGCACCAGCACATAGGTGGTCATGGGATCGCCGAAGGCGTCCTCGCCGGCGATCTGCACCCGCAGGTTGCTGCCGTCCTCCACGTCACCCAGGGCCTGGACGAACTGGCTGGGGGGCACCGCCTCGTAGGGGTCGTGGACCTTGTCCATCCAGAACCCCGGGCGGAACAGGGTGAAGGCCACCAGCAGCAGCAGCACCGACTCATACCAGCGGTTGCGCACGATCATGTAGCCCTGGGTACCCGCAGCGAAGATCAGCATGGCGATGGTGGCGATGATGAAGATCACTATCCCCTGCAGCCACCCGACATCGATCAGCAGCAGGTCGGTGTTGAAGATGAACAGGAAGGGCAGCGCCGCGGTGCGCAGGCTGTAGTAGTAGTAGAAGGCCTGGAAACCGGTGCGCAGCGGATCGCCGCCGGAGACCGCCGCCGCCGCGAACGACGCCAGGCCCACCGGGGGGGTCACGTCGGCCATGATGCCGAAGTAGAAGACGAAGAGGTGCACCGCGATCAGCGGCACGATCAGGCCGTTCTGCTGCCCCAGCATCACGATCACCGGCGCCATCAGCGCCGAGACCACGATGTAGTTGGCGGTGGTGGGCAGGCCCATGCCGAGGATCAGGCTGAGCAGCGCGGTGAGCAGCAGGATCAGCATCAGGTTGCCCATGGAGAGGATCTCCACCACGTCGGCCAGCACCAGGCCGACACCGGTCTGGGAGACCGCCCCGACGATGATGCCCGCCGCCGCCGTGGCGATACCGATGCCGATCATGTTGCGGGCACCGGCCACCAGGCCATCCCACAGGTCCTTGAAGCCCTCCTTGATGTCCCCAGCGACCTTGCTGCGACCGCGGAAGAGCGCGATCAGGGGGCGCTGGGTGACCATGATGAAGATCATGAACACCGTGGCCCAGAAGGCGGAAAGCCCGGGCGAGAGGCGCTCCACCATCAGGCACCACACCAGCACGATCACCGGCAGGATGTAGTGCAGGCCGACCATCACCGTGGGCCGGGTCTCGGGCAGCTTGACCACCTTGGAGCTCGGGTCGTCGAGCTCCAGCTCCGGATACCTGGCGCCCACCTTGAGCAGCGCCACATAGATCACCGCCAGCCCCACGGCCACCACCCAGGGGGTGGCATCGCCGAGCACCGGCTTGAGCCAGCCGAGGCCGTAGTAGACGGCAAAGGAGAGCGCCATCAGCAGCAGCAGGCCGGTCAGGAAGCCGATGACCTTGTTGAGGAAGGGGCGCGCGGGATTGCTCGAGGGCAGGCCCTGCATGTTGGCCTTGAGCGCCTCCAGATGGACGATGTAGATCAGGGCGATATAGGAGATCAACGCCGGCAGGAAGGCGTGCTTGATCACCTCCACGTAGGGAATGCCGACATACTCGACCATCAGGAAGGCCGCGGCCCCCATCACCGGCGGCATGATCTGGCCATTCACCGAGGAGGAGACCTCCACGGCGCCGGCCTTCTCCGCCGAGAAGCCGACCCGCTTCATCATGGGGATGGTAAAGGTGCCGGTGGTGACGGTATTGGCAATCGACGAACCGGAGATCAGGCCGGTCATCCCGGAGGCCACCACCGCCGCCTTGGCAGGGCCGCCCTTGTAGTGACCGAGCAGCGAGAAGGCCACCTTGATGAAGTAGTTGCCGGCCCCGGCCTTGTCGAGCAGGGCGCCGAAGAGCACGAACAGGAAGACGAAGCTGGTCGAGACCCCGAGGGCGATGCCGAACACCCCCTGGGCGGTCAGCCACTGGTGGTTGATCAGACCGTTCAGGCTGACGCCGCGGTGGGCCAGGATGCCCGGCATCTGGGGGCCAAACAGGGAATAGAGGATGAAGACCGAGGCCACGATCATCAGGGGTGGCCCCAGCGCCCGGCGGGTGGCCTCCAGCAGCATCACCAGGCCGATCACGCCGACGATCACGTCCTGGGTGATCGGTGCCCCCGGCCGGTTGGAGAGCTGCTCGTAGAAGAGGAACATGTAGGCGCCGCAGAAGGCGGCCACCGCCGCGAAGATCCAGTCCTGGATCGGGATGCGATCACGAGGCGAGCGCTTCAGCGCCGGGTAGGCCATGAAGGCCAGGAAGAGGGCGAATGCCAGGTGGATCGAACGCGCCTCGGTGGCGTTGAAGACACCGAAGCGGAACATGTAGGGGAGCGGCGACGCAATCCACAGCTGGAACAGCGACCAGCTGGCTGCAATGCCTACCAGCAGCTTGCCGGGCGCTCCCAGCGGCTTGCGCGCCCCGGAGTCGCTGGAGGCGACCATATCCTCCAGGTCTACCTCCGAGGCGCGGGGTTTGGTGTTCTCGTCAGTCATGTGCTGGCCCTGCCCGCAGTCAAGTGTTGTGTCTATCCCTGCCCGTGGTGGATGGCCCCAGGCGGGGCCCCAACGAGATGCGCGGACGCCCCGAGGGGGTCCGCGCATCGATCACCACGGGTGATTGGCTGACGCCGCTGGAATCACTCGATCCAGCCGCGCTCGCGATAGTAGCGGGCCGCACCGTCATGCAGCGGCGCAGTCAGACCCTCGGAGATCATCTGCTCCTCCTGCAGGTTCTCGAAGGCCGGGTGCAGGCGCTTGAAGCGATCGAAGTTCTCGAACACCGCCTTGACCGTCTCGTAGACGATCTCCTCGTCCACCTCCGCAGAGGTGACGAAGGTCGCCGCCACGCCGAAGGTCTCGACGTCCTCGTCGTTGCCGCGGTACATGCCACCCGGAATCACCGCGTGGGTGTAGTAGGGATTGGCCTCGATGATCTCCTCGATCTCCGGGCCGGTCACCGGGATCAGGCGCGCATCGATGGTGGTGGTGGCCTCCTGGATGGAGCCGTTGGGGTGGCCCACCACGTAGACCATGGCATCGATGTTGTTGTCGGAGAGGGCCGCGGCCTGCTCGGCGGCATCCAGCTGGGAGGCCAGGGAGAAGACGCTGGTATCCCAGCCCATGGCCTCCATGACGACGTTCATGGTGTTGCGCTGGCCGGAACCCGGGTTGCCGATATTGACGCGCTTGCCCGGGAAGTCGCTGATGTGCTCGATGCCGGAGTCGGCGCGGGCCACCACGGTCAGCGGCTCGCCGTGCATGGTGAAGACGGCGCGCATCTCTTCCCAGGCGCCATCCTCGGCGAAGTTGTCCTCGCCGTGGTAGGCGCGATACTGGACGTCGGACTGCACCACGCCCATGTCCAGCTCGCCGCTCTTCATGCCATTGACGTTGGCCACGGAGCCGCCGGTGGAGGGGGCGTTGCAGCGGATGTTGTGCTCGTCGCTGCCGCGGTTGACCATGCGGCAGACCGACTGGCCGACCACGTAGTAGACGCCGGTCTGGCCGCCGGTGCCGATGGTGATGAAGCGATCCTGGGCCACGGCCGGGGCCGAGAACATCGCAGCACCGAGCAGGGCGCCGGAGAAGGCAGCAGCCGAGAAAGCATGGCGTTTCATGAACACACCTCTTTGCGTTGTAGGCATTCGGTTGTAGGCAATCGTTGGTGGCAGCTCCGACACCCTGGTCGGGGAATCTACCAATCTCTTCTACTTTAGCGGAAAAAACTGCTTACGGGTAACCAACCTCCCTCAACGAAAAGCGGAAAGATGACTCCCATCAGTCTAGCCCCTGGCAGCGTTTATCGCGCGTTGGGGCCATGGCAGGACAGAACGAAAGAACCGCGCCGTGGCGCGGTTCCGTTTCCAGCGTGAAAATGCCAGCGGCACGTCACGGCGCCCCTCAGGAAGCCTTCATGATCAGCGCCTGCTTCTCGTCCTTCATGGCGGCAAACTCGGCCTCGAAGAAGAACTCGCTCTCCCCAAGCGCAGGCTCCAGATGGTTGAGCCAGGTGGCCTCTTCGTCGTATTTCGCGAAGAAGGGACGCTGCACCCAGTCGCTTTCGCGCCCCTGGATGAAGCGCAGCACGAACACCTTCTCGCCGTTGATCTCGGTGACGCCCTGGATCTCCACCTTGCCGGGATCGGCGGACATCGACGGCCCCCGGGCGGTACGCGCAAGGCCCGGCACCTGCTTCATCGCCTCGCGGTAGATCTCCCAGGCGCGCACCAGCGGCACCTCGAAGTAGTGGCGGGCGCCGGTGTCGCGCTCCACGAACAGGTAGTAGGGGATCATCCCCAGGCGCACCTGCTGGGTCCACATCTTGGCCCACTGGTCGGCGTCGTCGTTGATGTGCCTGAGAAGCGGCGCCTGGGTGCGGATCTCGGCCCCGGTGGCGCGGATGCGGCGGATCGCCTCGCGGCAGATGGGGGTATCCATCTCCTTCCAGTGGTTGAAGTGCGCCATGAAGGCCACATGCTTACCGGCCGCGGTCAGCTCGCGGAACAGCGCGAGGATATCCTCGGCGTCCGGGTCAGTGACGACGCGATAGGGCCAGAAGGTGAGGCTCTTGGAGCCGATGCGGATGTCCTGGACGTGATCCAGCTCGGGCTTCATCAGGCCCTCCAGGTACATCCTCAGGTGCTTGGCCTTCATCACCATGGGATCGCCGCCGGTCATCAGCAGGTCGGTGACCTCGGTATGCTCGGCCAGGTAGCGGTGCAGGGAGTCGGCTTCGCTGGAGGCGAACTTGAGGTCCTTGTCGCCCACGAACTGCGCCCAGCGGAAGCAGAAGGTGCAGTAGCTGTGACACACCTGCCCCTGGCTCGGGAAGAAGAGCACCGTCTCGCGGTACTTGTGCTGCATGCCGGGTAGCGGCTCGCCGTCGAGCAGCGGCAGGTTGAGGTCCATCTGCCCCGCCGGATGGGGGTTGAGCTCACCGCGGATGCGCTCGATCACCGGCTTCATCTCGGCGGCGTCGGCATCGCGGCGCACCAGCTCGGCCACTTCGTCGTAGTGCTCGGGACGCAGCATGCCGCGCTGGGGAAAGGTGAGCTGGAAGATCGGATCGTCGGGAATGTTGCTCCAGTCGATCAGCTCCTCGATCACGTACTCGTTGACCCGGAACGGCAGCACCTGGCTGACGACCCGCATGTCGAAGCGCAGGTCGTCAGGCAGGTTCTGTATCGCCTCGATCTTGTCGAGCTGGCGGTGGGTGTAGACCTTGAACTGTCGGGCCTCGAAGGCCTCGGCCTCGGGGCTGCCGAGCTCGATATTGACGCGCTGGTTCATCTCGCCTCCTCTTCGTTGTCCGGGGCGCCGGCCAGGGAGGCAGCGCCGCCGTCTTCTCATCGGGGGAGGCCATTGGTACAGAGTCGGTGAGAAAAGTGCAAATTTATGCGCCGATTTGCAACGAATGTCGCGAAACGACGCACAAGGCGCAACAGTTCGTTCGCTCCCGGCTCACCGGGCGGGCTGGCGGATCAGCTTCGCCGCGAGGCGCTGAAGACGCGGGGCCCCGACCAGGATCAGTGCGAGCTCCGGGCAGCCCGAAGCACGCGACTAGCGCCCTACCCCACGTTGTAGCCCAGCGTCCGCGGCAGCCACAGCGCGATCTCCGGGCAGCATGAAGAGCGCCACAAGCGCCCTACCCCACGTTGTAGCCCAGCGTCCGCGGCAACCACAGGGCGATCTCCGGGAACACGGCGACGAGCGCCAGGGCGCTGGCCATGGCCACCACGAAGAGCAGCGCCCAGCCCACCGTCTGCTCCAGGCGGATCTTCGCCACCTCGGTGGTCACCATCAGGTTCACCGCCACCGGTGGCGTGAACTGGCCGATGGCGATGTTCATGGCCAGCAGGATGCCGAACCACACCGGGTTCCACTCGAAGTGCTGCATCACCGGGATCAGGATCGGCATCAGGATCAGGTAGATGGAGATGGCATCGAGCAGCATGCCGGCGGCCAGCACCGCCAGCATGATAAGGATCAGCAGCAGCACCCCGTTGTCGGTGAGCGCGATGATCCACTGGGCCATGTCGCGGAAGGTGCCGAGCATGGTGCCGGCCCAGGCGAAGATGCCGGCCAGCGCGATGATCAGCATCACCACGCCTGAGATCACCGCCGCCTCGCCGAACAGCCGCCACAGGTCGCGCACCCCGATCTCGCGGGTCACGAACAGCCCGATCGCCACCCCGTAGGCCACCGCCACCACCGCCGCCTCGGTGGGGGTGAAGAGCCCGGAGCGCAGCCCGCCGAGGATCAGCACCGGGGCGAAGAGCGCCGGCAGCGCCTGCTTGAAGGTCTCGCCCACCTTGAGGCGCTCGGCTCCCTCCACCGGCGTGCCGCCCTCCCAGCCCCGCCCTTCCCAACCATAGCGCCTCGAGACGATCAGCGCCGGCACCAGCAGCGCCAGGCCGGCCAGGATCCCGGGGAAGAGCCCGGCGGCGAAGAGCGCCCGCAGGTCGACCCCTGGCACCACGATGGAGTAGAGGATCAGCGCCACCGAGGGCGGGATCAGGATCGCCGTGGAGGCCGAGGCGGCGATCAGCGTCGCCGAGAAGGGCTTGGGGTAGCCCGCCTTGGTCATGCTGGGCAGCATCACCATGGCCACCGCCGCGGCGTCCGCCGGCCCCGACCCGCTCATGCCGCCCATGATCATGCACACCAGCACCGCCACCAAGGCCAGACCGCCGTGGCGCGGGCCGATCAGCGCCTGGGCGAAGCGCACCAGGCGCAGCGCCACCCCCGAGCGCTCGAAGATCAGCCCGGTGAGGATGAACAGCGGAATGGCGATCAGCGGGTACTTGGCGATGCTGTTGTAGGTGTTGGTGCCGAGCGTGGCGAGCATGGCCGGCGGCAGGCCGGCCAGGATGCCCACGGCGCCGGCCAGGCCCAGGGAGAAGGCCACCGGCACCCCGGCAATCAGCAGGCCCGCGAAGGCCAGCAGCATCCACAGATCAGGGCTCATCACTGAGCCTCCCGCGCAGGCGATCCCAGGTCTGCTGGGTCTGGCGGATCATCATCGCCGCCGAGAGCAGCGGCAGCCAGACGATGTACCACCACTGCGGCAGCCCCAGCCCCGGCGAGAGCGACTCCCACTGGTACTCCTGCCAGGCGAGCTTGCCGCCGAACCAGGTGATCAGACCCAGCACCGCCATGCCGCAGCTCCACTGGAAGAGGATCAGTGCACGGCGCGGCGCGGCGGGCAGCGCCCGCTCCAGCAGGCCCACGCGGATATGGCCGTTGCGGCGCAGGGCCACCGCGGCGCCGGCGAAGGTGAGCACCACCAGCAGGAAGACCGAGAACTCCTCGGTAAAGGCCAGCGAGCCCCCGGTGATATAGCGGGTGACCACGTTGCCGAGGCTGATCACCGCGATGATGATCAGCGCCAGGGAGGCGAGCCAGCGCTCCGGCCGGGCATCAGGAGAGGGTGTCATAGGGACCTCATGAATGACGTCGCCCCCGTTTCCGGGGGCGACGAGTGTGGCGTGTGGTGGGGGCTCAGCGTGCTTCGACGGCCTCGCGGGCCGCTTCCACCAGGGCCTCGCCGATGCGCGGCACCCACTTGTCGTGAACCTCGGCGGTGGCCTCGACGAAGGCCTGGTACTGCTCGTCAGTCAGCTCGGTGACGGTGACGCCGCGCTCCTGGATGGCGGCCAGCCGCTCGCCCTCCTCCTCCCGGGTCATGGCGATCTCCCACTGGCCGGCCTCGATGGCCGCCTCGCGCAGGATCTCGCGGTCGCCCTCGTCCAGGGAGTCCCACACCTGGCGGTTCACGGCGAAGATCAGCGGGTCGTTCATGTAGTTCCACAGGGTCAGGTGCTGCTGGCCCACCTGATCGATGCGCGCCACGTCGAACACCGAGAGCGGGTTCTCCTGGCCGTCCACCGCGCCGGTGGTCAGCGCCGGCTGGGCGTCGGTCCAGCTCATCTGGGTGGGGTCGGCGCCCAGGGCGTTGAAGGTGTCCTGGAAGAGCGGCGAGCCCACCACGCGGATCTTCAGGCCATCGAGGTCGCCAGGCTCGCTGATCGGGCCGCGGGAGTTGGAGAGCTGGCGGAAGCCGTTCTCGCCCCAGGCCAGCGGGATGACGTCGCGGGACTCGATCGCCTCGAAGACCATCTCGCCGGCGGCGCCGCCGGTCACCGCGTCCACCGCCGCCTCGTCGGGCAGGAAGAAGGGCAGCGAGAAGAGGTTGAGCTCCGGCACCTGGGGCGACCAGTTGATGGTGGAGCCCACGGCGGCGTCGATCAGCCCGGAGCGCATGGCGGAGAACTCGCGGGTCTGGTCACCGGCCACCAGCTGGGAGTTGGGGTAGACCCGCATGGTGATGCGGCCTTCGGTGCGCTCTTCCACGAGCTCGGCCCAGCGCTCGGCGGCCTGCCCCCAGGGGAAGGCGTCGGAGAGCACGGTAGAGATGGAGAGCTCGCGGGCCTGGGCGGAGAGCGAGGCGCTGAGCAGGGCGGCACCCGCCAGGGCGGCGGCCAGCTTGGCAAGCGGTCGATGGAGTGTCATGGCGTGTCCTTGCTTCGGGGGCCCAAGGGGCTCGGGCCACAGTTGTCATTATGGAGCGGGCGGCCAGGCGCGGCGGCGCGGCCGTCAAGGCAGATATTCTACGAATACCAGCGTTGAATGACAGCCGGCCGCACACTACTCGACCGGGCCCCTTCATTCTTCGGCAGCAGATGACAGGCAGCGGCCCGCGCTGCCGGGCCAGCTGACGCAGTCGCCCTCCTCGATACCCCAGGCCTCGAAGAGGCCAGCATTGACCTCCAGCGCCGCCCGGTAGGGCACGCCGGGGTAGGTCACCGGGCACTCCGAAGGGTTGGCCGAGCCGCAGGGCCACATGGTGAAGATGGCAGCAATGCGCTCATCCTCGCCGATAAAGGCGATATCCAGCGGAATCAGGGTGCGATACATCCAGAAGCCGTTGCGGGGCGACTGGGTGTCCCGGTAGAGAAACAGCATGCCGGCGTCCTCGTCGAGGTGATCGCGCTCCATCAGGCCGCGGCGGCGCTCGGGAATGGTGCGGGCCACCTCCACCTCGAAACGGTGCACGTCCTCGGCGGCGTGCACCGTGAGAGGCACTACCGCCAGGCCCGACGGCGCACGCGCCTCGGCCAGCAGCGCCGGTGAGAGCGCCAGCAATACCACCAGCCCCGCGATGCCCAGCCACACCCTCCCCAGGCCCTGCTGCGGCCTCCGGGTGTCCGGCCCCGGCGTTTCCGTTCCCTGCCCGTATCGGCTCATCTCGGCGTCCTCGTCTCCTCCGGCGCATCCTCCGCCGGCATCAGGTGAATGCCCGCCGCCAGCAGCGATACCTGAACCGGCTCCCCCCTGGCCAGGCCGTTGCGCCGGGCCGCATGAGTGGCGATATCGAAGCTGAGGGTCTGCCCAGTATGGTCGAAGGCGAGCGATACCGCGGTGATGCCCCCCAGCACCACCAGGGACTCGACCCGGGCGCGCACCGGGTTCTCGCGCTCGCCCTGGGAGGGTCGATCACGGCGGTGCAGCACCACGTCGGAGGGCGGCAGGTACCAGCTCACCCGCCCGCCGAGGGGCAGTGCCGCAAGCCCCTCTGCCACTTCCAGCCGCCAGGGGCCCCAGGCGAGGCGTCGCTCGCCGCCCTCCTCCACCACCTCGCCCTCGAAGAGGTTGTGGCGGTCCAGTACCCGGGCTACCTCCGCCGAGGACGGACGGCGAAACAGCGCCTCCGGCGGTCCCGCCTGCAGGCTGCGGCCGCCGTGCAGCACGCAGAGCCGGTCGGCCAGGGCCGCCGCCTCATCCAGGTCATGGGTCACCAGCACGATGGGGATGCGAATCTGCTCGCGCAGCATGGCCAGCTCCCGCTGCAGGCGGCGGCGCGTCACCTGATCCACCGCCGAGAAGGGCTCGTCCAGCAGCAGCACCCGGGGGTTTCGAGCCAGGGCCCGGGCCAGGGCCACCCGCTGCCGCTGGCCACCGGAGAGCTGTCCCGGGTAGCGCGCCTCCAGCCCCGTCAGGTGCACCCGCGACAGCCAGGCGCCGGCCCCTCGACGGCGCTCACGGGGCGGCAGGTGGTCCAGGGCCACCATGACGTTGCCCAGGGCTGTGAGGTGGGGAAAGAGCGCATAGTCCTGGAACACCAGCCCCACCCGGCGCCCCTGGGGCGGCAGGGAGAGGCGCCGGCCCGAATCGAACCAGGCCTCGCCGCCACAGGCAATGCGCCCCTGGGCAGGGCGATAGAGCCCGGCGATGGCGCGCAGCAGGGTGGTCTTGCCGCTGCCGGAAGGGCCCACCAGGGCGAGCAGTTCGCCGGCCTCGCAGTGGAACTCCGCTGACAGAGGGATGGGGCCCGGCTGGTGCAGACTCACTGAGAGCGAGGCAGGGGATCCAGGACGCTCAGGCACGTCGCCACCTCCGCCGGCCCGCCAGGCCGTAGACCACGCCGATGGTCAGGAAGGAGACCAGCAGCAGCATGGCCGACATGATCCCCGCCCCCGCCTCGTCGAAGGCCTGCACCCGGTCGTAGATGGCGATGGCCAGGGTACGGGTCTCGCCGTCGATGGCACCGCCCACCATCAGGATCACCCCGAACTCGCCGAGGGTGTGGGCGAAGGTGAGGGCCAGGGCGGAGATGATGCCTGGCCACACCAGGGGCAGCTCGATACGCAGGAAGGTCTGCCAGGGAGAGAGCCCGCTGCACCAGGCCGCCTCGCGCAGGTTGGGCGGCACCGTCTCGAAGGCGCGCTGGATCGGCTGCACCGCGAAGGGCAGGTTGGCCACCAGGGAAGCGATCAGGATGCCGGTGAAGGTGAAATTGAGCCCCGAGCCGAACACCCTGGCCCAGAGCCCGCCGAAGGGCGCCTCGACCCCGAAGGCCTGCATCAGGTAGAAACCCAGCACCGTGGGCGGCATCACCAGCGGCAGGGCGACCAGGGCCTCGCAGAGGGGCTTGCCGCGAAAGCGGGTGGTGGCCAGGGTCCGCCCCATCCAGAGCCCCACCGGCAGCAGCAGCAGGCAGGTGAAAGCGGCCAGGCGCAGCGAGACCGAGAGAGCCGTCCAGTCCATCAGGGCGTGGCGTCTCCCTCGTCGGCGGGCGTGGCTTCAGGATCGGGCAGACGGAAGCCGTAGTCGGCCAGGATCGTCCGGGCTTCCTCCTCCTGCAGCCAGGCGTAGAAGGCCCGCGCGGTCTCGCCGGCCCCCTTGACCAGCGCCATGCGCTGCACCAGGGGGGCATGCCAGGCCTCGGGAATCAGCACATGGTCGCTGCGCTCGGCCATCGCCGGGGCCAGCGCCAGGGACCAGGCCACCAGGCCGCCCCGGGCGTCGCTGGTCAGCGCGAACTGGGCGGCCTGGGAGACGTTCTCACCCAGCACCCTCAGCGGCGCCGTCGCCTCCCAGAGCCCGGCATGTTCCAGCACCTGCCTGGCCGCCACCCCGTAGGGGGCGTGCTCGGGGTTGGCCAGCGCCAGGCGTGGCCTGCCCTGCCCTGCCGCATGAGCCGCCAGCGCCTCACGCACTCCTGCCAGGGGAGCTTCCTCGCCCGGCAGATCATCGCGACCGGGGCGCTGCATCCACACCAGCCGGCCGATGGCGTAGACCACGCCCGCATCCTCGGTGCGCCCCTCATCATGGAGCGCCAGCACATAGGCCTCATCGGCGGAGAGGTAGAGCTCGAAGGGTGCCCCCTGACTGATCTGGCGGCGGAAGTTGCCGGAGGAGCCGAAGTTGAGGCCCAGGTCGCGGCCGGTCTCGGCGCGGAAGCGCTCGGCGGCCTCGGTGAGGGCAAACTGCAGATCCGAGGCCGCCGCCACCGTAGGCACATCGGCCTTGAGCAGGCCAGCCGGCAGCAGCAGCGCCAGGCCGAGCAGCCAGGCTGCGTATCGTGAACGCATGTAGGGACCTCCTGAGCGAGCGAACAGCGCGCATTGTCGTTCAGGCCAAGAGGAAACCACAAGTTGACAGGCCGACGCAGACGACCGCGATCTGGGTCAGGGCTCGGCGGCGGCTACGCCGAAGATCGCCTTGAGGTCGGTGACGCTCTCCCGGCTGCCGAGATCGAGCAGTCCCTCGAGGCTCTCCAGGTGGCGCACCACGGCATGGCGGGCGCCCTCGGCATCGCCTGAGCTCAGGGCCTCGAGGAGCCGCGGGTGGTCACCCTGCAGAAAGCAGGAGGCCAGCGTAGGGCGCTTGTAGAGGGCGATGACAATGGAGGTGCGCAACACCAGATCGGTGAGCATGGCGCCGAGCACCCGGTTGGGAGAGAGCTCGGCCAGGCGGTGGTGAATGGCCAGGGAGTGGGCGATACGCGCCGGCTCATCGCTGCGCTCATGGGCAGCGGCCTCCGCACGCGCCTCCGCCTGCAGGGCCGTCAGGGCATCGGGAGAGAGTCGGCCGGCCAGCAGGGCGGCGACCTCCCCCTCCACCAGACGGCGGGCGTCGAAGGTCTCGCGGGTCTCCTCCACGCTGGGCGCGCGCACCCGGGAGACCTGGTTCGGCCGCTGGTCGACCACGTGGTCGGCGGCCAGCCGGGTCAGGGCCCGGCGCACCACCGAACGACTCACCCCGAAGATCTCGCCCAGGGCCACCTCGGGCAGGCGCGTGCCGGGGGGCAGCCGCTGGGTCAGCACCGCCTGGCGCACCTGGTCGACGATATGCCGGTCGCTGATCCGCTCGCCCGCCTTCACGGCGGCCTCGACGTCTTCCCTCCAGGAGTGGCTCATGGCGTGTCTCGACGGTGATGATCCTGAGGGCACCTTCGCACTTTTTGCGCCGACTGGCCACACTTTGCCACATCCGTGTATACAGGATCAGAAGCAGGTGGCCATCACTTCCTGCACCTCGAGCCGGTCGTCGACCCGCAGCACGGCGCGCCACTTGTCGAAGGTGAGACAGGGATGGGAGACCCCGAAGGCGACGATATCGCCTACGCGCACGTCGCCCACGCCCATGTCGCCGGCCGACTCGGGCAGGCGCACGAAGGCGTGCTGGTCCATCAGCTTGACCACCTCCCAGCCTGCCACCGGGAGCACCGCCGCCGGGTCGCCCCCCTCGCGGTAGCGACGCAGCGCCAGCGGCATGCGGTCGCCGCCCACGTCGCGCCGCCCCATGGCGACGATGGCCAGGCCCGGCTCCGGCAGCGACTGCACCTGGGCGAACACCTCCAGCGCCGGGCGCAGCCCCTCCGCCTCGCCCTCGCGGGCCAGCAGGTGGCGCTGGGCCTCGGCGTAGAGGCCATGGTCGTGCACCACATAGCAGCCCGGGCGCAGCACCGGCGCAAAGGCCTGGGACGGCGCCAGGGTGTGGAAGGCCTCGGCGATCAGGTCGTACCAGGCCGAACCGGCGGCGGTCACCAGCGGTACCTCGCGCTCGAACAGGCCTTTCCCGGCCAGGGTATGGGCCGCCGTGACCAGCTCACGGGCGTAGGCGCGCACCGCCCCTTCCGGGTCGTCGCCCGACACCACCCCCTCGTAGCCCTCGAGGCCCGCCAGCAGCAGCGCCGGCGCCTGGTTCACCCGCTCGGCCAGGGCCAGCACCGCCTCGGCGCTGCGACAGCCGCAGCGCCCGCCCGGGATGCCGAGCTCGATCAGTACGGGGAGACGCAGGCCGCGGGCAGCGAAGTAGCGGTCCAGCGCCGCCACGTTCGCCTCGCCATCCACCACCACGAAGAGCTCGGCGCCGGCCTCGATCAGCCCGGCGACGATCGCCATGTTGGCCTCGCCCACCAGCTGGTTGGCCAGCAGCAGGCGCCTGATGCCGTGGGCGAAGGCGGCCCGGCACTGGGGCGCGGTGGCCAGGGTCATTCCCCAGGCGCCGGCCTCGAGCTGGCGCCGGAAGAGCGCCGGGGCCATGGTGGTCTTGCCGTGGGGCGCCAGGTGCGCCCCGCGCGCCTCGGCGAAGCGCCGCATCCAGATCAGGTTGTGGGCCAGCGGCGCCTCACGGACCACCGCCGCCGGCAGGCTGATACCGGCAAGCAGCCCGCGGCCGGTTTCCGGGCAGCCCTTGTCTCCCGGGAACTCATCGGCGAGCGGGTCCGGGCGGTGCTCGCCCGGCTCAGCCGACATGCCGCTCGTTCACGTCGAGGATCTTCAGGGTATTGGTGCCGCCATGGGCATTCATGTGGTCGCCCCGGGTCAGGATCACGTGATCCCCCTCCGTCGCGATGCCCTTCTCCACCAGCAGCGCCAGCGCCCGGTCGTTGAGCTCGGTGGGGGCCATGTCCTGGGTATCGAAGGGTAGCGAGACCACCCCACGGTAGAGCGCCATGCGCCGCTGCGCCACCGGGCTGTGGGCGAGCCCGACGATGGGCAGGCCGGAGCGGATCCGCGAGGCGATCAGCGGCGTGTAGCCGGTGGAGGTCATGCAGGCGATGGCCGCCACGCCCGAGAGGTGGTTGGCGGCATACATGGCGGACAGCGCGATGGTCTCGTCGATGCGCGAGAAACCCTCGTGGATGCGGTGGCCGGAGGCCTGGGCGACCCTCTCCCGCTCGGCGCCCCCAGGCAGACCCGGTCCATGGCCTCGATGGTCTCCACCGGGAAGCGCGCCCGGCGGCGGTCTCGGCGGAGAGCATCACCGCGTCGGTGCCGTCGAGCACGGCGTTGGCCACGTCGAACACCTCGGCCCGGGTGGGCAGCGGCGCTTCGATCATCGACTCCATCATCTGGGTGGCGGTGATCACCGCCCGATTGAGGGTGCGGGCGCGCTTGATGATGCGCTTCTGCATGCCGATCAGCTGGGCGTCGCCGATCTCCACGCCGAGATCGCCGCGGGCCACCATCACCGCTTCAGAGGCCTCGATGATGCCGTCCAGGGTCGCCTCACAGGCCACGGCCTCGGCGCGCTCCAGCTTGGCCACCAGGCCGATCTCGCGCCCGGCCTCGCCGAGCAGCGCGCGGGCCTCGGCCATGTCGGCGGCGCTGCGCGGAAACGACACCGCCAGGTAGTCGACGCCGATCGCCACGGCGGTGGCGAGGTCGGCGCGGTCCTTGTCGGTGAGCGCCGGAGCCGAGAGGCCGCCGCCCTGCTTGTTGATGCCCTTTTGTTGTTGGAGAGCCTGCCGCCTACCACCACGGTGGTGTGGACCTCGCGCCCCTCGACGGCGGTGACGTCGAGCACCACCCGGCCGTCGTCGAGCAGCAGGCGGTCGCCCGGGGCGACATCGTCGATCAGCTGCTGGTAGTCGCAGCCGACCCGCTCCGGCGTGCCGGCGTTGCCGTCGAGGGCCATGTCGAGCACGAAGGGGGCACCCTCGGCGAGCTCGACGGCGCCCTCGGCGAAGCGAGCGATGCGGATCTTGGGCCCCTGGAGGTCGCCGAGGGCGGCGACGCTCCGGCCCAGGCGGTCGGCGATCTCGCGCACCCGGGTCAGGCGTCAGGCGCTGGCGGTGGTCGTCGGGGGAGCCGTGGGAGAAGTTGAGGCGCACCACGTCGACGCCGGCCGCGATCATGGCCTCCAGCACGCCCTCGCGATCGCTGGCCGGGCCCAGGGTGGCGACGATCTTGGTGCGGCGGATGGGGTCATGGATGGGGGCGTGGGGGGGAAGCGTCATGGTGTCCTCGGCAAGACCAGAATGGCACGGAAATCGTTGACATTGGTGCGCGTCGGCCCGGTCACGATCAGCCGGTCGAGCGCCTGGAAGAAAGTATACGCGTCATTGCGTGACAGGTAATCGCGCGCCTCGAGACGCAGCGCCTCGGCCCGGTGCCAGTCGTCGGGCCCGAACAGCGCACCGGCATTGTCCTCGGAGCCATCGATGCCGTCGGTGTCGACGGCCAGGGCGTGAATGCCCTCGGCCCCGCGCAGGGCCTCGAAGAGCCCCAGCAGGTACTCGACGTTGCGCCCGCCGCGGCCGTGGCCCGTGACGGTGACGCTGGTCTCGCCGCCGGAGAGCAGCAGCAGGGGCCTGTCCCGCGGCACGTCGCGCAGGGAGAGCGCCAGGCGCGCCTGGGCGCGGCCGAGTTCGCGGGCCTCGCCCTCCAGGTCATCGCCGAGCAGGCGCACCTCGACCCCGGCCGCCTCGGCGGCGGCGCGGGCGGCCTCGAGGGCGTCCGCCGCACGCGCCAGCACCCGGGTCTCGTCCCGGGCGAAGCCAGGGTCGTCGGGCATGGGGTGCGAGGCCTCGAGCACCTCGATGCGCTCGCAGGCCGTGCCATGGCCATAGCGGGTCACCACCAGCCCCGAGAGCGGGGCCTCGGGATGGTGGGCCTGCCAGGCGCGCTCCAGGGCGGCGGCCATGGCGGCGGCGGCCTTGCCGGCGCCCACCACCAGGGTGCGCCCGGCGGGGGGCTCGGGCAGCTGCCCCTCGAGCAGGGCATCGGGGTGCACCGCGGCCACGGCGGTGTCGGCCAGCTCGCGCAGCCAGGCGAGGGAATCGACCTCGCAGGGCAGCAGCGGTGTCTCCGGGGATGAGATCGCGGTCATGGGTGCTCCTCGCGGCGGGCCGGCGTCGACGGGGGCACCGCCGGCGGAAGAATACGATAGGGAATTCGGGGGTCGAAAAAAGCCCGGCGACAGGCGGGGCTGCCTCCCGCCGCCGGGCAAGGTCGCCTTGCGGCGACCGGAAGGCAGACGACGACCCGACGCCTGCCCTCAGGGAGCAGTCACCTCCCTGTCGCCGCCGCCCCGAGAACCGGGGCGGCGAACCGACTCATGCCGGGTTGGCCGGCGACTGGCCGACCTCATGGCCGGCCAGCGCTTCCAGGGCGCGCAGGATGCCGGCGTGGTCCCAGTCACCGCCGCCCAGGGCGGCGCAGGCCTGGAACAGCTGCTGGGCGTTGGCGGTACCGGGCAGCGCCAGGTCGAGGCTGCGCGCCCCCTCGAGGGCCAGGTTGAGGTCCTTCTGGTGCAGCCGGATGCGGAAGCCCGGGTCGAAGGTGCGCTCGATCATGCGCGCGCCGTGGACGTCGAGGATCTTCGACTGGGCGAGGCCGCCGAGCAGCGACTCGCGCACCTTGGCCACGTCGGCACCGGCCTTGGAGGCGAACAGCAGCCCCTCGGCCACCGCCTCGATGGTCAGGGCCACCACGATCTGGTTGGCCCCCTTGCAGGTCTGGCCGGCGCCATGGCCGCCGATATGGGTGATGGTCTTGCCCATCACCTCCAGGATCGGGCGGGCGCGCTCGAAGCCCTCGTCGGTGGCGCCCACCATGATGGTCAGGGCCGCATTGATGGCCCCGCCCTCGCCGCCGGAGACCGGGGCGTCGACGTACTCGCCGCCCGCCTCATGGATGCGCCTGGCGAAGCCCTGGGTCGCGATGGGGGCGATGGAACTCATGTCGATCACCAGGGTGCCGGGCTTGAGCCCCTCGATGACGCCCCCCTCGCCGAACAGCACCTCCTCGACGTCCGGGGTATCCGGGACCATGGTGATGATCACCTCGGCCTCGGCGGCCACCGCCGCGGGGCTATCGAGCTCGCGCAGGCCCTTCTCGGCCAGGGTGGCGTCCAGCGTGCCGCGCCTGACGGTAACGACCTCGTGGCCGGCGTCCAGCAGGTGGCCCGCCATGGGGCGGCCCATGATGCCGAGGCCAATAAATCCAATCTTGCTCATCGTCACTCTCCTCTTGTCGTTGTCATCCTGGCTAGAAGGCTACTTACCGCGCGAGGCTGTTCCGGCGCCTCTCGCTATGAACAGCGCTCTCAGCTCCGCACCGCGTCCAGCCAGCCCAGCCCTTCCTCGGTGCGGCCGGCCGGCTTGTACTCGGCGCCGATCCAGCCGTCGTAGCCCAGCCGGTCCAGATGGGCGAACAGGAAGGGGTAGTGGATCTCGCCGGTGCCGGGCTCGTGGCGGCCGGGGGTGTCGGCGATCTGCACGTGGGCGAGGCGCGCGAGGTGCTTCTCCATGGTCGGCGCCAGGTCCCCCTCCATGATCTGCATGTGGTAGATGTCGTACTGCAGCTTGAGGTTGTCGCTGCCCACCTCGTCGAAGATGGCGAGCGCCTGCTCGGTGCGATTGAGGAAAAAGCCGGGGATGTCCCGGGTGTTGATCGGCTCGGCGATCAGCCGGATGCCGGCAGCCGCGAGCTTCTCGGCGGCGAAGCGCAGGTTCTCCACCAGGGTGGCGCGCGCCTGGTCGTCGCTCCCCCCCTCGGGCTTGATGCCGGCCAGGCAGTTGACCTGGGTATTGCCCAGCACTCGGGCATAGGCGATGGCGCGCTCAACGCCCTCGCGGAACTCCTCGACGCGATCTGGGTGGCAGGCGATGCCACGCTCCCCGGCGGCCCAGTCGCCGGCAGGCAGGTTGAAGAGCACCTGGGTCAGGCCGTTGGCGTCCAGGCGCCGCTTGAGCTCCTCGGCCGGGTAGTCATAGGGAAAGAGGTACTCCACTCCCTTGAAGCCGGCCCGGGCGGCGGCCTCGAAGCGGTCGAGAAACTCCACCTCGGTGAACAGCATGCTGAGGTTGGCGGCAAACTTGGGCATGGGAAACTCCTTGGGTCGCTATAGTTGTCCGGGCTTGTCTGGCGACAGGCCTGTTCGGAGGCGCTGTGAACCCCTCCCTGGGCGCTACCGACGCCATCCCTGGCATAGGACCTCCTCTCTGGCCTGCCCCCAGCGCCCTTCGATGAGGTGAAAGATTCAAACGAGGGCGGCGATGGAGGTAGGCGCATCCTCGTGGTTCTCGGCCAGGGCCTCGAACTCGTTCACGCCGTCCAGGTCGGTGCCCATGGCGATATTGGTCACCCGCTCGAGGATCACCTCCACCACCACCGGCACGCGGTGCTCGGCGATCAGGCGGCGGGCCTCCTCCAGCGCCGGGGCGATCTCCTCGGGCCGGGTGACGCGCAGCGCCTTGCAGCCCAGCCCCTCCACCACCGAGACGTGATCCACTCCGTAGCCGTTGATCTCCGGGCAGTTGATATTCTCGAAGGAGAGCTGCACGCAGTAGTCCATGTCGAAGCCGCGCTGGGCCTGGCGAATCAGCCCCAGGTAGGAGTTGTTCACCAGCACGTGGATCCAGGGCAGGTTGAACTGGGCACCGGCGGCCAGCTCCTCGACCATGAACTGGAAATCATAGTCGCCGGAGAGGGCTACCACCTCGGCCTCCGGGTCAGCGCGCCGTACCCCCAGGGCCGCCGGGATGGTCCAGCCCAGCGGGCCCGCCTGGCCGCAGTTGATCCAGTGGCGCGGCTGATAGACGTGCAGGAACTGGGCACCGGCGATCTGTGACAGCCCGATGGTGCTGACATAGCGGGTGTTGCGGCCGAAGACGCGGTTCATCTCTTCAAAGACCCGCTGGGGCTTGACCGGCACGTTGTCGAAGTGGGTCTTGCGCAGCAGGGTGCGCTTGCGCTCCTGGCACTCCTCCGCCCAGCGGCCACGGCGCTTGAGCCGGCCGGCCGCGTCGAGCTCGCGGGCCACCTCGATGAAGAGTTCGAGCGCCGCCCGGGCGTCGGAGACGATGCCGTAGTCCGGCCCGAAGATGCGCCCGATCTGGGTCGGCTCGATGTCCACGTGCACGAAGGTGCGGCCCCGGGTGTAGGTCTCGACGTTGCCGGTGTGGCGATTGGCCCAGCGGTTGGCGATGCCCATCACGAAGTCCGCGGCGAGCAGGGTGGCATTGCCGTAGCGGTGGGAGGTCTGCAGCCCCACCATGCCGGCCATCAGCGGATGGTCGTCGGGGATGGCACCCCAGCCCATCAGGGTCGGGATCACCGGCACCCCGGTGAGCTCGGCGAACTCGAGCAGCAGGTCGCTGGCGTCGGCGTTGAAGATGCCGCCGCCGGCCACGATCAGCGGGCGCTCGGCCGCCTGCAGCATGGCGATGGCCTTCTCGGCCTGGGCACGGGTGGCACGGGGCTTGAAGGCGGGAAGCGGCTCGTAGGTGTCGGGGTCGAACTCGATCTCGCTCATCTGCACGTCGATGGGCAGGTCGATCAGCACCGGGCCCGGGCGGCTGGAGCGCATCAGGTGGAAGGCCTGCTGGAAGACCCGCGGCACCTGGGCGGGCTCCAGCACGGTGACCGCCCACTTGGTGACGGGGCCGGCGATCGCCTGGATATCCACCGCCTGGAAGTCCTCCTTGTGCATCCGGGGGCGGGGCGCCTGGCCGGTGATGCAGAGGATCGGGATGGAATCGGCGCTGGCCGAATAGAGCCCGGTGATCATGTCGGTACCGGCGGGACCGGAGGTGCCGACGCACACCCCGATATTGCCGGCCTTCGTCCGGGTATAGCCCTCGGCCATGTGGGAGGCGCCCTCGACGTGGCGGGCGAGGATATGGTCGATGCCCCCCACCTGGCGCAGGGCGGCGTAGAAGGGGTTGATGGCGGCGCCGGGCACCCCGAAAGCGACCTCGATGCCTTCCTTCCTGAGAACGTGAACGGCGGCTTCTGCAGCGGTCATGCGGGCCATGACGGGATCCTCCAGTGAGGGATTTTGTTTTTGGAAAAGTAACTATTCAGGTGGCTGCGGATGGGGTATCGCCAACCAGCTGATTTTTCTGGCATAGTGCACAGCATCATTCGGCACACCTATGCGGTGATATGACCATCAGCGATATCAACGTCGACGAGGCCCTGGAGCGGGTCCGGCAGCAGCTCAAGGAAGACCAGACGGTCTCGCCGTCGCTGCGTGCCGCCATCGATGTGCTGATGCTGCTGGTCAAGCTCATGGCCGATCGCCTGGCCACCAGTAGCCGCAACAGCAGCAAGCCACCGTCCCAGGATCCCAATCGCCAGCGCCGCTCGCGCGCCAAAGGCGAGCGGCGCCCCGGCGGACAGCCAGGGCATGAGGGTAAGACGTTGGCGCCGGTGACGGACCCCGACGAGGTGGTCAAGCTCCGTGTCGATCGTCGGCAACTCCCCAAGGGGCGTTCTTACCGCCCGGTCGGCGTCGAAACGCGCCAAGTGCAGGACATCGTAATCCAGGCCGTGGTCACCGAATATCAGGCTGAGGTCCTCGAAGATGATCAGGGGCAACGCTACGTGGCGCCATTCCCCGAGGGCGTGACTCGCCCCATCCAGTATGGCCCTCGCCTCAAGGCGCATGTCGTCTATCTCTCCCAGTATCAGCTGTTGCCCTATGCGCGTATATCCGCGAGTTGCTCACCTCGCAGTGCGGCCTGTCGCTGAGCACCGGCACCCTGTTCGCCTTCAACCAGGAGGCCTACCAGCGGGCCGAGGCGTTCGCCGAGTGGGTGATCCCGGCGCTACGTGAAGCAGCCACCGTCCATGCCGATGAAACCGGAATGCAGGTCGGTGGCAAACGCTACTGGCTACACAGCGCCTCCAACGAGGCCCTGACCTGGTTGGCCCCGCACCCCAAGCGCGGCCAGGAAGCGATGGACGCCATCGGCGTATTGCCCTTCGTGCGTGGCGTGCTGGTGCATGATCACTGGAAGCCCTACTACCGCTATCCGGATTGCCGGCACGCGCTCTGTAATGCGCACCACCTTCGGGAGCTGACAGCGGCCTGGGAGAACGATGGCCAGGCATGGGCCAAGGCCTTGCATGACCTGTTGTTGGAGATGCATCGCGCCGTGGAGGTGGCCGACGGCTGCCTCTCGGCCGATGAGACCCGAGCCTGGGCGGCAGCGCTATCGAGATTGCCTGGCGAAAGGGGACGCCGAGTGCCCCCCGCCGGTGAAACCGCCACCTGGAACGCGAGGCCGGGCCAAGCGCACCAAGTCGCGCAACCTCCTGGAACGCCTCCAGGCGTACGAGGACGACGTGTTGCGCTTCCTCGACGACCCTGCCGCTCCCTTCACCAACAACCAGGGGGAGCGCGATCTGCGAATGACCAAGGTCCAGCAGAAAATCTCGGGCTGTTTCCGCTCCTGGGAGGGTGCTGAGATCTTCTGCCGCATGCGTAGCTTTCTCTCGACCGCCGTCAAGCAAGGGGTAGCGGCGCATACCGCACTGGAGCAACTGTTTGCGGGGGAGGTGCCAGCCTTCATGCAGCAAGAAGCCCCGACTCAGCCAACCGGTGCTGAATAGTTACTTGGAAAATTATTTTGTATATCGAGATTAGGACCGAAACGGCGCGCCGTCAACGAATACTGGAAAATATTTTCATAAAAACTCAAAAAAGAAAATACCCAAGCAGTATCAGCCGCTTGGGTACAGAACCTCAGTCCGGAAGCGCCCTGATCAGAGCGTCACGCGCAGCGCCAGCGGATGCTCGTCGCAGTTGTTCCCCTCGCCGCCGCGATCGACGACGAGAAACTCCCCTTCCCGCTCCAGCACCGACTGGATGGCGTGCCAGGTGCCGGCGCGGTAGTTGACCCCCTGACGGCCGTCGGTGACGAAGGCGCGCACCTCGGCGGGATCGATGGTCTCGCCCGGCGGCGCCACGACCACCACAAACCTTTCTTCATGGAGCGGCATGAAGGCCTGGCTGCCCAGAGGATGGCGCTCCAGGAAGTCGAGTTCCAGGGGGACCGTCACCGGCTGGCTGACGAAGAGGCTGATCAGCGTCCGCGCGCCCTCCCCCAGGGTCTCGACCGTCGCCAGGTCGTGGTGGCGCCGGGTGCGCCCGGCGTTGATGGGAAACCACGCCGACGCCCGGGCGTCGATCACCTCGCCGAAGGGGGCGAAGGCCTCGGCGGTCAGCGGTTCGGCTTTCAGTTCCAGCATGTTCTTGTATCTCCGACGTTGGATGCGAGAGGCGCCGGGGACAGGCCTGGAGGGGGTCCTATGCCAGGGGTGAGAAGCACTGCTTCGAACGGGCTGGCCATGGAGGGCCAGCACCGGTCCTGCAAGCGGAGCAGGACGCGAGAGCGAAGCAGGGCATCTGCGCCCAGGGAGGGGTTCACAGCGCCCCCGATCTGGTCCGGCACCCCGGGGCCTGTCGCCGGATCAGCCTCGAGCCCCGCCAACGCAGCTCGCGAGTCTCGGGCAGCCGCCTGAATGCTCAGCGGCCACCCAGGCGCAGCCTGGGATGGCGGTTGACGTCCTTGTAGAGCAGGTAGCGGAAGGGCCCCGGGCCGCCGGCGTAGCAGGCCTGAGGGCAGAAGGCACGCAGCCACATGAAGTCGCCCGCCTCCACCTCGACCCAGTCCTGGTTGAGGTGGTAGACCGCCTTGCCCTCCAGCACGTAGAGGCCGTGCTCCATGACGTGGGTCTCGTCGAAGGGGATCACCGCGCCGGGCTGGAAGGTGACGATATTGACGTGCATGTCGTGGCGCACGTCGTTCGGATCGACGAAGCGGGTGGTGGCCCAGCGCCCCTCGGTGCCCGGCATGGGGTTGGGCTCGAGGTCGTTCTCGTTGGTGACGAAGGCCTCCGGCACCTCGATGCCCTCGACCCGCTCATAGGCCTTGCGCACCCAGTGGAAGCGCACCGGCGCCTCGGCTTCGTTCCTGACCTGCCAGTCACTGCCCGGCGGGATGAAGGCGTAGCCGCCGGGGCCCATGGCGTGGCGCTCGCCGGCGAGTGTCAGGGTCATCTCGCCCTCCACCACGAAGAGCACCCCTTCGGCCTCGGGGTCGATCTCGGGGCGCTCGCTGCCGCCGCCGGGGGCGACCTCCATGATGTACTGGGAGAAGGTCTCGGCGAAGCCGGAGAGCGGGCGCGCCAGCACCCACAGCCGGGTGCCCTCCCAGAACGGCAGGTTGCTGGTGACGATATCGCCGAAGACGCCCTTGGGAATCACCGCATAGGCCTCGGTGAACACCGCTCGGTCGGAGAGCAGCTGAGTCTGGGGCGGATGACCGCCGGTGGGTGCGTAGTAGGTACGTGGTTTCATGGTATGTCCTCAGGCTTGCGGTGCCGGATGATGCTCGGCCCAGTGGCGGGCAATATCCACCCGACGCGCCACCCAGACCCGGTCATGGCTCTCGATATGGTCCAGGAAGCGCTGCAGGGCGCGGAAGCGGCCCGGCCGCCCCAGCAGGCGGCAGTGCATGCCGATGGAGAGCATCTTGGGCGACTCCTCCCCCTCTGCATAGAGCACGTCGAAGGCGTCACGCAGGTAGGTGAAGAAGTGGTCGGCGGTGTTGAAGCCCTGGGGCGCGGCGAAGCGCATGTCGTTGCTGTCCAGGGTGTAGGGCACGATCAGGTGGTCGTGCTCGACCCCCTGGCTGTCGCGCTCGCGGGTCCAGAACGGCAGGTCGTCACCATAGTAGTCGCTGTCATAGAGGAAGCCGCCCTCGTCCAGCACCAGCCGGCGGGTGTTGGGGCTGTCGCGACCGGTGTACCAGCCCTGGGGCTTCTCGCCATAGAGGCGCTGGAAGATCGCCATGGCCTGCTTCAGGTGCTCGCGCTCCTGTGCCTCCGGCATCTCCTGGTAGTGGATCCAGCGATAGCCGTGGCAGGCGACCTCGTGGCCCAGCTCCTTGAAGGCGTGGGCCACCTCCGGGTGGCGCTCCAGCGCCATGGCCACCCCGAAGACGGTGAGCGGCAGGCCGCGGCGCTCGAACTCGCGCAGGATCCGCCATACCCCCGCCCGGGAGCCGTACTCGTAGATCGATTCCATGCTCAGGTGGCGGTCCGGATAGGCCGCCGCCCCGATGATCTCGGAGAGAAACTGCTCGGAGCCGGCGTCGCCGTGCAGCACGCAGTTCTCGCCCCCCTCCTCGTAGTTGAGCACGAACTGCACGGCGATCCTCGCCCGGCCGGGCCAGTTGGCATGGGGCGGGTTGCGGCCGTAGCCGATCAGGTCGCGAGGGTAGTCGGCGATCGTCATTTGCACTCAATTCCTGTATTTATTGTATACATAATGAATTTAGCGCTGTCGCCTTCGTCATGCAAGCCCGAACCCGCAAGGTTCAGGATGCGAAGATGGCCTGCAGGTCGGGAGCCTCCTCCTCCTCCTCCACCATGGAGAGCGTGGCCTCCACGGCTTTCAGGTGCTGCGACATCAGCGCGGCCGCCGTTTCGCCTTCACCGGCCTCCAGGCATGCGATCAGGGCATCATGATCATGGGTCTCGCAACCCAGATGGCCGGCATTGCCATAGACGGCGAGGATCAGCGAGGAGCGCGAACAGAGCCGGCCGACGAATTCGGCCAGGGTAGCGTTCCCCGAGACCCTGGCCAGGCGGGTATGGAACTCCGCGGAGAGGCGGATGCCCGCACTATGCTCCCCCTCCTTCACCGCCCGCTGCTCGCGCTCGCTGAGCAGACGCAGCTCGCCCGCCTCCTCGGTGGTGATGCGCCGGGCCACCTCGGGCATCAGGCCGCACTCCACCATCTGGCGGGCATCGAAGACATCCTTGGCCTCGTCGGCGGTGGGGCGCGTGACGCTGGCCCCGCGGCGGGGGGTCAGGGTGACCAGCTGCTCAAGCGCCAGGCGCTGCAGGATCTTGCGGATACCGGTGCGGCTGACGCCGAACACCTCGGCGAGGGCATCCTCACGCAGGCGGGCGCCGGGCTTGAGCCGGTGCTCGATGATCGCATCGCTGATCGAGCGATAGATGGCCTCGTGACGCTCGGCGCCGTCGCCGTCCTTGCCGCGTCCGCTTCCCGACGCCTTGCGCTGGCTCTCGATATGGCGCTGACTCATCCCTCTCTCCCGGTAGCAGTTGGCCGCCCGTGGCGGGCGTCTGGAGATGATTGTATACGCCAGGCGGGCAGAGTCATCTCTTCAACGACAAGGACCCGCCGCGAGGCGGGTCCCTGCCGGGCGCGAGCACAGAGGGGCGTCATCGGGACCAGGCGGCGATGGCCTCGCGCTCCTCGTCGGTCATGCCGGTCATGTTGCCCAGGGGCATGTAGCCGCTGGCCACCACCTGCTGGATCTGGGCACGCTGGGCGGCGGTCTGCTGCGGGGAGTCATAGGCGACCCCGGCCGGCGGCGCGTTGAAGCCGGGCTGGGTGGGCTGGCTGGCATGGCAGGAGGCGCAGCGGGTCTCCATGATGGCGTGGACCTCCTCGAGGCTCACCGCGGCACGATCCGGGTCGGCGGCGGGTGACGGCGCGGGGGCGGCGATCCAGAACGCCAAGGCGATCAGCGCCACGCCGGCCGCCGGGTAGGCGGGCTTGACGCTGCCGGCATGCATCAGCACGAAGAACTGACGGATCAGGGCCCCGGCGAAGATGAACAGCGACATGATCACCCAGGCCTGCTGGTGGGAGTAGGCGAAGGAGTAGTGGTTGCTGATCATCAGCAGCACCACCGGCAGGGTGAAGTAGGTGTTGTGCACCGAGCGCTGCTTGCCGCGCTTGCCGTCCAGGGGGTTGGGGGCCTCGCCCGCCTTCATGGCGGCCACCATGCGGCGCTGGCCGGGAATGATCCAGAAGAAGACGTTGGCGGACATCGCCGTGGCCATCACCGCGCCGGTGATCAGGAAGGCGGCGCGGCCGGCGAAGAGCTGGGTGCTGAGCCAGGCCACCACGACCATCATCACGGCCACCGCGATGCTCAGCAGGCCATCCCGGGTCATGTCGGGGCTGATGCGCTTGCACAGCTCGTTGTAGACCACCCAGCCACCGACCAGGAAGAGCAGCGCCAGCACGTTGGCCTGCCAGCCGCTCATGGTGGCGGCCCACTCCCAGCTGGCATTGGGGTTGACCAGATAGAAGCTCGGGTTGGCCATGTAGAGCAGCACGAAGAGCGCAAAGCCCGACAGCCAGGTGGTATAGGACTTCCAGAACGACCAGTGCAGGTCATCGGGCAGCCTGGCCGGCGCCGTAGCGTACTTCTGGTTATGGTAGAAGCCGCCACCGTGCACCGCCCACATCTCGCCGAAGACCCCCTTGTCGCGGTCCTCGGCAGCCTTGGGCTTCCTCAGGCTGTTGTCCAGCATCACGAAGTAGATCGACTCGCCGATCCAGGCGATGGCCGCGATGACGTGCAGCCAGCGCAGCATGAAGTTTCCGAAGTCCAGCAGATAGGCTTGCATCAGGGGAGCCTCGACTCATGGCATTGTTGTTGGTGACTGGCAACCAGCCCTGGTCTGAAAGATTGGCGAGCGCCGCCAGCGCTCGGCTAGCTGCCGCGGTAGGTGGAGTAGCCATAGGGCGAGAGCAGCAGCGGCACATGATAGTGCGCGCCGGCATCGGCCACCCCGAAGCGCAGCGGAATCACATCCAGGAAGCGCGGCTCCTCGGCCTCGACGCCCTGGGCCTGGGCACGCAGGTAGTCGCCGGCGTGGAAGACCAGCTCGTACTGGCCGACGGCGAAGCCCTCGCCCTCAAGGATCGGCGCATCGCAGCGGCCGTCGTCGTTGGTGACGACCTCCTTCAGGCGAATGCGCTGCTCGCCCTCCAGGCGAAAGACCTCGATGCGGATACCTTTGCCCGGTCGCCCCTGGGCGGTGTCGAGTACGTGGGTAGTCAGGCGTCCCATGGCGGGTGCTCCTCGTGTCGCGTTGTGGATTGTCGTGATCGGACCGGGTGCCGTAGCATGAAAACAGTTTTAGCCATTCTTGCAGTACATTTCAAAACATTTTTTGTATACATTTAACCGAGACACACCGCAGACAGCGACAAGACCACCCCCTGCAGGAGCATCACCATGAGCGACCGGAACCTGAACCCGCGCCCCAGCCAGCTGGACAAGGCCGCCTTCGTGGCCGCCTACGGCGAGATCTACGAACACTCCCCCTGGGTCGCCGAACTGGCCTGGGAGAAGGGCCTCTCCGCCACCCAGGACACCCCCGCAGGGCTGGCCGAGGCGATGGGCGAGGTGCTCTCCTCCGCCCCCGCCGAGCGCCAGCTGGAAGTGATCCGCGCCCACCCGGACCTGGCCGGCAAGGCGGCACTGGCCGGCACCCTCACCGACGACTCCACTCGCGAGCAGGCCGGCGCCGGCCTCGACCAGTGCTCGCCGGAGGAGCTGGCCCGTTTCGAGCGGCTCAACGAGGCCTACAAGGCGAAGTTCGGCTTTCCCTTCGTGATGGCGGTGAAGGGCAGCGACCGCTTCGCCATCCTCGACGCCTTCGAGGTGCGCCTGGAGAACACCCCGGCCGAGGAGCGCCGCACCGCGGTGGAGCAGATCAATCGCATCGCCCTGTTCCGCCTGCAGGCCCGCGCGGAGGGCTAGGGCTCTCCTTCACCCCACGCTTCGCTCGGCGCCCCTCATGCCAGCCCCGCGGCTTCCTCCGCGGGGCTTTTGTCGTTCGGGCTGGCCCCCTGCACTCGATCACGACATGACCAAACGGTCAATAGATAACGGATAACCCACTGATCAACAAGGGATCCGTAAAATGAGTTCCGGGAAATCATCCAGATGTCTTTCAAACAGAGTCATATTGTGTACATTTAAAGGCATGGATTGGCCTCAATCACGATAACAACCGGCCAGCCTCACGACCCGCACGCCAGCACCGACAACAACCCAAGCTGCGAGCCCGACCATGACCAGACCCCGTTCCGCGCCCCATCCCGAGACGAACCCCACTCGCACCATCAACCGCGACCCGGACGCGATGCCGCCGCTCTCCAAGGCGATTCCCCTGGGGCTGCAGCACATCATGGCGATGTTCGCCGGCAACGTGACCCCGCCGATCATCATCGCCGGCGTGATCGGCGCCGCCACCGGCGAGACGATCTTCCTGATCCAGGTGGCCCTCTTCGTGGCCGGGGTCTCGACCCTGATCCAGACCATTGGCGTGGGCCCCATCGGCGCCCGCCTGCCCATCGTCCAGGGCACCAGCTTCGGCTTCCTGCCGGTGGCGCTACCCCTGGCCAACGCCTTCGGGCTGGCCGCCGTGCTCGGAGCCTCCTTGATCGCCGGCCTGCTGCAGGTGGTGCTGGGGGCCTTCCTCAGGAAGATCCGCCACTGGTTCTCGCCGGTGGTCACGGGCATCGTGGTGCTGCTGATCGGCATCACGCTGATGCCGGTAGGCCTCAACTACGCCGCCGGCGGCGTGGGATCCGACGACTTCGCCTCGCCCACCAACCTGCTGCTGGCGCTCTTCGTGCTGGTGGTGTGCATCGCCGTTCACCAGCTGGGCCGCGGTTTCGTCAAGGCCTCCTCGATCCTCTTCGGGCTGCTGGCCGGCTACCTGGTGGCCATCGCACTGGGCATGGTGGACTTCACCAACCTGCGCGAGGCGGCCTGGTTCGCCGTGCCGAGACCGCTGCAGTACGGGATGGAGTTCCACCTCACCGCCATCGTCGGCATGGTGCTGATCATGTTCGTGGTGGGGCTGGAGACCATCGGCAACATCTCGGCCATCACCACCGGCGGCGCGGGCCGCCCGGCCAAGGACCGCGAGCTCTCGGGCGGCGTGATGGCCGACGGCGTGGCCACCTCCTTCGCCGCGCTCTTCAACACCCTGCCCAACACCGCCTACGCCCAGAACGTGGGCCTGATCACCCTGACCGGCGTGGTTAGCCGCCATGTGGTGACCATCGGTGGCATCCTGCTGATCTGCATGGGGCTGTTTCCCAAGCTGGGCGGCCTGGTGGCGGCCATGCCCCACGCGGTGCTGGGCGGTGCCGGCGTGGTGATGTTCGGCATGATCGCCTCGGCGGGCCTCAAGATCATCCAGGAGTGCGAGCTCGACCAGCGCGCCATGCTGATCATTGCGGTTTCCCTGAGCCTCGGCATCGGCCTGCCCGCCGTGGAGGCGATCTCCGAGACCATGCCCGGCCAGGTGGGACTGCTGCTGAAGTCGGGCCTGGTCCCGGCGGCGCTGGCCGCCCTGCTGCTCGACGCCATCCTGCCCGGCAAGCCGAAGCGCCAGCGCGGCGGCGAGGCCGTCGAGGCCGAGGCCGGCAAGGCCGAGGCCGGCAAGGCCGAGTCCAACGCCTGACGCCCGACTTCGCCTCCCCTGCTAGCCGCCCCCTGTCCACCACCTTTTCGCCACCCAGGCGCCGCCGGAGACCCCGGCGGCGCGCACGTCTTCGCCTGCTCGCCCCGGCCACCTCGGCTAGACTTCTCTCGAACGCATTGCGGAGGGATAGCCATGTACCGCGACCGACTGGAGGCGGCTAGGCGCCTGGCCGAGGCCCTGGGCCACCTGAAGGGGGAGCGCCCCCTGGTGCTGGCCATTCCCCGCGGCGGCGTGCCCATGGGCCGGGTGATCGCCGACGCCCTGGAGGGCGAGCTGGACGTGGTGCTGGTGCGCAAGATCGGCGCGCCCGGCAACCCCGAGTACGCCATCGGGGCGGTCAGCGAGGACGGCAGCGTGCACCTGGAGGAGCAGGCCGGGCAGTGCCGCGAGGAGTGGCTGACCAGGGCGATCGAGGAGCAGCGCCAGCTGATCGACGAACGCCGCCGCCGCTATACGCCGGTGCGCTCGCCCATCGACCCGGTCGGGCGGACGGTGGTGGTGGTGGACGACGGCAGCGCCACCGGGGCCACCATGGCCGCGGCACTCGCCACCCTGCGCCAGCGCGCACCGGCCCGGCTCATCGCCGCCCTCGGCGTGGCCCCCCCGGATACCCTGGCACGGCTTGAGGCCCTGGCCGACGAGGTGGTCTGCCCCGAGGCCCCGAACCGCTTCGGTGCGGTGGGACAGTTCTTCGCCGACTTCGGCCAGGTGGAGGATAGCGAGGTAATCCGCCTGCTGGGTCAGGCGACCCCCTGAGCCGGCCGCCTCGGCGGCCACCAGCGTCACGGGCCACCAACGACACGGGCCGCCCCGAGGTGGGGCGGCCCGTTCGATGTCGCGGCCGGCGTAGCGCCGGCGCCTGCCTTACTTGGCGGCGGCGGTCGCGGACTTCATGCTCTCCTCGACCAGCTTCTGGCTCTTCTGCAGGAAATCCTGGCCGAGGGCATTGACCTTCTCGGCATCGGCCTTCATCCGCTCGCCCAGGTCCTGGGCCGCCTTCTGCTGGCCCTCCATGGTCTTCTTGAAGCCCTCGACGTCGCGGGCGTCGACCCAGGCGCGCGCCTGAGCCAGGCCGAGGTCGGTATAGGTCCGGGCCGCTTCCATCTGGGCGGCCATCAGCTTCTCGTAGTACTCGAGCGTCAGGGAGCCATAGGCGCGGGCCGGCGCGACGAACAGGCCCTCGAACTGCTCGGTGGCCTTCTGGGTGGTTGCCTTGGTCATGGAACACCTCCGTCTACCTTGGGAAGACAGGGCATTTCGCCCTGCGCTGCATTGCAACATAGCAGGCGATATTGTGCGATGCAACATGGCGAAGGACCATTCTGCTCATGCCTCCAGCCGCTTCCTTACGGTCAGCGGTAGGCCCCCTCGATATCGGTGATGCGCATGGCGCGGCGACCCAGGCCGCCGTGCTGGTCGAGCATGCGCTCGAGCCAGGCGTAGACCGGGTCGGCATTGGAGACCAGGTCGGCGCTCGACACGCAGCGCGCCCACATGAAGCTGCCGAACACCAGGTAGTCACCGGCCGCGGGCGCCTCGCCGTCGATGTAGTCCGCCTCCTTCAGGCGACCGCGCAGCGGCTCGAGCGCCGCATCCAGCTGCGAGAGCCCCTTCGCCGGGGAGTGGAACTCCTCCAGGGTGCGACCGAGGCGCTTCTCGCGGGTCTCGCGGAAGTAGTCGCGATCGTCGGGGTGAATGGCGTTGAGCAGATCCATGATGATGGTGCGCAACATGGCCGGCTGCAGGGAGCGCTCCGCGTAGTGCTTGAGGAAACTCGCTCGCCCCTCGGCCAGGGCGTCACCGAACAGCGGGGACTCGGGGTAGGCGCGATCCAGGTAGCGCAGGATGGCGTAGCTGTCGGTGATCGTCTCGTCACCGTCGACCAGCACCGGCACCTTGTCGTGATCGGCAAAGGCCAGCGCCGCCCTGTCATTGAAGCGCCAGGGGCGGGTCTCGGCCTCCAGCCCCTTGTGGGCAAGCGCATAGCGCACCCGCCAGCAGTAGGGCGAGAAGCGCAGCCCCTCATCGATGCCGCAGAGATCAAAGAGCACCCGTGTCATGACGTTCCCCCGTTGCGATTGGCGTGTCCCGGCAGTGTGCCAGCCTTTTCCCGCCCCCGCCACGCGGCATGCCGTGGTCCATCCGGCCCTGCCCTCCCTGTCCTTTAGTCTATAGTCAGGAGGCGCCGTTTCGCGGCAGATCTCGAGCGCTTCCGAACAACCCATTGTTGAAAAAGGCATTTCCTTATTTCAGGTATTGCGAAAACAAGAAATCGATTGGTAATACCAATTTTCCACCGCTGGCGAGTCAACGCTCCCAGGGCGTATCTTTCGCGCATCAGCCGCGCCCCCGGCAGGCGGAGTCGCGCCACCTCATTGCAGACAACATCATCACAACAGTCGAGGGGAAACCTGCCTCATGAATGACACCCTACTTGCGCTGCTGGCCTTTACGCCTCTGGTGCTGGCCGGTGTACTGCTGATCGGCTTGCGGATGCCGGCCAAGACCGCCATGCCGGCCGTCTACGTGGTCACCGCCCTCATCGCCCTGCTCGCCTGGGACATGAGCTTCAACCGGGTACTGGCTTCGACCCTTCAGGGTCTGATCCTCACCGTGTCGATCCTGTGGATCATCTTCGGGGCCATCCTGCTGCTCAACACCCTGAAGCACTCCGGCGGCATCACCGCGATCCGCAACGGCTTCTCCGGCATCAGCCCCGACCGCCGCGTCCAGGCCATCATCGTCGCCTGGCTGTTCGGCTGCTTCATCGAGGGCGCCTCCGGCTTCGGCACCCCGGCCGCCGTGGCCGCCCCGCTGATGGTGGCCCTCGGCTTCCCGGCGCTGGCCGCCGTGGTCGTGGGCATGATGATCCAGTCCACCCCGGTCTCCTTCGGCGCCGTGGGCACCCCCATCGTGGTGGGTGTCACCGGCGGCATCAACCGCGATGCCATCACCGAGGCGCTGGAAGCCGGCGGCTACACCTGGCTGGAGTACTTCCGCCTGATCGCCGCAGAAGTGGCCGTGATCCACGGCATCGTCGGTATCCTGATGCCGCTGATCATGGTGGTCATCATGGTCAAGTTCTTCGGTGCCAACAAATCCTGGAAGGAGGGCCTCTCCATTGCCCCCTTCGCGATCTTCGCCGGCGTGGCCTTCGTGGTCCCCTACATGCTGGCAGGCGTGCTGCTCGGCCCGGAATTCCCGTCGATGATCGGCGCCATGGTCGGCCTGGCCATCGTCGTGCCGGCGGCCCGTCGCGGCTTCCTGATTCCCAAGGATGTCTGGGACTTCCCCGAGCGCAAGTCCTGGCCGGACGAGTGGATCGGCAAGCTGGAAATCAAGCTGGATGACATCGCCGGCAAGGCGCCGATCTCCACCCTGATGGGCTGGGTGCCCTACGTGCTGCTGGCCGTGATCCTGGTCGCCTCTCGCACCATCGAGCCGTTGCGCGACGCCCTCAATGCCTGGACCTTCGGCTGGAGCAACATCCTCGGTGAGGCCGGCGTTTCCGGCAGCATTGCCCCCCTCTACCTGCCGGGCGGCATCCTGCTGATGGTGGTGCTGATCACCGCCGTGCTCCACAAGATGCGCATGGGCGAGCTCAAGGCCGCCTTCGGCGAATCCTCGAAGACCATCCTCGGCGCCGGCTTCGTGCTGATCTTCACCATCCCCCTGGTGCGGATCCTGATCAACTCCGGCGTCAATGCCTCGGACCTGGTCTCCATGCCGGTGGCCATGGCGCAGTTCGTCGCCGACGGTGTGGGCGGGGTCTATCCCTTCTTCGCCCCGGCCGTGGGTGCCCTGGGCGCCTTCATTGCCGGCTCCAACACCGTGGCCAAACTGATGCTGGCGGACTTCCAGTTCAACGTGGCACAGCAACTGGGTGTCTCCACCGCCATGATGGTCTCCCTGCAGGCCGTGGGCGCCGCGGCGGGTAACATGATCGCCATCCACAACGTGGTCGCGGCCTCTGCCACCGTGGGCCTGCTGGGCCGCGAGGGCATCACCATCCGCAAGACCATCCTGCCGACGATCTACTACCTGATCTTCACCGGCATCATCGCGCTGATCGCCTTCTACGTGATCGGTGTGACCGACCCCTTGATGCGGGCCGGATGATGGCACGAGCATGACGCTCACCGGGCCTCGCCGACTCTCGGCGGGGCCCGGTCATTTTCCGCCGAACGCCCTCCAGAACAGAGCCGATACCGCTTCATATAGAATAATTTTCCATGGATAAATGGAAAATATTTTCATACAATTGACATCTACACTGAAGAGATACCTCCCTCTCCTCCGGAGTCATCATGAACACCCTCTTCGATGAACGACTCGATGGCGAAGTGACCCAGCGCGACCCCGCCGAGGTGCTCGCCGACCTGCGCCAGGCACTCCCCGGCATGACCCTGCTGCACCGCGAGGAGGACCTGCGTCCCTTCGAGTGCGACGGCCTCTCCGCCTACCGCGCCCTGCCGATGCTGGTCGCCCTGCCCGAGACCCTCGAGCAGGTCGAGACCCTGCTCAAGCGCTGCCGCGCCCTGGGCGTGCCGGTGGTGACCCGCGGCGCCGGTACCGGCCTCTCCGGCGGCGCCCTGCCGCTGGAACACGGCGTGCTGCTGGTGCTGTCGCGCTTCAACCGCATCCTCGAGATCGACCCCGACGCGCGCACCGCCCGGGTCCAGCCCGGAGTGCGCAACCTGGCGATCTCCGAGGCGGCGGCGCCCTACGGGCTCTACTACGCCCCGGACCCCTCCTCCCAGATTGCCTGCTCCATCGGCGGCAACGTGGCGGAGAACGCCGGCGGCGTGCACTGTCTGAAGTACGGACTGACCGTGCACAACGTGATCCGGGTCGAGGTGCTGACCATCGAGGGCGAGCGCATGACGCTCGGCTCCGACGCCCTGGACGCCCCCGGCTTCGACCTGCTCGCCCTGTTCACCGGCTCCGAGGGCATGCTCGGTGTGGTCACCGAGGTGACCGTCAAGTTGCTGCCCAAGCCGGAGAGCGCCAAGGTGCTGATGGCAAGCTTCGACGACATCGAGAAGGCCGGCAACGCCGTGGGCGCCATCATCGCCGCGGGCATCATCCCCGGGGGCCTGGAGATGATGGACAACCTGGCGATCCGCGCCGCCGAGGACTTCATCGGCGCCGGCTACCCGGTGGAGGCCGAGGCGATCCTGCTTTGCGAGCTGGATGGCGTCGAGGCAGACGTGGACGACGACTGCGAAACGGTGCGCCGCGTGCTGGAGCAGGCCGGTGCCACCGGCATCCAGCAGGCCCGCGACGAGGCCGAGCGCGCGCTGTTCTGGGCCGGGCGCAAGAACGCCTTCCCGGCGGTGGGCCGCATGTCCCCGGACTACTACTGCATGGACGGCACCATTCCCCGCCGCGAGCTGGCCCGGGTGCTCAAAGGCATCGGCGATCTGGGCGAGGAGTACGGCCTGCGGGTGGCCAACGTCTTCCACGCCGGCGACGGTAACATGCATCCGCTGATCCTCTTCGATGCCAACCAGCCCGGTGAATTCGAGCGCGCCGAGGAGCTCGGCGGGCGCATCCTAGAGCTGTGCGTCGAGGTGGGGGGCACCATCACCGGCGAGCACGGGGTGGGTCGCGAGAAGATCCACCAGATGTGCGTTCAGTTCAGCCCCGGCGAGCTCGCCACCTTCCGGGCCGCCAAGCGCGCCTTCGACCCCGACGAGCTGCTCAACCCGGGCAAGAACATTCCCACCCCGGCGCGCTGCTCCGAGTTCCGCCTGACCAAGAGCGCCGGCGACGCCCCCCCCCCGACCCAGGCCCCAGAGAGCCACGGCTGAGAGACTTCGACGACATGGTGAGCACACACGACACCCCCCAGCACGATATCCCCAGCCATGACGCCAGCGAGGCGCTGGCGGAGCGCATCCGCCGTGCCGAGGCCGAGGGTACCCCCCTGCGCATCGTCGGCGGCGACACCAAGGCCTTCTATGGTCGTAACGTTCAGGGCGAAGCGCTCTCGACCCGGGAGCACCGCGGCATCACCGAGTATGACCCGGTGGAGCTGATCGTCTCGGTGCGTACCGGCACGCCGCTGCACGAACTGGAGGCCGCCCTGGCCGCCAACGGCCAGATGCTGCCCTGCGAGCCGCCCCACTTCGGCGAGGACGCCACCGTGGGCGGCATGATCGCCACCGGGCTCTCCGGCCCGCGCCGCCCCTGGGCCGGCAGCGTGCGCGACTTCGTGCTGGGTACGCGGATCATCACCCGCCAGGGCAGCGAGCAGCGCTTCGGCGGCCAGGTGATGAAGAACGTGGCCGGCTATGACCTCTCGCGGCTGATGGTGGGCGCCCAGGGCACCCTGGGGCTGCTGACCGAGGTCTCCATGAAGGTGCTGCCGCTGCCCGGCGCCAGCCGCAGCCTGCACCTGGACATGCCGCTGGCCCGGGCGCTGGAGAAGCTCTCCGAGTGGGGCCGCCAGCCGCTGCCGATCACCGCCGCCGCCTGGCTCGACGGCGCCCTGCACCTGCGTCTGGAGGGCGGACCGAGCTCGGTGGCCGCCACCGCCGAGCGGCTGGGCGGCGACGAGCTCAAGCCCGACTTCTGGGCCGCCCTGAACGAGCAGCGCCTGGCCTTCTTCGCCAGGGATGACGGCCGCGCCCTGTGGCGCCTCTCGCTGCCCCACCACACCCCGGTGCTCGAGCTTCCCGGCGTCAATGATGCCGACGTGCTCTACGACTGGGCCGGTGCCCAGCGCTGGCTGAGAAGCGACCTCGACGCCGCGACCCTGCGCGAGGTGGTCTCCCGGGCCGGCGGCCACGCCACCTGCTGGCGCGGCGCCAACGGCCAGCCGGTGGACGAGACCTTCACCCCGCTCGCCCCGGTGCTGGCCAAGTACCACCAGAACCTCAAGGCAGAGCTGGACCCCAAGGGGATCTTCAATCCGGGCCGGCTCTACGCGGCATTCTGAGACAGAGGGGATAACGCCGAGATGCAGACGCATTTTTCCGAGGAAGATCTCAAGAAGCCGCATATCCGCGAGGCCGACCGGGTGCTGCGCACCTGCGTGCACTGCGGCTTCTGCAACGCCACCTGCCCCACCTACCAGCTGCTCGGCGACGAGCGCGACGGCCCCCGCGGGCGCATCTACCTGATGAAGGAGATGCTCGAGGCCCCCGAGGGCGCCGACAAGGTGACCGAGGAGACCCGGCTGCACCTGGACCGCTGCCTGACCTGCCGCAACTGCGAGACCACCTGCCCCTCCGGCGTGGAGTACCACAAGCTGCTCGACATCGGCCGCGCCGAGATCGAGCGGCGGGTGCCCCGCAAGCCGGCCGAGCGCGCCCAGCGCTATGCGCTGCGCAAGATGCTGGTGGAGCCGAAGCGCTTCCAGGCGCTGCTCAAGCTCGGCCAGACCTTCCGGCCGCTGGTGCCCGGCGCCCTGCGCGACAAGCTGCCGCCCGCCCCCGTGGATGCCGGCAAGCGCCCAGAGGGCAGCCGCCACGCCCGCCAGATGCTGATCCTGGAGGGCTGCGTGCAGCCGGGCCTTTCGCCCAACACCAACGCCGCCACCGCCCGGGTGCTGGACCGCCTCGGCATCGGCCTGACGCCGGTGGCGGAGGCCGGCTGCTGCGGCGCCATCGACTTCCACCTGAACGCCCACGACGACGGCCGCGCCCGGGCGCGGGCCAACATCGACGCCTGGTGGCCGCACGTCGAGGCCGGCGCGGAGGCCATCGTGCAGACCGCCAGCGGCTGCGGCGCCTTCGTCAAGGAGTACGTCGACATCCTCAAGGACGACCCGGCCTACGCCGAGAAGGCGGCCCGGGTGAGCGCGCTGGCCAGGGACCTGGTGGAGGTGCTGCGCGACGAGGCGCTAGACGCCCTCGATGTGAAGCAGAGCCGCAAGCTCGCCTTCCACTGCCCCTGCACCCTGCAGCACGCCCAGAAGCTCGGCGGCGCCGTGGAGTCGGTGCTGACCCGGCTCGGCTTCTCGCTGACCCCGGTCGCCGATGCCCACCTCTGCTGCGGCTCGGCGGGCACCTACTCCATCACCCAGCCCGAGCTCTCGACGCAGCTGCGCGACAACAAGCTCGACAACCTGGAGGCCGGCAAGCCCGAGGTGATCGTCACCGCCAATATCGGCTGCCAGACCCACCTCAACGGCGCCAACCGCACCCCGGTACGCCACTGGATCGAGATCGTCGACGAGGCACTAACCCCCTGAGGACAACCCCATGAAGACCAAGCCCGTACTGACCCTGACCGACGTCAACGCCATCCTCGATGCCGCCGAGAAGGAGGCCGAGGCCAACGGCTGGGGCGTGACCATCGCCGTGGCCGACGACGGCGGCCACCTGCTCGGCCTGCGCCGCATGGACACCGCCCCGCCCTTCAGCGCCGACGTGGCCACCCAGAAGGCCCGCAACGCCTCCCTGGGCCGCCGCGAGACCCAGGCCTTCGAGGAGATGATCAACGGCGGCCGCACCGCCTTCGTCACCGCCCCCATGCAGTCTCTGCTGGCCGGCGGCGTGCCGGTGCTGGTGAATGGCGAGGTGGCCGGCAGCGTCGGCATCTCCGGCGTCAAGCCCGACCAGGACGTTCAGGTGGCCAAGGCCGGCGTCGCCGCCATCGCCTGAAGCGCCTGGCTGAAGTAAGCTTTAGAGCCCCGCCGCCGCGGGGCTCTTCCGTGATGGCCAACGAGGATGCCATGCCCCTGCTCTATTTCCTGCCGCCGCTCGGCGCCGTGCTGATCTGGTCGGGCAACATGACCATCAACCAGCTCACCGTGGGCGCCATCGCGCCCTCCAGCATCGCCTTCCTGCGCTGGGTGCTGGCGCTCGTCGTGCTCACCCCCTTCCCGGCCCCGGCGGCCTGGAAGCACCGGGCGACGATCCGCCGCGAGTGGCCCAAGCTCGCCGTGCTGGGCCTGCTCGGCATGGGGCTGTGGCAGGGACTCGCCTACGTGGCCGCCGAGACCACCAGCGCCACCAACATGGGCATCCTGGCCGCCATGGTGCCGCTGCTCACCGTGCTGCTCAGCGCCCTGATCCTGCGCGAGCCGCCGAGCCTCGGCGGCGTGGCCGGCGGCGCCCTGGCGCTGTTCGGGGTGACCATCCTGCTGGGCCGCGGCAACCCGCTGTCGCTGCTGGAGCTGACCGTGGCCAAGGGCGACGCCCTGATGCTGGTGGCCGCCACCTGCTACGCCCTCTACGGGGTGATGCTCAAGCGCTGGCCCATCGGCCTGCCGCCCTGGGTACTGCTCTACGCCCAGGTGATCTTCGCGGTGCTCTTCCTGCTGCCGCCCTACCTGATGGGCCCCATGACCCCGGTGGACGCGAGCAACATTGGCCTGATCCTCTATGCCGGCATCCCGGCCTCGATCGTCACCACCTTCCTGTGGATGCTGGCGATCCGCCAGATCGGCGCCAGCCAGGCGAGCATCTTCATCAACCTGATGCCGCTGTTCAGCGCGCTGATCGCCATGGCGGCCCTCGGCGAGCGCATCGCGCTGTTCCACCTGCTGGGCGGCGTGCTGATCCTGGCCGGGGTGATCATGGCCCAGACCCTCACCCGGCCGCTGCTGCGCGCGCGACCCGCACCGAGCGATGCAGACCGCCCGTGCTAGACTCGGACTTCGCCCCCTGAACGACAGATAAGGATGCGCCATGTCCCTCGACGACCTGCACCTGACGCTTCGCAACCTGACGCCCGAGGACTATCCCCAGCTCGAGACGCTGATGGACGCGGTCTATCACGACATCGGCGGCGCCTGGTCGAAGCACACCATCGAGACGCTGATCGCCTCCTTCCCGGACGGCCAGCTCGCCATCGAGGACGACGGCCGCCTGGTGGGCATGGCGCTGACCGCACGGGTGGACTATGACGAGTTCACCAACCCGCACAGGTACGACGACCTGATCGGCAAGCGCGAGGTGATCCTCGACGACCAGGACGGCGACGCCATGTACGGCCTGGACGTGCTGATCCACCCGGAGTACCGCGGCTACCGGCTGGGTCGGCGCCTCTACGACGCCCGCAAGGAGCTGTGCCGCTCGCTGAACCTGCGGGCGATCCTCGCCGGCGGGCGCATCCCCCAGTATCACCAGCACGCCGAGACGCTCTCCCCCACCCAGTACATCGATCAGGTGGCCCGCAAGGAGATCCACGACCCCATCCTCTCCTTCCAGCTGGCCAACGACTTCCAGGTCAAGCGCCTCCTGCGCGACTACCTCCCCGAGGACGAGAAGTCCCAGGGCTATGCCACCCTGCTGGAGTGGAACAACTTCCTCTATGAGCCCGCCGAACTGGTGCTCGACAACCGCAAGACCCAGGTGCGGGTCGGCGCGGTGCAGTGGCAGATGCGCGAGTTCGACTCGGTGGAGGCGGTGCTGCAGCAGGTGGAGTACTTCGTCGACGCCCTCTCCGGCTACAAGAGCGACTTCGCGATCTTCCCGGAGCTCTTCAATGCCCCGCTGATGGGGCTGCAGGACCGCGCCGCCCAGCGCGACCAGATGGCGGCCGTGCGCTTCCTGGCCAGCTTCACCGAGCAGTTCAAGGCCGAGCTGTCGCGCATGGCGGTCTCCTACAACATCAACATCGTCGCCGGCTCCATGATCGAGGTGGGCGAGGACGACCGGCTCTACAACGTCAGCTACCTCTGCCACCGCGACGGCGAGATCGAGAGCCAGGCCAAGCTGCATATCACTCCCCAGGAGCGCCGCGACTGGGTCATCGAGGGGGGCGACGACCTGCAGGTGTTCGACACCGACGCCGGCCGGGTCGGCATCCTGATCTGCTACGACGTGGAGTTCCCGGAGCTGCCGCGGCTCTTGGCCGAGCAGGACATGGACATCCTCTTCGTGCCCTTCTGGACCGACACCAAGAACGGCTACCTGCGGGTGCGCCACTGCGCCCAGGCCCGGGCTATCGAGAACGAGTGCTACGTGGTGCTGTGCGGCAGCGTGGGCAACGTGCCCTCCATCGAGAACCTCGACATCCAGTACGCCCAGTCGGCGGTCTTCTCGCCCTCGGACTTCGCCTTCCCCCACGACGCCGTGCTCAACGAGACCACCCCCAACACCGAGATGATTCTCTTCTCGGATCTCGACCTGACCCGACTGACCATGGTGCGCAACGAGGGCTCGGTGACCAACCTCAAGGACCGCCGCAAGGACCTCTTCGACCTGCGCTGGCGGGACTGGTCCTGGAAGTCAGGGGCCGACCTGGAAGAGAGCTGAGTCGAGGCGAGGAGAGCCGATGCTGGGGCACCTGAAACGCTGGCGGGCCGAGCGCTTCGCCGCCCGCCACCCCTTCCCCGAGGCGGCCTGGGCCGAGGCCCGGTCGCGCCTGCCGCTGCTTGCCGCCCTGCCCGAGGCGCAGGCCGCTTCGCTTGGGCAGCGCGCCTGGCAGTTTCTCCACGCCAAGCGCCTGAGCCTGCACCCGACGCTTGCCGAGTCCACCCCCTTCGACCTGCCTGCCCAGCTGGCTCTCGCCGCCCAGGCCTGCCTGCTGACCCTGGGCTGGAGCGACGAGGAGCACCGGGAGGCCTTCGCCAACGTCCACGAGGTGCTGATCCTGCCCGACGCCTTCCAGCGCCAGGTGGAGGAGATGGACGAGTTCGGCGTGATGCACGAGTACGTGGACGAGCGCGCCGGCGAGACCTCCCACCAGGGGCCGGTGGTGGTGGCCTTCCCCGACCTGATGGAGAGCGGCGACTTCTCGGGCTTCAACGTGCTGATCCACGAGTTCGCCCACAAGCTCGACATGGGCAACTCCCTGGACGTGGACGGCTTCCCGCCGCTGCCCGCCGACATCGATCCGCGGGAGTGGCATCGGGTCTTCATGGGCGTCTGGGAAAACCTCCAGGCGCATCTCGAGCGCGGCGACCCCACGCCCATCGACGACTACGCCGCCACCCACCCCGGCGAGTGCTTCGCGGTCTGCTGCGAGGCCTTCTTCACCGCCCCGGACCTGCTCCACGACGCCTATCCGGCGCTCTATGCGCTGCTCGGCCGCTACTTCGGCCAGGACCCCCTGGCCCGGCTACCCGCGCTTGCCGAGGAGCGCCCGGCGCCGCAACACCACGAGCGGCACTGAGCGCCCCCGCTAAGCGGGCAGCGCGGCGACGCGACGCGGCAGCTCCCGCTGCAGCAGCTCGACGAAGGCGCGCAGGCGCGCCGGCACATGGCGGCGCTGGGGATAGACGGCATGGAAGTCGGCGCGCACCCCCCGCCAGCCGGGCAGCAGCTCGACCAGCTCGCCCCGGGCCAGCCACTCATGCACGTCCCACCAGGAGCGCAGCATGACGCCGTGGCCGTCCAGCGCCAGGCCCACGATCACCTCGCCGTCGTTGCTGGCCAGCGGCCCCGCCACCTTCACGGCCTGCTCGGCCCCGCCATCGCGACGGCGAAAGCGCCACACCGCATAGTCGCTGTCGTTCTCGCGCAGCACCAGGCAGGGGTGGGCCGAAAGGTCCGCCGGGGTCTCCAGCGGTGGCATGCTCACCACATAGCGGGGCGAGGCACACAGCACCCGGCGGTTGGCCAGGACATGCCGGGCCACCAGCCGCGAGTCGGGCGGCTCCCCCACCCGGATGCCGATATCCACCCCCTGCTCGCCCGGGGTCAGCGGGAAATTGGAGAGCTCAAGCGATGCCTCCACCCCCGGGTGGCGGGCGCAGAAGTGCGACAGCAGCGGGGCCACGTGGCGGCGCCCGAAGCCGAAGGTGGCATTGATCTTGAGCGGGCCCGAGAGCTCGGCCCGCTGCGCCCCCAGCGCCTCCTCCAGCTCGACCAGCTCCTCGAGGATCGCCGCCCCGCGCACCAGATAGCGCTCCCCTTCCGGGGTCAGGGTCAGGCGGCGGGTGGTGCGGCTGGCCAGGGTCACTCCCAGGCGCGCCTCCAGCTGCTTGAGCCGCTTGCTCACCGCCGAGAGCGACAGGCCAAGCTCCCGGGCCGTGGCCGTGAGGCTGCCGGCCTGGGCCAGGCGCTGGAAGAAGGCCAGGTCATCGAGCTGGGCCACCGAACTCTCCACTTTTTCTCAACAATGGCTTGCATTCTAGCCCGATTATCGACAGCCATGGGAGGGCTAGACTGTGGGGGTTCGTTCCTCCCCCCGGAAATCGATGGAGCCCGACATGACCCACAGAATCGCCGTGATCCCCGGTGACGGCATCGGCAAGGAAGTGATGCCCGAGGGGCTGCGCGCCCTCGAGGCCGCCGCCAGCCGCTTCGGCATCGCCCTGGAGCTTGCGCACTTCGACTTCGCCAGCTGCGACTACTACGCCGAGCACGGCAAGATGTTGCCCGACGACTGGTTCGAGACCCTGAAGGACTTCGATGCCATCCTCTACGGCGCGGTGGGCTGGCCGGCCACCGTGCCGGACCATGTCTCGCTGTGGGGCTCGCTGCTGCAGTTCCGTCGCCGCTTCGACCAGTACATCAACCTGCGCCCCTGCCGGCTGCTGCCCGGCATCAAGAGCCCCCTGGCGGACCGCAAGCCCGGCGACATCGACTTCTACGTGGTGCGCGAGAACACCGAGGGGGAGTACTCCAGCGTCGGCGGCAAAATGTTCGAGGGCACCGAGCGCGAGGTGGTGATCCAGGAGACGGTGATGACCCGCCACGGCACCGACCGGGTGCTGAAGTTCGCCTATGAGCTGGCCGCCTCGCGCCCGCGGAAGAAGCTCACCTCGGCCACCAAGTCCAACGGCATCGCCATCACCATGCCCTGGTGGGACGAGCGGGTGGCCGAGATGGGCAAGCGCTATCCGGACGTGACCGTGGACCAGTTCCATATCGACATCCTCACCGCCAACTTCGTGATGCACCCCGACTGGTTCGACGTGGTGGTGGCCAGCAACCTGTTCGGCGACATCCTCTCCGACCTGGGCCCCGCCTGCACCGGCACCATCGGCGTGGCCCCCTCGGCCAACATCAACCCCGAGGGCACCTTCCCGAGCCTCTTCGAGCCGGTCCACGGCAGCGCCCCGGATATCGCGGGCAAGGGCATCGCCAATCCCATCGGCCAGATCTGGTCCGGCGCCATGATGCTCGAGCACCTGGGGCACAAGGAGGCCTCGGACGCCATCGTCAGCGCCTTCGAGGCGGTGCTGGCCGAGGGCGACAGGAGCGTGCTCACTCCCGACGTGGGCGGCAGCGGCACCACCGAGAGCCTGGGCCGGGCCATCGCGGCACGCCTCGAGAGCTGAGCCTGCCCGAGCGTCATCAGCCCAGGCGCCATGCCCCTTCGAGGATACGCACCCTGTCGGCGGCCAGGTTGTCGCGCAGGTTGCGCCCCATCTCGGCGAACTCCTCGCCGAAGATCAGCGCCGGCCCCGGAAGAGCCCGGGCCGGCGCCTCCCCCGCCTCGCGGCGGCCGTGCTTCTGGCGCCAGGCAAGGGCTTCGTCGGTCACATCCCGCACGCAGAGCGGCTCGAAGCCCGCCGCGGCAAGGCTCGCCTCGAGGGTCTCGCGGCGCTGCAGGTGGCTGGTCGCCGCCGTGCGCGCCCAGGGCACCGGCAGCGCCAGCGGTTCGGGACTGTCGCCGGCCACCACCTCATGCAGCAGCACCCGGCCGTCGGGCGCCAGCAGGCGACGCCACTCCGCCAGCACCCCGGGCACGTCCGGCATGTTCATCAGCGCATGCTGGCACCAGATGACGTCGAAGGCGCCATCCGCCAGCGGGGTGCGAACGGCATCGGCGCACAGGAAGCGGGTATGGCCCGACAGCCCCGTGGCCGCGCTGAGCCATTCGGCCACCGCGATGAAGGCGGCGGTGATATCGACGCCGACCACCTCGCAGCCGAACTCGTCGGCGAGCAGGCGGCTGGCCCCGCCGGTGCCGCAGCCCACGTCCAGCACCCGCTGCCCGGCCCAGAGCTCGCCCAACACCGCCAGGGAACGGCTGGCGGCCCGCCCGCCCAGGTGCAGCTGGTCGATCCCGGCGATCTCGTCCAGGGTCAGGGCGTCCGGGTCGCACCCGGCGGCGCGGAAGGCCGCCTGAAGACGCACCAGCAGGCTTTCCTCGCCCCCGGCGGCGAGGGCATCATAGTGCTCATTGAGTACGCGGGCATCGTGATCACGGGCGTGGTCGGGCATGGCGGCCTCCTGGCGCGGGTCGGGCGGCCAGTCTAGCCTGGCTCCGCGCCCTGCCCCATCCTGCCAAGGTCACAGCCGATCGCCGCCGGCACCACGACAAGGAGTCACCCCATGCCATTCCCCTCTCGCCCTGCCCCCCTCGGCGCCAGCGCCCTGCTGCTGGCCGGCTGCACCGGCATCCCCAGGGGCACCGAGCCGGTCACCGGCTTCGAGCTCGACCGCTACCTGGGCCAGTGGTACGAGATCGCGCGACTCGACCACTCCTTCGAGCGCGGGCTGGACTGCGTCACCACCGACTACTCGCTGCGCGACGACGGCGGGGTGCGGGTGCTCAACCGCGGCGTGAAGCTCGCCGAGGGCGAGGTCAGCGAGGCGGAGGGGCGCGCCTACTTCATCGGCGACGAGGACGTGGGCCGGCTCAAGGTGAGCTTCTTCGGCCCCTTCTACGGCGGCTACAACGTGCTGGCCCTGGACGACGACTACCAGTGGTCGCTGGTGGCCGGCCCGGACCGCGACTACCTGTGGATCCTCGCCCGCACCCCGACCCTGCCGGAGGCCACCTACCGCGATCTGGTGGAGCGCGCCGAGGCGCTGGCCTTCCCGGTGGAGGAGCTGATCGAGGTGGAGCAGGGCGAGGCCTGCGACCCCTGGCGCGAGGAGGCCCGATAGCGTGTCCCGTCACGACATGTCCCCGTCCCCGGGGCTCGCGAGCTGGCTCGAGGCCAGCATCGAGGAGGCAGATTTTCCCGAGCAGGGCCGGCTCCCCGGCGGCCACTTCCGCTGTCTCGGCCACGGAATGCTGGCGCTTGAGCCCGACAGGCCCGGGCCGGCGGCGCGGGCCGGCGTGCTCTCGGTGGGCGTGCACGGCAACGAGACCGCCCCCATGGAGCTGCTCGCGGCGCTGCTCGCCCGCCTGGCCGCCGGCGAACTCGTGCTCGGCGCGCCGGTGCTGCTGCTGCTCGGCAACCCCGAGGCGACCCACCAGGGGGTGCGCTACGTGGGCACCAACCTCAACCGCCTCTTCCGCCGGGAGCTCGACGAGCAGGGCATGGAGCCCGACCGGGCGCGGGAGCTGATGGCCGCGGTGGACGCCTTCTTCACCCGGCACGAGACGCTGCCACGGCTGCACTACGACCTGCACACCGCCATCCGCGACAGCCGCTACCCCCGCTTCGTGGTCAGCCCCTATACCGAGCGCACCGCGGTCACCGCCGAGCAGTGGCGCTGGCTCGCCGCCGCCGGCATCCAGGCGGTGCTCCACCAGCACCGCCACAGCTGGACCTTCTCCCACTACAGCAAGCACTATCATGGCGCCCAGGCCTTCACCCTGGAGCTGGGCCGCGCCCTGCCCTTCGGGCACAATGACCTGGCACCGCTGGCGCCCATGGGCGTGCTGCTGGCGGCGCTGCTCGAGGGGCGCGAGCCCCCCGCGGCAGCGCCCGAGCGCATGGCCTTCTTCCGGGTCGCGCATGAGCTGATGCGGGAGTCCGCGGCGTTTCGACTGGCCTTCCCCGACGATACGCCCAACTTCACGGCCTTCCCGCCGGGCACCCTGCTCGCCGAGGATGGCCAGGCCGGCGAGACCCGGGTCGGCGAGGCACCGCTGGCCGTGGTCTTTCCCAACGCCGGAGTGGAGATCGGCGCCCGCGCCGCCCTGCTGGTGCACCCCGAGCCACCGCCGTCGGGTTGAGGCCGGCGGCCCGCCGAGGCCCCGGGAAGCATCGGCAGCAGAAAAACCCTTATAACAACCACAACGGGAGGGTAAAATCTTGCCCCTTTGCCGATCAGCACTGGACCCGCGCCGCATCCCATCTCGCCCTCTCACACCACTCGGAGGGCGGATGCGCCGCTGGCATCGCCCCTGCCAAGCGCCGCTTACCCACGGCGTGTCGCCGCGGCGACCCTGACCCGGAGCCCATACCATGGCCGAAACCCCGATTCCGCTGGAAGTCCGCAACATCAAGAAGCGCTTCGGCGATACCGAAGTGCTCAAGGGGCTCTCGCTCTCTGCCCACAAGGGCGACGTGATCACCCTGATCGGAGCCTCCGGCTCCGGCAAGAGCACCTTCCTGCGCTGCATGAACCTGCTCGAGCAGCCCGACGAGGGCGACCTGATCGTCCACGGCGAGGAGATCCGCTTCAGGCAGACCCGCCACGGCCGCGAGCCCGCCGACTGGAAGCAGGTGGTACGCATGCGGGCCAAGCTCTCCATGGTCTTCCAGGGCTTCAACCTCTGGGCCCACATGACCCTGCTCGAGAACATCATCGAGGCCCCGGTGCATGTGCTCGGCAAGCCGAAGAAGGAGGCCATCGAGCAGGCCCGCGCGCTGCTCGAGCGGGTGGGCCTGACCGCCCGCGCCGACGCCTACCCGGCCCAGATGTCCGGCGGCCAGCAGCAGCGCGGCGCCATCGCCCGGGCGCTGGCCATGGACCCGGAGGTGATGCTGTTCGACGAGCCCACCTCGGCGCTGGACCCGGAGCTGGTCGGCGACGTGCTCAAGGTGATGCGCGAACTCGCCGACGAGGGGCGCACCATGATCGTGGTGACCCACGAGATGGGCTTCGCCCGGGACGTCTCCAGCCAGGTGATCTACCTGCACCAGGGGCTGGTCGAGGAGGCGGGTCCGCCGGACCAGGTGCTGGGCAACCCGCAATCACCGCGCCTGAAGCAGTTCCTGGCCCCCAAGTACTGAGCGGGAGAGCACTATGCTGGATCTTCATGGCTACGGCCCACGGCTGCTGGAAGGCGCCGGCGTCACCCTGCAGCTGGCGGTGCTGTCGCTGGCGCTGGCCATCCTGCTGGGACTGGCGACCGCCAGCGCCAGGATGTCTCGCAGCTGGCTGCTGAACCGCCTCGCCACCCTCTACACCACGGTGATCCGCGGCGTGCCGGACCTGGTGCTGATGCTGCTGCTCTTCTTCGGCGGCCAGATGGCGCTCAACGTGGTCACCGATGCCCTCTACGACCGCACCGGGCTGGACTGGTACGTCAACCTCAACGCCTTTGCCGCCGGGGTGATCACCATCGGTTTCATCTTCGGCGCCTACATGGGCGAGACCTTCCGCGGCGCCTTCCTGGCCGTCGACGAGGGCCAGATCGAAGCCGGTAAAGCCTACGGCATGAGCAACTGGCTGGTGTTCCGGCGCATCCGTTTTCCACTGATGATGCGCCACGCCCTGCCCGGCCTCTCCAACAACTGGCTGGTGCTTCTCAAGACCACCGCGCTGGTCTCGGTGATCGGTCTCTCCGACATGGTGCGGGTCGCCGCCGAGGCGTCCCGGGCCACCCATGAGCCGTTCGTGTTCCTGATCCCGGTGGCGCTGATCTATCTGGCCATCGCCAGCGTCTCGGAGTGGCTCTTCGCGCGCCTGCAGAAACGCTACAACGTCGGCTTCGGAGGGCACTGACATGGAACTCATTACCTGGTTCACCGAGCTGCTCGACGGCAACCTGATCTTCACCCCGCGGACCCTCGGCTACTATTGGGACGGCCTGGTGACCACCACCCAACTGGTGTTCCTGTCGCTGCTCGCCGGGCTGGTGCTGGCCGTGCCGCTGGCCATCGGGCGCAGCTCGCGCCACCGCTGGATCAGCCTACCCATCTACGCCTATACCTATGTGTTTCGCGGCACCCCGCTGCTGATCCAGCTCTACATCATCTACTACGGCGTGGTGTTCGTGGACGGCATTCAGGAGACGATCTTCTGGCCACTGCTGCGCGAGGCCTTCTACCCGGCACTGATCGCTTTCACCCTCAACACCGCGGCCTATACCACCGAGATCTTTCGCGGCGCGATCAAGGCCACGTCGCGTGGCGAGATCGAGGCGGCCCGCGCCTACGGCATGTCCAATGCGCTGATGATGCGGCGGATCGTGCTGCCCAGTGCCTTTCGTCGCGCGCTGCCAGCGTACGGCAACGAAGTCATTTTCATGCTCCATGCCAGCGCCATCGCCAGCGTCGTCACGCTAATGGACCTGACCGGCGCCGCGCGCTTCGTCTATGCGCGTTTCTACGCACCCTTCGAGGCCTTCCTGTTCGTGGCGGCGATCTATTTGTGCCTGACCTTCGCCATCCTGTACTTCTTCCGCTTCCTCGAAAAGCGGCTGCTGGCGCATCTCAGGCCGGCGTGACGACGGATCGATACCCGCCGTCAAACAAGCGTTGGGAAACTGGCCTGGCAAGGCCGGTTTCCCTCTTCCGGCCCATCGCAAGCTGCGCTAATGTAGCCGTGTTCTCACCCTAGGGTGACCCCGACAACAACAGGGAAATGCATCATGAAAAAACTGCTCACCATCTCGCTCCTCGGCGCCGCACTGGTCGCCGGCACCGCCCAGGCACGTGACTACGATCACGTTCGCTTCGGCGTCGACGTGCCCTACGAGCCGATGCAGTACCGCACCCCGGACGGCGAGCTGACCGGCTTCGATATCGACCTCGGCAACGCGCTATGCGAAGAGATCGGTATCACCTGCGAGTGGATCGTTCAGGAGTGGGACGGCATCATCCCCGGGCTGATGTCGCGCAACTATGACGCCATCATGTCGTCGATGACCATCAACGACGAGCGCCGCCAGACCGTGCTGTTCTCCGACCCCTACTTCACCCCGCCGTCAGCCTGGTTCGCCCCGGCAGACAGCGAGCTCGAAGACGCCACCGAGGAGAGCCTCGACGGCAAGACCATCGGCGTGCAGCGCGGCACCCTGCAGGACAACTACGCCACCGACATGTTCGGCAGCGTGGCCAGCGTCAGCCGCTACTCCACCGCCGACGACATGGTGCTGGACATGCAGGCGGGCCGCCTGGACATCGTGTTCCTCGACTACCCGGTGGGCAAGTCGACCCTGCTCGACAGCGAGAGCCGCGACTACAAGGTGGTCGGCGAGATGATCACCGAGCCCCAGGAGTACTTCGGCGACGGCTTCGGCATCGCCTTCCGCCAGCGTGACGAGGCGCTCGCCGAGCGCTTCAACGAGGCCCTGGCGACGCTGCAAGACGACGGCACCTACGACGAGATCTACGAGCGCTACTTCGGCGACGACGAGTAATCCCGTCCTGCGCTCCCGGCCCTGCCGGGAGCGCTTCCATCTGGCTACATGCAACGCGCTTGCCCCGGCAAGCACGGCGCCCTATGGCCAAGCGTCACAACAATAAGGACTTCCTCATGTACCGCTATCTTGGCATCACCCTGCTCGGCGCCGCCCTGGTCGCCGGCAGTGCCCAGGCCCGCGACAGCTACGACCACGTGCGCTTCGGCGTCGACGTACCCTACGAGCCAATGCAGTACCGCACCCCGGACGGCGGGCTGACCGGCTTCGACATCGATCTCGGCAACGCCCTGTGCGAGCAGATGGGCATCACCTGCGAATGGATCGAACAGCAGTGGGACGGCATCATTCCCGGGCTGATGGCGCGCAACTACGACGCCATCATGTCGTCGATGACCATCAACGAGGAACGCCGCGAGCAAGTGCTGTTCTCCGATGCCTACCTGACCGTACCGTCGGCCTGGTTCGCCCCGCAGGACAGCGACATCGAGACCGCCGACGAGCAGACCCTCGACGGCCTGACCCTTGGCGTGCAGCGCGGCACCCTGCAGGACAGCTACGCCACCGACTTCTACGGCGACGTGGCCAATGTGCGCCGCTACGCTACCGCCGACGACATGCTGCTGGACATGGAGTCGGGGCGTCTCGACCTAGTGTTTGTCAACTACCCGGTGGGCAAGACCACCCTGCTCGACAGCGAGCGCGCCGACTACCGCGTGGTCGGCGAGATGATTCGCGAGCCTTACGAGTACTTCGGTGACGGCATCGCCATCGCCTTCCGCCCCCGCGACGAGGCCCTCGCCGAGCGCTTCAACGACGCGCTGGCCGAGCTCCAGGAAGACGGCACTTACGACGAGATCCACGACCGCTACTTCAGCGAATAAGCCGGCTCGCCGCGCCTGTTCAAACGCTCCCGCCACACGGCGAGGCCGCTTGACAGGCGCGGCCCGATCGCGCATGTTTTCGTGGTGGTTCCGACACCCGCAGAGGTCCACTTCCTATGACCATCCATCCCAGGATCGTCCCGGCAATTTTCGTTGAGAGCTTCTATCTCAGCGAATGGTTCGACGAATAGCCCTCCCCCGGCCAGCCCTGGCCACTCGGCACTCTGGTGCCCGATACCGCAATGCATGGCGATGATACGTCCTTGGCCCACCGCCGAGGCGTGAAGCAGTCGCGATGACAGCGGACCCCCTTATTGCTATCAACAATCACAAGCTGCCACCGTGCGGCGACCTAGGCTCTGTCTGAAAAGTCGACGAGCGATGGTCAGACAAGGCAAAAATCGGTGAAAAGACGGAGTTTACGGGTTGTAAATGAGTACTTTGAGCAGATTTTTAACGCCGTATGGCCGAGCGCAGGCAGTTTTCGGACAAAGCCTAGACCCATGGAGATTCCCATGCATTATTCCACGCTATTGCTGAGCGCTGCGCTCGGCGCCACCCTGATCACCGGCACCGCCCAGGCCCGCGACTATGACGAGGTTCGCCTCGGCGTCGATATTCCCTACGAACCCTTCATGTACCGCCAGGCCGACGGCGAACTGACCGGCTTCGAGATCGAACTCGGCGAGGCGGTCTGCGCCTATCTCGACATTTCCTGCACCTGGGTCGAGCAGGACTGGGACGGCATCATCCCTGGCCTTCTCGCACGCAACTACGACGCCATCATGTCGTCGATGGCGATCACCGAGGAGCGCGCCCAGCGGGTGCTGTTCTCCGAGCCCTACTACACCACCCCCAGCGCCTGGATCACCACCCACGAGCATGACATCGATATCGACGACCGCGACAGCCTGGCCGGTCTGACGGTGGGCGTGCAGCGCGCTACCCTGCAGGACAACTACGTCACCGAGCTGTACGGCGACCTGCTCGACATTCGCCGCTATACCGGCGTCGACGACGTGGTCACCGACCTGCGCGCCGGGCGCCTCGACCTCACCTTCATGGACTACCCGATCGCCGAGTCGGCCATCGAGATCGACACCGACGGCAGCGACTTCCAGCGCATCAGCGACTTCATCAAGGAGCCCGAGCATATCTTCGGCCAGGGCGTCGGCGTCGCCTTCCGCCCTCGCGACGAGGCCCTGGCCGAGCGCTTCAACGAGGCCCTGGCGGCACTCAAGGAGGACGGCACCTATGATGAGATCATGCAGCGTTACTTCAGCTACGACGTAAAACTTTAACGTCACTTGGGCCCTGCAACGTCGACCCATGGCCGGCGTTGCAGGTTACCTGCCACTCAGAGAACTGCCATGCTGACACTGCTCAAGAACGCAAATCTCTATGCCCCCGAGCCGCTGGGGCTCTGCCACCTGCTGATCGCCGACCGACGCATCGCCGCAATCAGCGCGGCACAAGAGACGCCCCCCGTTGAGGGCACCGCCGTCGAGGTAATCGATCTTGGCGGTCGCCGGGTGATTCCCGGCCTGGTCGACCCGCTGGTGCACATCACCGGCGGTGGCGGCGAGGGCGGCTTCGGCACCCGCACCGCGGAGTTGACCCATGGCGATGCCCTCGCCTCCGGCGTCACCACCCTGGTGGCGGCGCTGGGCACCGACGCCCTGACCCGCAACCCCGCCAACCTGATCGGCAAGGCCCGCGAACTGACGGCCGCCGGCCTCAGCGTCTACGCCTACACCGGCTCCTATCAGCTGCCGCCGGTGACCCTGACCGGTTCGGTGGCCAGCGATATTCTCTACATCCCCGAGTTCATCGGTGTCGGCGAAGTGGCGATCAGCGACCACCGAGGCTCGCAGCCTACCGCCCAGGAGCTGACCCGGCTGGCCTCGGAGGCGCGCACCGCCGGCCTGCTGGCCGGCAAGGCGGGGGTCGTGTTCATTCATACCGGTGATGCGCCAAGCCATCTGGAGCCGCTACGCGAAGTTGCCCGCAGCAGCGCCATCCCGCTGTCGCAGTTCTACCCCACCCATATCAACCGCACCGCCGCGCTGTTCGAGGACGGCCTGCGCTTTGCCCGCGAGGGTGGGCGTATCGACTTCACCACCAGTACCACCGACGAGCTGCTGGCCGGCGGCGAAGTGGCCGCCTCGGAGGCCGTGGCTCGCGCTCGTCACGCCCGCGTCGACCTGGCCCGGGTCAGCCTCTCCTCTGACGCCAACGCCTCGCTGCCGCAGTTCGATGCCGAGCGCCGCTTCGTGGGCCTCGAGCCCGGCCGCCTGGCCAGCCTGTTCGAGGTACTCGGCGAGTGCGTCACCCACCACGATATCCCTTTGGAGCAAGCCCTGCCCTGCGCCGCCACCAACGCCGCCGAGGCACTCAAGCTGCCGCACAAGGGCCGCCTGGCGGCGGGTGCCGACGCCGACCTGCTGGTGCTCGCAAACGGCGGCTGGGCCATCGACGAAGTGTGGGCACTGGGCCGCCGGGTGTATCGGCGCGATTGAGCCGTCCAGCGGAGCTTCAACGGCCGCCGTGCGGCCCAGGAACGTGGCTGGACTCGCCGGTTTCGGTGGGCAGCTGATGCGATGCCGGCTGGGCCAGTTCCTGAAGAATGCCGCAGTGGCTGGAGGCGGTCTCGCCGTTGCAGCGCGAACGCAGCTTGGCCAACGCTTCCCGCAGGGCCACGAGCTGCTCGATGCGGGCGTCGACGTGGGCCAGGTGGTCGTCGATCAGGCCGTTGACCGCAGTACAGGGCTGGCGCGGACGGTCGTGATAGTCGAGCAGGGTGCGGATCTCGTCCAGGGTCATGTCCAGCGTGCGGCAGTGACGGATGAAGCGCAGCCGCTCGGCATGGGGCTCCGCATAGAGGCGATAGTTGCCGCTGGAGCGAGCAGGCTCGGGCAGCAGCCCCTCGCGTTCGTAGTAGCGGATGGTTTCCACCGCGCAGCCGGTGCGGGTGGCCAGCTCACCGATTTTCATGTGGGGCCTCATCAATCGCTTGACCCTGTAGCAACTACAGGGTGTGTCATGAGATTAGCCCATGACACGGAGACTTACCATGAGCGAACATACCTGCTGTTCCAGCCACGGCGACACCACTCGTCCCAGCGCCAAGCCAAGACCGAGCGCCCCTCCCCCCGGTACGCAGCCGCTGCAACTATATATCGAGGCGATGGACTGCCCCACCGAAGAGGGCTTGCTGCGCCGCGCGCTGGAGGACATGCCGGGCATCGAGCGGCTCGACTTCGATCTTGTCAATCGCGTGCTGACGGTGCACCACCGCAACGTCATGGAAGACACCATCGAGCGCCGTATCGCCTCCGCAGGCATGGGCGCACGGCGCCACGATCCGGCCCAGCGCATGCCGACGGCAAGCAGCACGGGGAACTGGTGGAAGCTGGGCGCCGCCGCGATGCTGGCCCTGGCCGCCGAGGCCAGCCACTGGTTGGGACTCGCCGAGCCCTGGCTGGCCGCCGCGCTGGCACTCACGGCCATCGCCCTGGTCGGCCTGCCGACCTGGAAGAAAGGCTTCATTGCCCTGCGCCATCGCACCCTCAACATCAATGCGCTGATGAGTGTGGCGGTGACTGGCGCCCTGCTGATCGGCCAGTGGGCCGAGGCGGCCATGGTGCTGGTGCTGTTCACCCTGGCCGAGCGCATCGAGGCACGTTCGCTGGGTCGCGCGCGCAACGCCATCCGCGAGCTGCTCTCGCTGGCCCCGGAGAGCGCCAGCGTGCGCCAGCCCGACGGTACCTTCCTCAGCATGCCGGCCAGCGACGTCGCCGTGGGCAGCCTGGTTCGGGTGCGCCCCGGCGAGCGCCTGGCGCTGGACGGCAGCGTGACCGAGGGTCACCCGGCGCTGGACGAATCCCCCATCACCGGTGAGAGCCTGCCGGTGGACAAGGCCCCCGGTGCCGCCGTGTTCGCCGGCAGCATCAATCAGGGCAGCGAGTTTCTCTACCGCACCACCCGTGCGGCAAGCGACACCACCCTGGCACGCATCATTCATACCGTGGAGCAGGCCCAGGCCAGTCGCGCCCCCACCCAGCGCTTCATCGACCGCTTTGCCGCCGTCTATACCCCAGCAGTGTTCGCCATCGCCCTGCTGGTGGCACTCACCTGGCCACTGCTGTTCGGCGTCAGCTGGTTCGACGGCATCTACCGCGCCCTGGTACTGCTGGTGATCGCCTGCCCCTGCGCGCTGGTGATCTCCACCCCGGTCACCGTGGTCAGCGGCCTGGCTGCCGCCGCCCGTGCGGGGATCCTGGTCAAGGGTGGCAACTTCCTGGAGCTGGGCCATCGCCTGGTCGCCATCGCCTTCGACAAGACCGGCACCCTGACCCAGGGTCGCCCCTCGCAGCGCAGTTGGCACCCCCTCGACGGCGCGCTGGACATGCTCGACCGTGAGCGCCTACGAGCGCTGGCAGCAGGCCTCGCCGCTCGCTCCTCACACCCGGTGTCGGCGGCATTGACGCGTGCTGCCGAGGCCGATGGCATCACGCCGCTGGACGTGAGAGACGTGCGCGAACTGCCCGGCCGCGGCGTGGTGGCAAGCCACGACGGTCGCACGCTATGGCTCGGCAACCGTCGGCTGATGCGGCAGTTCGCGGCGCTGGACGACACCTTCGACGCGCATCTCGCCGAGCATGAGGCGCGTGGCGAGACCCTGGTGATCCTCGGTGAGGAGACCCGCCCACTAGCGCTGTTTGCCGTGGGCGATCCGCTGCGTGAAGAGAGCCGCGAGGCCATCGAGTCGCTGCACCGGCTGGGCGTGATCACGCTAATGCTGAGCGGCGACAACCCGACCAGCGTGGCCGCCGTCGCCGCCCAGGTGGGTATCGACGAAGCGCATGGAGGGCTGCTGCCCGAGGACAAGCTGGCAATGATCGAGGCACGAGCTCAGCAAGGACGGGTGGGCATGGTGGGCGATGGCATCAACGACGCCCCGGCGCTGGCCCGCGCCGATATCGGTTTCGCCATGGGCGCACTGGGCAGCGATGCCGCCATCGAGACCGCCGACGTGGCGCTGATGGACGACGACCCGCGCCGCCTGGCCGACTTCCTGCATCTCTCGCGGAATACGCACAGGGTGCTGATGCAGAACATCGCCATCGCCCTGGGCCTCAAAGCGGTGTTCATGGTGCTTGCCTTCACCGGCCACGCCACCCTGTGGATGGCGGTGTTCGCCGACATGGGCGCCAGCCTGATCGTGGTGGCCAATGGCCTGCGTTTGCTGCGGATCAACCGGGCCCCTCGCTAGCGCAGCACGCGGCGAATCAGGAAGGGGGCGATCACCTCGAAGACCACGGTGGAGGCCACCACCGCCGAGAGCAGCAGCGAGCGGTGCTCGGGAAAGCGCTCGACTACCAGCAGCGCCATGCCCATGGCGATGCCGGCCTGGGGCGTCAGCGCCAGGCCGATGTCCCGCGGCAGCTCGCCCCCTCGCCCTGTCAACTGCACGCCCAGGGCGCCGCCCATCAAGCGCCCGGCCAGGCGCAGCACGATGTAGGCCAGTGTCAGCCACAGTGCCGCTCCCATGTAGTCGAGGTCGACGTGAGCCCCGGAGAGCACGAAGAAGAACACCAGGAACGGCCACTCGATGTGCTCGATCTGGCGGAACGAGCGGGTGTGGTGGGAGGAGAAGTTGGCCACCAGGGCACCAGCCAGCATCGCCGCCAGCAGCCCCGACACGTCCAGCCAAGTGGAGAATCCCGTCAGCAGCAGGATCAGCGCGAAGGCCTCGACCTGGGTCGGCTCCCCCGGCCGTAGGCGGCCGGTCAGCCAGGCCGCCGGCAGGCCGATGGCCAACCCCAGCAGCAGCGCCCCACCCAGCTCCCAGCCGGCATAGGCCAGCGCCAGACTACCGTCGCCGGTGAGCTGCCAGCCGAGTAGTGCAATGGCCAGCCCGAACAGCAGGATGCCCCAGGCGTCGTCGACGGCGACCATACCCATCAGCAACCTTGCGCGCAGGCGGTCATCGCCCCGCGCTTGGACTTCGTCGCTGATCTCGGCCGGCTCAGTGGCCACCGAGATGGCGGCCAGGGCCACCACCACCACCAGCGGGAAGCCCAATAGCCATAGCCCCACCCCAACCAGCAGCGCCCCGCTGAGCACGATGGACAGCGAGATCGCCACCATCAGCCAGCCATTGCGCCGCAGCCGCGCCACGGTCAGCTCGCCACCGAGCAGAAACGACACCAGCACCAGCGCCAGGTGGATCAGCGGCTCGCTCATCGCGCCCAGCGGCGCGCTGCCATCCTGCCCCAGCAGCAGCTGCTGTACCCTTGCCCAGACCACCCCGACCAGCACCAGCAGCGAGATACGCGGCAGGTGCCAGCGCCTGGCCAGCGCATCCACCCCGATGCTAATGCTCAGGATAATGCCCAGCAGGATCAGGTTGGCCGACCCCGCGCTGAGTTCGGCCATCGGCCACTGCCAGGTTTCACTCGCGGTCATGCAGCGAGCCTAGCGAGCCTGCTGCATGAAGTTCAAGATCCAGCGTACCGTCAGCTCGGCATCCAGCGGGGCATCCAGGGAGTCGAGCCCCTCATCGACCCGCGCCTCGCCAACCAGGTCACGGCGCAGCTGCATCAGGTCGCGGGAGTAGGGCTTGGCGAACTCCGGGTGCCCCTGCACGCCGAGGAAATGCTCGCCGACCTGCATCAGGTAGTGGGGGCAGAAGTCGCTGCCGGCCAGCACCCGTGTCTCCGGCGGCAGCCGCTCGACCTGGTCCTGGTGGCTGACCAGCAGATCGAGATTGGGCTGCCACGGCTGCATCCAGTCGGTGCGGGCATTGACGCAGTTGAACGACATGCCCACCCCCCAGCCCCGTGGGCTCTTGACCACCTCGCCGCCCAGCGCCTTGGCGATCAACTGATGGCCGAAACAGATGCCAACCAGCGGCTTGCCGGCGTCCCATAGCTCGCGCACGAACTCGCACAGCGTATCGACCCATGGCAGGCCGTCGTTGACACCGAACTTGGAGCCGGTGGTCAACCAGGCGTCGGCGGCGTCCACGTCGTCGGGGATCTCGCCGTCGAGGCAGCGCCACACGCGGAACTCGAGGCTCGGGTCGATGCGCTTGAACAGCGCCTCGAACATCTCCGGGTAGTTGCCGTGAGTCGCGATCAACTCCGGCGCCACGTCGTCACACTGCAGCAGCCCTATGCGCATCGCCCGACCTCCTGAGTCCATGCTTCGCGACCATCAATCAAAGACGTCCCTCCACCGCCGCGACGAAGATGTCGCGATACTGATTGGCGTCGAAGGCGATCGGGTTGGTCCCCGAGGAGGGGTCGGCCACCGCCATCTGCCCCACCTTGTCGGCCTGCTGGGTATCGATCTTGAGCTCGGCCAGGGTATGCGGAATCGCCAGCCGCTCGCGCAGCTCCAGCACCCAGTCGATCACCGCCGCGGTTCCCGGCTGGCGCAGATCGAGGTAGCGCCCCAGGCGCACCATCGGCTCGCCGATGACACGCTCGTTGGCGCGTAGCACATAGGGCATCAGGATCGCATTGAGGGTGCCGTGGTGGGCGTCGTACAGCGCCCCCAGCGGATGCGCCAGGGCGTGCATCGCGCCCAGGCCACGCTGGAAGGCGGTGGCGCCCATGCTCGACGCCACCAGCATGTTCATGCGCGCCTCGAGGTCGCTGCCGTCGGCGTAGGCCCGCGGCAGGTAGTGGCAGACCCGGCGCATGCCCTCGACGGCGATGCCCTCGGCCATGGGGTGATAGAGCGGCGAGCACCACGCCTCTAGGCAGTGAGACAGCGCGTCCATGCCAGTGGAAGCGGTCAGCGTGGGCGGCAGGCCGGCGGTCAGCTCGGGGTCGAGGATCACCGTGGCCGGCACCATGCCGGGATGGAAGATGATGCGCTTGACATGCTCGACCTCGTCGGTGATCACCGAGGCGCGCCCCACCTCGGAGCCGGTACCCGCGGTGGTCGGCACCGCGACGATGGGCGCGATGGCGTCGGCGTCGGCATTCTTCCAGTTGTCGCCGACATCCTCCAGCGACCACAGCGACAGGCCCTCACGCTGGTTGGCCATCAGCGCCACCGCCTTGGCGGCGTCGAGCCCCGAGCCACCGCCGAAGGCGATCACCCCGTCGTGGCCGCCGTCGCGGAAGGCGGCCATGCCGTCGAGCACGTTCTTGCCGGTGGGATTGCCCTTGATCTCGCTGAACACGGCGATGCCCAAGCCGCTGTCGTGGCAGGCCAGCACGATGTCGCGCACCATCGGCAGGATGGCGAGGCCAGGGTCGGTGATCAGCAGCGGCGCCTTCATGCCCAGCGCCTGGCATGCCGCGGGCAGCTCGCGGATGCGCCCGACCCCGGTGAGGATATTGGCGGGGTAGTTCCAGCCCATGTGGAACTGGCTCATGTCCTGGTTCATCGGCGACTCCTAGGCGTGCTTGAGATGGAAAGACTTGGGCCGGGTCAGCGTCTCGTAGCCGAGTCGCGACAGCGAACAGCCGCGCCCCGACTGCTTGACGCCGGTCCAGGCCAGCTCGGGATCGAGGTAGTCGCAGCGGTTGGTGAACACCGTACCCGCCTCCAGGCGCTGCGCCAACCGCTCGCCGGCCGCCATATCGCGGGTGAACACCGCCGCGGTGAGGCCGAAGGCGCTATCGTTCATCATCGCCAGCGCCTCCTCGTCGGACGCCACCGGCATGATGCCGACTACCGGGCCGAAACTCTCCTCGTGCATCACGCGCATCGAATGGTCGACGCCGGTCAGCACCTGCGGCGCCAGGTAGGCGCTCCCCGGCACCGACAGCGGGTAGTCACCGGGATCGATCCACGCCCTGGCCCCGGCGGCCACCGCCTCCTCGATCTGGCCGCGCACGAAATCCGCCGCCGCCGGGCGTACCAGCGGGCCAAGCGTGGTGGCCGGGTCGCTGGGGTTGCCCAGCCTGAGCTGCTTGACCCAGGCCACCGCGCGCTCGACGAAGGCGTCGAAGATCGCCTGATCAACGTAGATACGTTCGATGCCGCAGCAGCTCTGCCCCGAGTTGAAGAAGGCGCCGTCCATCACCCCTTCCACCGCGGCATCGAGGTCCACGTCGCCGCGAATATAGGCCGGGTCCTTGCCGCCCAGTTCCAGGCCAGTGGCAATGAAGCGGCCGGCGGCGTTGCGCTCGACCATCGCGCCGCCGGCCACCGAGCCGGTGAAGGAGACGTGGTCGATCCGCCGGTCGCGGATCAGCTGTTCGGTGGCCGCATGCGACAGATGCAGGTGTTGGAACACCCCCTCGGGGAGGCCCGCGGCATCGAAGGCCTGCTGGATGCGCTCGGCACACAGCGGGGTCTGGGCGGAGTGTTTGAGGATCACCGTATTGCCGGCCATGATCGCCGGGACGATGGCGTTCACCGCGGTCATGAACGGAAAATTCCACGGCGCGACGATAAACGACACGCCCAGCGGCTCGCGGGTGATATAGCGGGTAAAGCCCGGCTTATCGGCCAGCCGAACCGGCGCCAGCGCCGCCTCGGCCAGGCCGATCATGCCCCTGGCGCGCTCCTCGAAGCCGCCGATTTCGCCACCCGCGGCGCTGATCGGGCGGCCCATCTGCCAGGTCAGCTCGCTGGCGAGCTCATCGCGCCGGGCGACGAAGGCGTCGACCATCGCCGAGCACAGCCGAGCGCGCTCGGCGATCGACGTCTCGCGCCAGCTGCGCTGGGCGCTGGCCGCCCGCGACAGAGTGGCGTCGATCTGTGCCGGATCGGCCAGCTCACGCTCGACGTAGACCGAGCCGTCGACCGGAGATATCGTCTTCTGTATGGGCATACGCGTCTCTTTCCTTCCAGTAACGAGTGACAAGGCTCAGTTCACTTCTATCCGACACTCGGCTCGCGGCTATCCCGTCGCCGCTTATCACTTCGAACGGCTCTGCCTCTGCAGAGCACTGAGCGAGCTCAAATAATCTCGAAATAACGATCCAACTCCCAATCGGTTATATGGCGTCGGAACTCGCGCTCCTCCCACTCGCGGGTCGCCGCGAAGTGCTCGACGAAGTCGTCGCCGAACAGCGCCCGGGCCGGTTGCGACGCCTTGAGGCGCTGGGCGGCCTCCCACAGGGTGCGCGGCAGCGCCTGGTGCTCGGGGTGGTCGAGTTCGTAGGCGTTGCCGCGTACCTGCTCGTCCGGCTCGAGGCGTTGCTGAATGCCGTAGAGGCCCGCGCCGATGGCCGCGGCCAGCGCCAGATAAGGGTTGGCATCGGCGCTGCCGAGACGATACTCGACGCGCTGCGACTTGGCACTGCCGGGAATCACCCCCAGCGCCGTGGTGCGGTTCTCGACCCCCCAGGTTGCCTCGGTAGGTGCCCAGAAGCCGGGGATCAGCCGCGTGTAGCTGTTGATGGTCGGCGCGAACATGGCCAGGAACTCAGGCATCAGCTGCTGCTGCCCGGCCACGAAGTGGCGCTGCACGTCGCTCATGCCATAGGGCTTGTCGGCATCGAAGAACGCCGATTCGCCGCTCTCGGCGTGGCTCAGCGACAGGTGGATATGGCCGCTCTGACCGGGATAGTCCGGCGACCACTTGGCCATGAAGGTGGCCATCAGGCCGCGGCGCTGCGCCCACACCTTGGTGAAGGTCTTGAACAGCGCGCCCTTGTCGCCGGCGGAGAGGGCCTCGTCGACGCCGATGGCCGCCTCGAGTACGCCGGGGCCGGTCTCGGTGTGCAGCCCCTCGATGGGGAAGTCCATGGCCTCGGAAAGCGCCAGCAGCTCATGATAGAGCTCGGCGTGCACCGAGCTTCTGAGCATCGAGTAGCCCATCATGTCCGGGGTCAGCGGGGTCAGGTTGCGAAAGCCCTTGTCGCGAATCGACTCCGGGGTCTCGCGGAACATGAAGAACTCGTACTCCAGCGAGCCATGGGCCTTGAAGCCCATCGTGCTGGCCTGATCGAGCACCCGCCGCAGCAGCCCGCGTGGGCAGATCGCCTCGGCCTTGCCGCTGAACTCGGCGAGAAACAGCAGCATATCGCCCTCCGCTGGCACCTCGCGGCAACTCTCGGGGACGATGCGCAGCTGGGCGTCCGGGTAGCCGGTATGCCAGCCGGTGTACTTGACGTTGTCGTAGAGCTCATCCTTGCTGTCCCAGCCCAGCACCACGTCGCAGAACGCGAAGCCCTCGTCCAGGGCGTGGAAGAACTTGTCGCGACGCATGTACTTGCCGAGCATCACGCCGTCCATGTCGAACATGCCGACCTTGACGTGGGTCAGGCCACGCGCCTCGACCAGGCGGCGGGCCTCGTCGGCGCGGGTGATGTGTCGGGGTGATAATTGACTCATGGCAGCTTCCTTAGTGGGCCAACGATCGTTAGGCGGCAGGTATGCGGGGCGGGCAGTGCCCGCCCCAGGCATGCCTTAACTGTAGCGGTAGGGAGGCCCTGCCTGCTGCATGGTCTCGCGGTACGCCTTGAGTATCTCCACCACCCGGGCACTGCGCTCGCTCTGCTCGGCGATCTCGTCCCAGAATGCCAGCGCCTCGTCTTCGAGGGTCTGCCACTCCTCCTCGGGGATCGAGGTGAGCTCGAGCTTGCCGCCGGTGGTGCGGTAGTGCGCCTCGCCCCACCAGTACCAGTGCTGCCGGTAGTAGTGCGAATTGTCCATGCACAGCTTGAACAGCATCTGCAGGTGCTCGGGCACTTCGTTCCAACGCTCGCTGTTGGCGAAGTAGGAGCCGGCCCAGGCGCCGGAAATGTTGTTGTTCAGATAGTAGTTGCTGACATCGGCCCAGCCCACGGTGTAGGCCTCGGTGATCCCCGCCCAGGCGATGCCGTCGAGTTCACGTGTCTGCATGGCGACCTCGATGTCCTCCCACGGCAGAGTCACCGGGACCACCCCGAAGCGGCTCAGGAAGCGCCCGGCGGTGGGGAAGGTGAAGACGCGCTTGCCGCGCAGGTCGTCGAGGCTGCGAATCGGATCGCGGGTGACGAAGTTGCAGGGGTCCCAGGAACCGGAGCCGAGCCAGGTCACGCCGTCGATCTCGTCATAGGCCTCTTCCCAGATCTCCTTGAGGCCGTAGTGGTGGAACAGCGCCGGCACGTCGAGGCTGTAGCGCGAGGCGAACGGGAAGTAGCCGCCGAACACCGATACATCCACCGGGGCGTTGATCGAGTCGTCATCGCTCTGCACCGCGTCGATGGTGCCGCGCTGCATGGCGCGGAACAGTTCGCCGGTGGGCACCAGTTGGTCGGCATAGTAGAGCTCGATCTCCATCTCGCCGTTGGCGGCCTTGTTGAAGGCGTCGATGGAGGGTTTGATGACATGGGCCGCCAGCGCCGGTCCGGCGTAGGTCTGCATGCGCCAGCGGATCGGGCTCGACTGGGCGTGGACGTAGGGCGCGCCGACGCTGGCCGCGCCAACGGTGGCGGCGGTGGCCACCCCGGCCTTCTTGAGGAAATTGCGCCTGTTGTGATCGGTCATGAGACTTCTCCCTTGGGTTGTTGTTGTTACCACTTCGTTCACCGCTTGCTCGCGGCGGTTATCGCGGCCCGTCGCCGGGCATACTCGCGTCTTATCCGTAGTAGAGTTCGGGTAGCCACAGCGCCAGCTGCGGGAAGGCGGTGATCAGCCCTAGCCCTAGCACCATGATTGCCACGAACGGCCACACGCTGCGGTAGATGTCCATCAGCGTCACTTCGGGGGGCGCCATGGCCCGCATCAGGAACAGGTTGTAGCCGAACGGCGGCGTCATGTAGGCGATCTGCACGGTGATGGTGTAGAGCACCCCGTACCACACCGGGTCGAAGCCCAGGCTCATCACCAGCGGCACGTAGAGCGGGGCGACGATCACCAGCATCGCGGTGTCGTCGAGGAACATGCCCATCAGGATGTAGGAGAGCTGCATCATCAGCAGGATCTCCCAGGGGCCGAGCCCCATGCGGTCGAGGAACACGTTCTCGATGGCACGCACCGCGCCGAGACCGTCGAACACCGCGCCGAAGCAGAGTGCGGCGAGAATGATCCACATGAACATGCAGCTGATGCCCAGGGTGCGGCGCACCGTGACCTCGATCACTGCACGGGTCAGGCGCCCCTTGATCAGCGCCGCCAAGGTCGCGGCGAAGGCGCCATAGGCGGCACTCTCCACCAGGCTGGTGACGCCCATCAGGAACAGCCCGGTCATCGAGAAGAAGATCAGCAGCGGCAGGATGCCGGCGCTCAACAGCTTGAGCTTGGCGCCCAGCGCCATGGTGCGCTCCTCGGCGGGCAGCGCTGGGCCCAGGCTCGGCTGCAGCCGGCAGCGCACCACGATATAGATCACGAACATCGCCGCCAGGATCAGCCCTGGAATCGCCCCGGCCAGCCACAGCTTGCCTACCGGCTGGCGGGCGATCATGCCGTAGAGCACCAGCACCACGCTGGGCGGCACCAGGATGCCCAGTGAGCTTCCCGCCTGGATCACCCCGGTGACCATGATCTTGTCGTAGCCGCGGCGCAGCAGTTCGGGCAATGCGATGCTGGCGCCGATCGCCATGCCCGCCACGCTCAGGCCGTTCATCGCCGAGACCACCACCATCAGGCCGATGGTGCCGATCGCCAGGCCGCCTCTGAGCGAGCCCATCCAGACGTGAAACATCTCGTAGAGATCGCCGGCGATACCCGACTCCGAGAGCATGTAGCCCATGAATACGAACAGCGGCAAGGTCAGCAGCGGGTACCAGTTCATCAGCACGAAGCTGGCGTTGAACGGCATCTCCACCCCGCCGTCGCCCCACAGCAGCAGCGCCGCGGCGGCGCCGACGAAACCGATCACCCCGAACACCCGCTGGCCGGTCAGCAGCAGCAGCATCATGGTCGAGAACATCAGCAGCGCGATCATCTCATAGCTCATGCCGTGTCCTCCCCGTCGATGGGACGCCCCAGCGCGGCGCCGAGATCGCGGAAGAAGGTGGCGAAGGCCTGCAGCAGCATCAGCACGATGCCGAAGCACATGATCAGCTTGATCGGCGCCAGCGGCGGCGCCCAGGCGGAGTGATTGCGCTGACCGTAGTCCAGCGCATACTGGGTGCTGGAGATCCCGCCCAGCAGCAGGGTGACCAGGAAGGTGATCAGAAACAGGATGGTGACGGCATCCACTGCGGCCTGGGTGCGCGGCGACCAGCGGCTATAGAACAGGTCCATGCGCACGTGGGCGCCCATCTGCATGGCATAGGCACCGCCCAGCAGGTAGTAGCTGGCGAGCATGAACTGTGACATCTCCACGCCCCACAGCAGCGGCGCATTGAGCACCGAGCGCGAGAATGAGGCGTAGAGCAGCAGCCCCATCATGATGAAGATCATGTACATCACCAGCCGTCCCACCCCACGGGTGAGCCGCTCTACCCAGCGGACATAGACGCATATTGTTGTTGGCATTGGGGGGTAATTCCCGCGTCGTGAATCGAGTGATAGTCAGTCTTGGACGCGGTTTGGCGATCTGGCAAAGAGCATCGGTGGCGTCGACGCCGCGGCTATCGGAAAAATCGATAGTGCACGCTCAAGGCGCATCAGGCGGGCTGCGATGCGCCGGCTCAGGGCTGGGTCGCGACCTGTGGCGAGAGCCACGGCAGGCCGCGCTCGAGCTCCTGGCGAAAGCGCAGCTCCAGCAGGCGGCGGGCATCGCGGGCCAGCTGTGCTGGCAGGTCGCCGAGTTCGTCGCGCCTGGCGACCAGCGTCAGCTCGCGCTGCAGCGGTGCCACCGGCAGCGGCGCCACCCGCACCTGCAAGGTATCGAGGCCGGCCTGGAAGAGGCATAGCGGCGTGGTGATGGTCCAGCCGGCGCCGGCGCTGACCAGGCGCAGCACGGCGAAGGTGTTGTCGAGGTGCAGGCGCGCCGGCAGCTCCAGCCGGTTGAGCCGCAGGTGGCGCTCGATGGCCTGGCCGATCAGCGACTGCGGCGTGTAGCGCACGAAGTCGAGCTGGCGAGTCAGCCAGCGCAGGTTGTCGAGGGGCCCCGTCCAACTGGCCGGGGCTACCAGCACGAAGGGCTCGCGCAGCACCGCATGGCGCTCGAGGCCGTCGTAGTTTTCGAGGCGGTCGTCAGAGACGATGAAATCGACATGCCGGGTCAGCAGAGCGTGGCTGTGCATATGCGACAGCCCGGTGGTCAGGGTGTAGTCGCGGGTATGGCGCTTGATCAGTTCGATCAGCGGCTGGCCCACCGCCGTGGCCAGCGAGTCGACCAGCGCCAGGCGCACCTGGTGCAGCTGGCCGAAGGCGCCGGAGACCAGTTCGCGGCGGGTGCTGCGCGCCTCGTCGAGCAGGCGCCGGGCGCGGTCGTAGAAGAAGCGCCCGGCGGCAGTCGGCTCCAGCGGCCGAGCGTTGCGCTTGAACAGGCTGACGCCGAGCCCCTCCTCGAGGGTGGCCAGGCTCTGGGACACCGACGACTGCTTGAGCCCCAGGCGCCGCGCCGCGGCGCTCTGGCTGCCCTGCTCCAGGGTCTCGACGAAGATTTCCATGCTGCGTAGATCAAACCCGAAGCCGCTGCGCATCCCAGTGTCCTTGAATTCAGAGCACTCGCCGATAGCCGCTCCGCTCAGAACTGATCCGTCGGCAGGCCTTTGAGGAGGCGCTGTAAACCCATCCCTGGGCGCTACCTACGCCATCCATGGCGTAGAACCTCCTCGTCGGCCTGCCCCCGGCGTTCTTCGCTAACAGGCAATTGCGATCACCCTGCCTTGAATAAGCTGCCCTTGACCCACCGCGTCTTGCAACAGAGTATCGTTTAAGGACGATCAGGCCCAGCCTGACGGGAGGATCCCATGCCCCATCTACTCTTCGTGTACGGCACCCTCAAGCGTGGCTTCGCCAACCATGCCGGCTACCTCGGCGAGGCAGAATTCCTCGACTTAGCGGTGACCTGCGAGCCCTTTCCGCTGGTGCTCAACGGCCCGCGCTTCTCGCCGGTGCTGGTCGATGCCCTGGGCCGTGGCCTCAAGGTCCAGGGCGAGCTGTTCCGGGTCGATTCGCCAACCCTGGATGAACTCGACCGGCTGGAGCGGGTCAATGAGCGCGACGGCTATCGCCGCCGCCGGCTGGCGGTCGCCGACCCGAGCGGCCAAGTGCGCGCCGCCTGGAGCTACCTCAAGCCGCCCAGTTGGGTGGAAGACGTGAGAAGCGAGCCTCTGGCGGTGTATGATGACGACCGCTATCGACCCAGGCCCGACGCCTGACCCAACGTTTCCTACATGACTGCCCCCATCGCTACAACCCGGAGGTAACGATGAGCGCAACGGCAAGCGCCGTCCCCGACACTTTTCGACCCGCCTCGGCCTGGACCGCCTGGGGCCAATGGCTGGCCCTGGCGACCATGACCATCGATCACCTGACCCGCTACGTGGCGCCCGACAGTTGGCAGCTCGACTGGGCCGGCTCCTCAATCGGCCGCATCGCCTTCCCGCTGTTCGCCGCCATGGTCGCCTGGCACGGGCTGTTCAACACCCGCAATCCGCAGCGCTATGCGCGGCGCATCCTGATCATCGGGCTCGCCGCTCAAATTCCCTACATGATGATGCCGCGGGCCTCGGACGCCTTGATCCTCAACGTCTGCTTCACGCTGGCGGCGGGGCTGGCCGGCGGTGCCTGGCTGCGCGAGCTGGCGACCCGGCAACGCCGCGGCGAGCTGGCCGCGCACTGGACGGCTCTGGGCGCCGCGGCCACGCTGGTGGTCTGGTACCTGCTCGGCGACTGGGTCGAGTATGGCCACAACGGCCTGCTGCTGATCCCGCTGCTGATGTTCGCCATGCACCACCTCAGCCAGGCCGGTAGCCACCTGTCGGCACGCCTGCTGGCCGCTGCGGCCGCGTTCCCGGCGCTGTGGGTGGCGGGCCAGATGAACGCCTCGGACATGGCCAAGTCGTTCACCGTGGCGACCTGTCTGGCGGTACTGCTGCTCGCCGCCGGCGCCGCACAGCGCGTGCCGCCGCTGGGCACCCTGATGCCGCGGCGGCTATGGCTAGCCTGGTATCCCGGCCACTTCGCGCTGATTGCCGCGTGGCTGTGGGTTATGGGCGCCGCGAGCTGGCCACTGGCCTAACGCGCTCCTAGGGCCAGCTATAGACCCCGCGGTTGAGGCCGTCGCGCATCGCCGAGATCACCTTGGCGCCGCGCAGGGTGGCGCCGCTGAAGCCGTCCACCTCGTCGACCACGCGCTCGGGCTCGTAAAGAGCGAAGATCGAGGTCAGGGGCTCGCCCTCCAGCCACTCGGTGATGCGGCGATGCTGCACCATCACCGGGTACAGGTCCGCATCCTCCTCCAGGGTCAGGTAGTCGACGCCGCGATAGGCGAGATGGCGGAAATTCACATCGCTCAGGTGGCCATCGCGCAGGTCGAAGGTGATATTGACCTGAATCTCGCCGCGGTCGGTGAACACGCCGCGGTAGTGGCCGTCCAGCGGCTGTCCGAGCATGGCGCGGTGCAGACGCTGATCCTCAGCGGGAGACGGTGCGGCAGCCGCCGCTTCCTGCTCCATCGGCTGATCCTGCTCCTCGCTAGGCAACTCGCCGGTATCGGCGCTTTCCAGCGGTTCGCCCTGGTCGTCGACCAGCCGCCCGATGCGATAGTTCTCCAGCTGGCGCTCGGCGGCCGGGCTATGTGGCCGCCCGGGGCTCTTGTTGTCCCACGCCTCACTGGATTCACGTCCGCACCACTCGAGGATCACCTCTTCCTCGGTGGGGTGGTCGGGGACGTAGTCGGTGATGTCGTAGACGCCACCGTGAATGGCCTTCCAGCAGCTCTCGGCGCTAGCGTGCTCGGCCAGCTCGTCAAGGGTGATATCACGCTCGTCGCCGGCGCTGTCGGCCTCGTCCGACGAGAGCGCCTGCACCGAGACCAGGGTGCCGATACTGGCCAGGAAGGCGATAAAGGCACTATAGGCAATCTTGTTCATAGGAAATCGAAGACCTCGCAGTGGATACGCGATGCCGGCACGCCCTGGGCGGCGAGCAGGTCACGCAGGTGGCCGATCATCCCGGGCGGGCCGCACAGGTAGATCTCGCGGTCGGCGTAGTCCGGGCAGTGGTGGCGCAGGAAGGATTCGCTGAGCGGCCCCTGCTCACGGTAGAAGTGGGCGGTTACCGTCAAGCGCTCGACCTCCTCGGCGCAGCGGGTGAGCTCATCGAGGTAGTAGGCACGGTCGGGGCCGTTGGCCAGGTAGAACAGCTGGGCATGACGTCCTTCATCTTCAGCAGCCATTCCCCTGGCTGCGCTGACGAATGGTGTGATGCCGATGCCGCCGCCGAGCCACAGCGCGTCTCGCTGAGGATAGTCCACGGCGAAGAAGTCGCCGTAAGGCCCCTCGAGCATCGCCCGACTGCCCACACTGACGGTCTGCAGGGCATGGCTGGCATCGCCGAGATCCTTGATGCCGAGCCTCAGCAAAGGATCATCCGGGGCCGAGGCAATGGTGTAGGGGTGCTCCTCGCCGCGTCCCGCGGTCAGCGATTCGTCGAGCGGGGTGAGATAGACGAACTGGCCGGGGCGATAGCTAAGCCCGCGAGCCTCCGGCCTCAGGGCAATTTCCACCACGCCGCGGGCCAACGACTCGACGCTCTCGACCCGGTAAGCGTGGCGGGCAAGCGACGGCGACAGCAGCTTGCGCCACACCATGGCACCCGCGCCAAGGGCGCCGAGCAGCCACCACGGCCAGGTCTCCCCCGCCAGCGGCAACGCGTGGCCCAGCGCCAGCAGCAGCGCCGCTGCCGACAGCATATGCAGGCGCTTCCAGCGCTGGTAGTCGAGCCGGCCGAAGAACTGGAAGGTCGGCGCCAGGAAGATCACCATCGCCAGCCAGGCCAGCCAGCCGCTCCACAGTGCCAGCTGCGACAGCGGCGGAAACAGCGTCAATATCGCCACGTCTAGGCCCGCCGGCACCCGCGCCAGGCCGAGCGCCAGCACGTGCAGCATGATCAGGATAAAGGCGCTGAAACCGAGCAGCCGGTGCAGCTGCCAGAGCCGGTCGAGCCCGCCGAACCAGCGGTCGAATCCCGGCAACCGGATGCTCAGCGCCGCGGTCACCAGCAGCATGGCCAGTCCCAGAATACCGCTGACGCGCCCCACCCAGCCGAGCAGCGCCGCCGCCTCCCCCGGCGGCCAGCCCAGCCTCGGCGCCGCTACCACCAGCGGCACCAGCAAGGCCATGATCAACAGCAGATCACCGCGTTGTATTCGGTAACTCATGGCACCTCCCTTGCCCACATGTTGCCGAGCGACAGCCAATGCGCAGACTGCCCCCGTTCAGGCGCTCTTGTGCCACACTGAACCGGCATCAGCATGGTCATCAGGGCGATACCGCCCACCCAAGCCATAGCCGCATCACGCCTCACCCTGTCGAACGCTACCTGACAGTGTCGCCGATAGGCGCCAGTCATCAAGGCCTACATCACGTTGTTCGCCCCATCTTGATCTGTGTCAGAGAAATCCGCTCAGAGGCGCCCATACTGAATGCGACAATGCTACTAACTTATCTTAGGCTGGAGATCATATGGAAAGTCACGACAACGGCGCTAGGTCCTGGCTGGTCCTGGGGCTTCCGCTTGCCCTCGGGCTGGCCTGGGTGACCCAGGGCACCGGGGTGGTAGAGAACGACCTCGAACGCAATATCTGGATTCCCGATGAGCTGACCATGCCGCTGCAGGTGCAGGCCGCCTACAACGGCGAGCAGATCTTCTTCCGCTATCGTTGGCCGGCATCTCAGCCCCATGTCTATCACGACATGCTGCGCTACGAGGACGGTGAGTGGATTCGCCACGGCAGTTCGGTTGCAGGGCCCGATCCCGCCGGCACCTACGAGGATCGAGTGGCGATGCTGGTCGACGATGGCGGCGTCCCCGACTTCGGGCGCTATGGCGGTTACATCACCGTCGGCGACCAGATGCGCTTCTTCAGCAACTCCGCCTCGCCGGCTGACGTGCGCGCCCATCCTCATCTGGGCGAGACTCTCGGCGAGAGCGATGTCCGCAAGTACCTACCCGCGACCCGGTCAAACCAGAATGACTGGCGCAGCGTAGTCGACGCGGATGTGCTGCAAGCCCAGCGGGAGGCCGGCTACTTCCTGGATCTCTGGCACTGGCGCGCCGGGCGCTCCAATGCCATCGGCGCCTCCGATGACCAGTGGGTCGGCGAATATCGCCACGGCGATGCCGGCGGCGGTCCCTTCACCACCAACTGGGATGGCGATAACAACCGGCCGCGCTGGATGCTCGACCCCGAGCAGACCGGTCAGCGATCGCTGCGCTGGGAAGATGTGACCTCAGGGGGCGTCGATTTCGACGGCATCTACTACCTTTCCGAGGACAACCGGACCGACTTCGACCCCGACCACGACTGGCAGAACGGTGATGTGATCCCGCGGCGCCTGCTGCGGGAGCCGGCCGGCTCCCGCGGCGATATCATGGTGCATGAAGGCCCTGCCCGCTGGGCGGACGGCTACTGGGACGTGACCCTGGTACGAGACATGGACACCCGAAGCCCACTGGACGACAAGGCGTTCCGTGAACAGGGCGTGTACGACATCGGCATCGGCGTCTATCGCAACGCCACCGGGAGCCGCTGGCACTACGTATCGCATCCCTACACGGTAGGCCTGGGACGCGAAGCCGACTTCCAGGCACGGGCCTTCGAGGGGGACTCCCCGGACTGGTCGACTGACTGGTTCGAGATGACGCTCTTCTATCCCGGGCAGGTCGACTGGCCGCTGTTGATCAGCCGTGCTCACGCCGGCGCCGAAGATATCGCCGAAGGCAAGCCAGTCAGGCCACGCCACAGCGAGAAGCAACTCGCCCTCTACGGGGTAGAGATGGAGTTCAACGACGCCATCACGACCCGCTGGTGGATGACTCTTATCGCCGGCCTGATCGCCATGCTCGGCGTCACCTTGGCGCTACTACCTTCCTTCCGCCAGACTCATCAAGGAGACCGCTCATGACCGGCACTCACGCTATGCTTTCTCACTTCCCGATCGGGTTCTGGGCGCTGGCCACCCTGATGATCCTGGTCGGCGCCTTCCTGCCCGGCAAGATGGCTGAGCTCAGCCGCGCCGCCCTGCTGCCGGTACTGGTGCTGAGCCTGCTAGGTGCCGTGGCGACCCTTACCATCGGCTTCTTGATCTGGCCAATGGAGGCCAACCTGGCCAGCCCTCTGGCACGCAACCATATCCTGATGGCGCTCTGGTCACTGGGCATCTTCACCATGCTCACCGTAGTGGTGTGGCGAGCCGGCGCCTCGGCTTTCGACGGTGCCCGGCGCTGGGCCCTGGTAGTCCCGGCCCTGACAGGGGCATTGATGTTCGCCTCCGCAGGCACCCTGGGTGGCCACCTGGTGGGCGCCACCACGGCGTTCTCTGCGGTGCTCGGCCTGATGGGATGGGAAGTCTATACCACCTTCTACAGCCCGCTCTGGGTCATCGCCGTGATGTTGATTATCGGCATCGCACTGGGGGTGCTCGGCTTCATGAGCCAGCGCAGCCGCCGCTGACAGCGGCCTCACCCTCCCCCACCGGCAGGGCCCCGCTTCGGCGGGGCCCTCGTCGTTTGCGCCTCTGTAACCGAAGTGACTCCATCCAGACACGCTGATGTAACGCCGCCGGGGCAAGCTCTCCCACCGAGATACCCAACCTCATCCGTGGAGAGCCCCCATGACCCAGCATCAGCACCCCGGCCACGTCGACCCCGTTCTCGCCGCCGGCGACGAGCCCATGAGTAACGCCTCGGCCAACGGCTACTTCGGCGATATCCTCGAGGCGCGCATCAGCCGCCGCGCCATGCTGCGCGGCAGCCTTGCCGCCGCCGTGGCCGGCGCCATGGCCACCCAGCTGCCCTTCGGCAGCGCCTTCGCCGCCGGTGGCGCCAGCGCCCCGGCGCCGAGCCTCGGCTTCAAGGCCATTCCGGTCAGCGCCGCCGACAGCGTGGTGGTCCCGGAGGGCTACCGGGTCAGCGCCATCCTGCCCTGGGGCACCCCGATCAGCGGCGACATGCCGGCCTTCTCGCTTGACGCCAGCGGCGAGGCCCAGGGGCACCAGGTGGGCAGCCACCACGACGGCGTGCACTTCTTCCCGCTGGAGGGCAGCTCCCGGGACGGCCTGCTGGTGATGAACCACGAGTACGTGGAGCCGCGCTTCCTGCACGCCGCCGCCGCGGGCCTGGCGCTGGACCGCAACGGCTTCCCCCAGAACGCCGACGGCAGCCGCGACGACGACCAGGTGCTCAAGGAGCTCAACGCCCACGGCGTCAGCGTGGTGCGCATCCGCGAGGGCAGCGACGGCCAGTGGCAGGTGGTCGAGGACGCCCGCAACCGCCGCATCACCGGCCTGACCCCGATGCGCCTCGCCGGCCCCGTGGCCGGCACCGAGCATGTGGTGACGAAGTACAGCCCGGACGGCACCATGACCCGCGGCACCCTCAACAACTGCGCCCACGGCGTCACCCCCTGGAACACCTACCTGGCCGCCGAGGAGAACTGGGCCGGCTACTTCGCCAACAGCGACGCCGAGATCGATCGCCGCCAGGCCCGCTACGGCATTCAGACCCGCGACACCGGCCGCTACCAGTGGCACCGGGCAGAGAGCGGCGCCGACGAGTTCGTGCGCTTCGACGCCAGCAGCCGCGGCGCCACCCCCGCCGAGGACTACCGCAACGAGCCCCACGCCTTCGGCTGGATGGTGGAGATCGACCCCCTGGACCCGGCGGCCACCCCGGTCAAGCGCACCCACCTCGGCCGCTTCGCCCACGAGGGGGTGATCTTCGCCCCGGCGGTGGAGGGGCAGCCGGTGGTGGCCTACTCCGGCGACGACGCCCGCTTCGAGTACATCTACAAGTTCGTCTCCGCCCGCCCCTACCACGCCGCCACTGCCGACGGCTCCCTGCTCGACGAGGGCACCCTCTACGTGGCCAGGTTCCATGAGGACGGCCGCGGCGAGTGGCTGGCCCTGGCCCCGGGCGAGAACGGCCTCACCCCGGAGAACGGCTTCGCGGATCTCGCCGATATCCTGGTCAACACCCGCGCCGCCGCCGACCAGGCCGGCGCCACGAAGATGGATCGCCCCGAGTGGGGCGCGGTGGACCCGGCCACCGGACAGGTCTACTTCACCCTGACCAACAACACTCGCCGCGAGGCGGGCGACGAGGACGCCGCCAACCCCCGCGCCGAGAACCACTTCGGGCATATCATCCGCTGGCAGGAAGAGGGCAGCCACGCCGGCACCCGCTTCGCCTGGGACCTCTTCGTGCTGGCCGGGGACGGCGACGACAGCCAGCCGATCCTCGCCGGCGAGCCCCTGGGTCAGGAGGCGATCTTCGCCAACCCCGACGGCCTGTGGATCGACGCCGACCGCCGGGTGTGGATCCAGACCGATATCAGCGAGTCGGTGATGAACACCGGTATCTTCGAGGTGTTCGGCAACAACCAGATGCTGGCCGCCAACCCCGAGACCGGCGAGATCCGCCGCTTCCTCACCGGCCCCGTGGGTCAGGAGATCACCGGCGTGGTGACCACCCCGGACCAGCGCACCATGTTCGTCAACGTCCAGCATCCGGGCGCCACCACCGAGGCCGAGGCCTTCGCCGCAGGCGAGCTGGTGAGCCACTGGCCGGACGGCGGCAGCGCCATCCCACGCTCGGCGACCCTGGTCATTACCCGGGAGGACGGCGGCATCATCGGGGCCTGACGGCCTAGTGTTCTGAAACGAGCGGCCCCGCCAGATGGCGGGGCCGCTTGCGTTGCCGATGCCGATGGGGAGAGCCGTTCAGTCGGCCTTCTCGAAGCTGAAGCGGGGCTCGGGGGCCTCGGGCAGCAGGGCCGCGCAGGCGCGCACCCGCGCCATCAGCGCCTCGTGGGTCGGCGCCACCAGGTTGACGTGGGCCAGCTTGCGCCCGGGGCGCTCGCTCTTGTCGTAGCGGTGCAGGTGGGCGTCCGGCAGGGCGAGGATCGCCGCCGGGTTCCCCTCGCGGCCGATCACATTGACCATGCAGGTGGGCATCCGCGCCGCGGTATCGCCAAGCGGCAGGCCCTGGATGGCGCGCAGGTGGTTCTCGAACTGGCTGGTCACCGCACCGTCCATGGTCCAGTGGCCGGAGTTGTGCACCCGCGGCGCCATCTCGTTGGCCAGCAGGCTGCCGTCGGCGCACTGGAAGAGCTCCAGGGTCAGCACCCCCACGTAGTCGAGCTCGTCGAGCAGCGCGCGGATGTAGCCGTCGGCGGTCTGCTGGACGCTGTCGTCCAGGTCCGGCATGGGCGCCACGGAATAGCGCAGGATGCCGTCCACGTGCTGGTTCTCGGCCATGGGGTAGAAGACCACCTGGCCGTCGCGGCCGCGCACGGCGATGATCGACACCTCGCGCACGAACTCCACGAAGGCCTCGACGATCAGTCTGGGATGGCCGATGGCGCGCCAGGCTTCCGCCGCCTCGGCGGGGTCGCGGATCACCGCCTGGCCCTTGCCGTCGTAGCCTTCGGTGACCGACTTGGCCACCACCGGACAGCCCAGCTCCCGGGCCGCGGCCTCGAGCTCATCGGCGTGCTCCACCAGGCGGTAGGTGGGGGTGGGAATGCCCAGGCGGTCGAACAGCGCCTTCTCCTCGGCGCGGTTCTGGCAGACGCGGATCGCCTCGCTGGAGGGATAGACCGGCTTCACCTCCTCGATGGCCTGGACCAGGGAGACCGGCAGGTGCTCGAACTCGTAGGTGACGAGGTCCACCTTCGCCAGGAAATCGTCGAGCAGATGGTGCTGGTCGGTATGGATCAGGACCTCCCCGATCCCGGCGCTGGGGTGGCCGGTGGTATCGAGGAAGGTGAAGCGGTTGGCCAGCGGGTAGCCGGCCAGGGCCAGCATGCGGCCGAGCTGGCCGGCACCCAGGACGCCGATGTTCATGGCTTTTTCCACGACATTCTCCTCACTCGTCTCTCTATCAGGGCTGGGCTATCAGGGCTCGGGACGGGGATCGGGGTTGTCGAGCACCGTCTGCGTCTGCTCGGCACGGAACGCCTCCACCGCACCACGCACCGCCGCATCCTGCAGGCCGACGATCTGGGCCGCCAGCAGGCCGGCATTGGTGGCGCCGGCCTTGCCGATGGCGAGCGTGCCCACGGCGATGCCGCCCGGCATCTGCACGATGGAGAGCAGCGAATCGAGCCCCTTGAGCGCCTTGGACTCCACCGGCACGCCGAGCACCGGCAGCGCGGTCTGGGAGGCCACCATGCCCGGCAGGTGGGCCGCGCCGCCGGCGCCGGCCACGATCACCTGAAGCCCCCGGTCGGCGGCGGGCTTGGCGTAGTCGAACAGCAGGTCCGGCGTGCGGTGGGCGGAAACGACGCGGGTCTCGAAGGGCACACCCAGGCGTTCGAGCATCGCCACGGCGTGTTCCATCACCGGCCAGTCGGACTTCGACCCCATGATCACGCCAACCTTCGGCGACTGTTCGGACTGCATCGATGCTCCTCGGCGACTGCCTGTTCAGGATAGAGAGTGCGGGAAGGAAAGCCGCACATTCTAGCCGTGCGGCCCTCCCCCGTCACCTTGACCGGCTGGACAGCGCCCCCTCCCGCCGGCTGGCCAGCCAGTTGGCACCGATGGCCAGGACCATCACCGCCACCCCGGCGGCCTCCACCAGGAAGTTCGGCCAGAACACCGCCACGATGGCGCCGGCGATGGCGATGCGCGGCAGCCACGACATCCGCGTGAACAGATACCCCTCCAGCGCCGCGGCGAAGGCCCCCAGGGCGAGGATCGCGATCAGGCCGTTCCAGGCCACCACCGCCCAGGGGGCGCCCACGATGATCTCCGGATTGAAGACCATGAACAGCGGGATCAGGTAGAGCCCCTTGGCGAACTTCCAGGCCTGGAAGCCGGTCTCCATGGGCCTGGAGCCGGCGATGGCCGCCCCGGCGAAGCCGGCCAGCGCGATGGGGGGCGTCACGTTGGAGTCCTGGGAGTACCAGAACACCACCAGGTGGGCGATCAGCAGCGGGATGCCGAACTCGGCGGTCAGCGCCGGGCCCACCAGCACGATCAGCACGATGTAGCTGGCGGTGACCGGTAGGCCCATGCCCAGCACCAGGCTGGCCAGCAGCACCAGGATCAGCGCCAGCACGATGTTGCCGCCGGAGAAGGCCAGCATCATGGCGGAGAACTTCAGGCCGAGCCCGGTCAGGCCGACGATGCCGACGATGATGCCCGCCACCGCACAGGCCATGGAGACCGCCACGGCGTTGCGCGCGCCGAGCTCGAGGCCCTGTACCAGCTTCACCCAGCCGGCCCAGACCACGGACCCGACCCGGGCCAGGGTCACCTTCTCGCCCTGGCGCGGGGCGACGAACAGGAACCAGATGGCGTAGCGCAGCACGGCCACGGCCAGCATGGTGACCACCGCGTAGAAGCCTACCCGCATGGGCGACATGTGCATCACCAGCAGCCACACCAGCACGCCCAGCGGCAGCAGGAAGTGCCAGCCCTCCTTCATCACCTCGCGCACCTGGGGCAGCTCGCTCTTGGCCATGCCCTGCATGCCCTGCTTGAGGGCGATGATGTGTACGAAGAGATAGACGGTGGCGAAATACATGATCGCCGGCAGGATGCTGATCTTGACGATCTCGATGTACGGCGTATTGGTATATTCGGCAATCAGGAAGGCACCCGCCCCCATCAGGGGGGGCGTGATCTGCCCTCCGGTGGAGGCCGCCGCCTCGATGCCCCCGGCCTGCTTGGGCTTATAACCCAGGCGCTTCATCAGCGGGATGGTGAAGGCGCCGGTGGTCACCACGTTGGCGATGGCGCTGCCGGAGATGGAGCCCATGCCGGCGGAGGCGATGACCGCCGCCTTGGCGGGCCCCCCGCGCTGGCGTCCGGTGGCGGCGTAGGCCAGGTCGATGAAGAACTTGCCGGCGCCGGTGATCTCGAGGAAGGCGCCGAACAGCACGAAGATGAAGATGTAGGTGGCCGCCACGCCCAGCGGCAGGCCGAAGATGCCCTCCTGGCCCAGGTAGAGCTGGCCCACCACACGGTCGATGTTGTAGCCGCGATGCTCCAGGATGCCGGGCAGCCACTGCCCGAGCCACGGCAGCTCGCCCCGCGGGCCGGCGAAGGCGTAGAGGATGGCCACGGCACCGATGATGGTCATGCCCAGGCCCACCGCGCGGCGGCTGGCCTCCAGCACGGTCAGGGTGGCGATGCAGCCGACGATGATGTCGGTCTGGCTCCAGAACCCGGCACGGCGGAAGATCTCGTCCAGGTAGATCACCAGGTAGCCGCCGGTGAGCAGGGCCCCGGCCAGGAACAGGCAGTCGATGGTCCAGCCCAGCACGCCGCGCTTGCGGTGGGGGCCGAAGACCGGAAAGATCAGGAAGGCCAGCACCATGATCAGCATCAGGTGGATGCTGCGCTGGTAGAAGAGTCCCAGCGGCTGGATGCCGGCCGAATAGAGCTGGAACAGGGAGAGCCCCACGGCCACCAGGGTGATCAGCCAGAGGATGGAGCGCGCCTGGATGGCGCCTCCCCCAGGCACGGTGACCTCGGGCGCAGTGGCGGCAGGCTTGGCGGATTCGCTCATGGGCGTCTCGTCAGGAGGTGGATGCCGAGGTGCGCAGGTGGATCGTCACCCGCTCGCCGGCGGCCTGGTCGCTCAGGCTGAGCCGGCGGCCCTCGTGCAGCAGTCGATGGTTGACCTCCGGGGATCCGACCCGGAGGCGATAGCGGTTGCCGGGCACCGGCTCGTCGATCTCCTCGATCCAGTAGCCACCCTCGCCGTCGGAGACCTGTCGCCCCCGGCCAGGCACGTGGCCGAGCCCGGCGGCGAAGTCGGGCTGGTGGCTGCGCTCCAGCACCATCAGGCCCTCCCGGTGGCGATAGCGATAGCAGTCCTGCACGGGAAAGCCGGCCACGGAGTGGTTCCACTCCAGGCACCAGGCCTCGCCCTCGGGCATCGGCAGCGAGGCGATCCGCCGACCGTTGTCGGCGGTGACCTCCAGCCAGCCCTCGTCGTCGGCATGGGCCGACGGAGCGAGCAGCAGACAGAGCGCAAAGGCCGCCGGCCCGAAGGCACGGCGGCTGACGTCATGGATCGAAGAAGACATCGGGGTGCCCGGCTCGGGGCGCGTTACGGGCGCTGGTGGTCCTGGACCTCGGCGCCGATCTCCTCATAGTAGCGCAGCGCGCCATCATGGAAGGGCACCGGGGTGGAGTCGATGCTGAACTCCACGGTGGTGTCGTTGGCCGCCGGGTGCACCGCGATCAGCTCATCGGTCTGCTCGAAGAGCATCTTCGTGATCTGGTAGGCCAGCTCCTCGTCCATCTCGCTGCTCACCGCCAGCACGTTGGGAATGCCGATGGTCTGCACGGCCTCGTCCATGCCCTCGTAGAGGCCGGCACGCAGGTCATAGGGGGCGAAGACCGGCTCCGCTTCCCGGGCGTTGGCCACTTCTTCCTCGGAGAGTCCCACCAGGCGGATATCGCGGGTGGTGGCCAGGTTGAGGATGGAGCTGGTGGGCGGGCCCACGCTCCAGAAACCGGCGTCGATGTCGCCATCGCGGATGGCGTCGGCGGTCTCGTTGAAGTTCAGGCGCTGGGGGGTGAAGTCGTCATAGGTGATGCCGTTGGCTTCCAGCAGGGCGCGGGCGTTGAGCTCGGTACCGCTGCCCGGAGCGCCCACCGAGACCCGCTTGCCGCGCAGGTCCTCGAGGGACTCCACGCCGGAGTCGGCCAGGGTGACCAGCTGCACGGCATTGGGATAGACCGAGGCCAGGGCACGGATGTTGTCGAGCTGGCGCCCCTCGAAGTCGCCGGTGCCGTTGTAGGCCTGATAGACGGTATCGGCCAGGGCGAAGGCGAGATCGGAGTCGCCGCGCCACACCAGGCCCATGTTCTCCACCGAGGCCCCGGTGACCTCGGCCACCGCGCTGGCCCCCTCGATATGGCTGTTGATCATCTCGGCCAGGCCGCCGCCCAGGGGGTAGTAGACCCCGCCGGTACCGCCGGTGGCGATGGAGAGCTGCTGGGCCGCGGCCAGCGGGGCCGTCGCGATCAGCGAGGCGGCGACGGCGTACTTCATGGCATTCATGGCAATCCTCCGGGCTGAAACCCGTTTGTTGTATCGTTGTTGTCGGTGCTGGAGGGAAAGCACCTGAGGGAAACCTAGCATGGCCCCTGCGTGAGAGGCCCTGGCCATATTTCTACGTTTTCAGTTTTTTTCGGCAATTCCACCAAGGTCGCCCGCTCAGCCCTCCACCAGCGACTTCACCTGCTCGACGATATGGGCACCGATGGGAATCGCCGAGGTCGCCGCGGGCGACGGGGCATTGCCCACGTTGAGGGTGCGCCGGGTGTTCACGAACAGGAAGTCGTCCACCAGCCTGCCGTCCCGGGAGACCGCCTGGGCGCGCACCCCGGCCGGATAGGGCTCGAGGTCCTCGAGGGTCAGGCTCGGGCAGTACTTGCGCACCAGCTCCAGGTAGCCCCGCTTGTAGAGGGAGTTCTTCATCTCCACCAGGCCCGGACGCAGGTTCTTGCCCAGCACCTTGAGGATGCCGGGGTTGGTGAACATCCGCGCCATGTCGGGAAGCGAGATATCACGCTTGTGGTAGCCCTCGCGCTTGAGCGCCAGCACCGCGTTGGGCCCCACGGTGACGCTGCCGTCGATCATCCGCGTCAGGTGCACGCCCAGGAAGGGCATGGAGGGGTCGGGGATCGGATAGATCAGGTGGTTGACGATCGCATTGTGCTTCGCCGGCAGCCGGTAGTACTCGCCGCGGAAGGGGCAGATGGTGAAGCCTGGGTCCTGGCCCAGCAGGCGGATCACCCGGTCGGCCATCAGCCCCGAGCAGGTCACCAGATAGTGCCCCGTGAACTCGCCTCCACTGCTGCTTACCACCACCTCGCGGCTTCGCTCCTCGAGGCCCGTCACCTCGCAGCCGTAGCGGATCTCGCCGCCCATCCGCTCGAACTCGGCGGCCATGGCGCGGGTCACCGCGGCGTAGTCGACGATGCCGCTGGAGGGCACGAAGATGCCGCCGACCCCGGTGATATTGGGCTCGCGCTCGGCCAACGCCTCGGCGGAGAGCCACTCACGCTCGAGGCCGTTGGCCGCGGTGCGCTCCCAGAGCGCCTTCATGCGCTCCATCTCCAGGTCGTTGGTGGCCACCAGCAGCTTGCCGCAGGTGTCGTAGGGAATGCCGTGGGCCTCGCAGAACTCGACGGTGGCCCGGTTGCCGGCCAGGCAGAAGCGCGCCTTGAGGCTGCCCGGGGTGTAGTAGACCCCGGCGTGGATCACGCCGCTGTTGTGGCCGGTCTGGTGCATGGCCGGCTCGGCCTCCTTCTCCAGCAGCAACATGCGCCGCTCCGGGTAGGCCTGCTTGAGCTGCATGGCGGTGGACATCCCCAGGATGCCGCCGCCGACAATGATGAAATCGTGCATCTTCTCTCTCTGCTGAAGGGTGCTGGCTGAACCACGCTGGCGGACACGCGCATGCCACGCCGCAGGGCGTGGCATGGCTCATATCATGACAACCGCTCGGGCTGCCGTCACTTCCCGGCGCCTTACACCTGGCGCGGGTCGCGCAGGGTCTTGGCGTGGGTGAAGTAGCCGCGCTGGCGCATCAGCTCGCGGCGCAGGTCCGGGTGCGGGGTGAAGCGGTCGCGGCCGTGCAGCCAGAAGTGGTTGTTGATCAGCAGGAAGCTGCCAACCGGGTTGGGCAGGGAGACGATGGCCGGGCTGGTCTCCAGGGACTCGGAGAGGTCGGTCAGCCAGTTGCCCTCCTCGTAGTCCTTTGGCTGCACGAACTGGTCGATGTAGGCCATGATCGGGCGCCCCTCGCGGTCCACATCGAAGACCGGGTGGAAGACGTCGCGGGCCACGTTCTTGCTGGGCGGCGCGGTCCAGCGCATCGGGCGATGGGCCAGCGGGTGGGCGAAGAAGCGCTCCAGGTCGGCCCAGTCGTCCAGGTGCAGCAGCAGGGAGGTGCCGCCCGCCATGTTCTGCTCGTCGATCTTCATCATCAGCACGTAGTCGGTGTCCTGCTCGACGAAGGTGCCGTCGTTGTGCAGCTCCATGACCCGATGCGGCTGGCGCAGGTAGGAGTCGGAGTTGTCGACGTTCTTCACCACGAAGCGCGCGTAGTACTGGCCGCTCATGGCGTCGTAGTTGGAGCGCCCCATCAGATGGGCCACGGCGGTGGAGAGCTTGACCATCTCCTCGGCCTGCTCCACGGAGTCGAGCCCCTCCATCACCACCTGAAAGCCACCGGTGGCGCGATCCACCAGGGTGTTGACCAGCACCGGCTGCAGGGTGTTGTCGCACAGGTCGTCCAGGATCTTCGCCACGCGGAAGCGCAGCATCGACTTGTACTCCAGCGCCTGCACTGGCCACTCGGCCACGGCCGCCACGAAGGCCTCGACCACCTCGCGCGAGATCGTCAGCTGGATCAGGCGCGGCGAGGCGGCGGAGGGGGCCAGAGTGAAGCCGCGGATATCGGCGGGCAGCGGCATGGCGACGGCGGGAAGCTGGGTCAGGATCGACATGTCAGGGTCTCCAGGGGAGTGAGAGGATGACTGCCCCTCAAAAATATCTACATTTTTAACTTGTGTCAAAATATATATTTAATGGCGATAGAAATTGCTCGCCATGCCGCCCTCTCCTGCCCCCTGCAAACGACACCGCCGAGGCCAGGGGCCTCGGCGGTGAACGCCACACGAACGGAAGGGACTGGCCGGGCGCGCCCGGCCCGCCTCAGGCGGTGATCGCCTCGAGAGAGCGCTCGATGATGGCGAGCCCCTCCTCCAGCACTGCGGAGGGGGCGGTGATCGGCACCAGCACGCGGATGGTGTTGCCGTAGAAGCCGCAGGAGAGCAGGATCAGCCCCTGCTCGCGGGCCTTGGCGCACAGCGCCTGGGCCTGGGCCGGGTCCGGCCGGCCCTCGGCGTCGAGCAGCTCGAAGGCCGCCATGGCGCCCAGGTTGCGCGCATGGCCCACCGGGGCGAAGCGCTCCTGCCAGACCGCGAAGCGCTCGGCCAGCATGCGGCCCATCTGCTCGCTGCGCTCGAGGATGTTCTCCTCCTCGATGGCGTCGAACACCGCCAGGGCCGCCGCGCAGGAGAGCGGGTTGCCGCTGTAGGTACCGCCCAGGGAGCCCGGCCCGGAGGAGTCCATCACCTCGGCGGTGCCCACCACCGCCGAGAGCGGCATGCCGTTGGCCAGGGACTTGGCGGTGGTCAGCATGTCGGCCTCGATGCCGCTGTGCTCCAGCGCGAAGAGCTTGCCGGTACGCGCGAAGCCCGACTGCACCTCGTCGACGATCAGCAGGATGCCGTGGCGGTCGCAGAGCGCGCGCAGCGCCTTGAGGTACTCGGGCGAGGCGATATAGAAGCCGCCCTCCCCCTGCACCGGCTCGATGACGATGGCCGCCACCCGATGAGCCGGGATGTCGGTCTTGAAGAGCTTCTCGATGCCCGCCAGGGCCATCTCGTCGCTGATGCCGTGCAGCGGGTTGGGGTAAGGCGCGCGATAGACGTCACCCGGCATCGGGCCGAAGTCGTTCTTGTAGGGCAGCACCTTGCCGGTCATGGCCAGGGTCATCATGGTGCGGCCGTGGAAGGCGCCGTCGAAGGTGATGACGCCGGAGCGGCCGGTGGCGGCGCGGGCGATCTTGACCGCGTTCTCCAGCGCCTCGGCGCCGGTGTTGACCAGCATCGCCTTGCGCTCCGGGCCCTTGACTGGGGCCTTCTCGCAGAGCCGCTGGCAGAGCTGGATATAGGGGGCGTAGGAGAGCACCGCCGAGCAGGTGTGCATGACGCGCTCGAGCTGGTCCTGCACGGCCTTGACGATGCGCGGGTGGCGGTGGCCCAGGTTGAGCACGCCGATGCCGCCGGCGAAGTCGATCCAGCGCTGGCCATCCTCGTCCCACAGCTCGGCGTTCTCGGCGCGGGCCACGAACTGGGCGGTGGGGGGGGCGGCGCCGTTGGCCACGAAGCGCTTCTTGAGCTCGTTGAGCTCGGCGTTGGTGAAGGTCTGGGTCATGGTGAGATCCTGGCAGAGAGTGGGTGACACGGCGGGCTCAGAGCCCGCCCACGCAGACGTACTTGAGCTCGGTGAACTCCTCGAGGCCGTGGCGCGAGCCCTCGCGGCCGAGGCCCGACTCCTTGACGCCGCCGAAGGGGGCAAGCTCGGTGGAGATGATCCCCTCGTTGACGCCGACCATGCCGTACTCGAGCCCCTCCATGACGCGCCAGATGCGGCGGTAGTCCCGGGCGTAGAAGTAGGCGGCCAGGCCAAAGGGGGTATCGTTGGCCATGGCGATCGCCTCCTCCTCGTCGCGGAAGCGGAACACCGGCGCCAGCGGGCCGAAGGTCTCCTCGCTGGCCACGGCCATCTCCGGAGTGGCATCGGCGATCACGGTGGGGGCGTAGAAGCTCTGGCCCAGCGCATGGAGGGTGCCGCCGCACAGCAGCCGCCCGCCCTTGGCCACGGCGTCATCCACGTGACGCTGTACCTTGTCGACGGCGGCCTGGTTGATCAGCGGGCCGATCATCACGCCCGGCTCGCGGCCGTCACCCACCGGCATCGCCGCGACCTTCGCGGCCAGGGCCTCGACGAAGGCGTCGTAGATTCCCTCCTGGACCAGGAAGCGGTTGGTGCAGACGCAGGTCTGGCCGGCGTTGCGGTACTTGGAGGCGATGGCTCCGGCCACGGCGGCGTCGAGGTCCGCGTCGTCGAAGACGATGAAGGGGGCGTTGCCGCCGAGCTCCATGGAGGCCTTCTTGACGGTGCCGGCGCACTGGGCCAGCAGCTTCTTGCCCACCGGGGTGGAGCCGGTGAAGGAGACCTTGCGCACGCGGGGGTCGGTGGTCAGCACCTCGCCCACCGCCGCGGGGCTCGCCGCGGTGACCACGTTGATCACCCCGGCCGGGATGCCGGCCTCGCGGGCCAGGCGCGCCAGGGCCAGGGCGGTGAGCGGGGTCGCCTCGGCGGGCTTGATCACCACGGTGCAGCCGGCGGCGATGGCCGGGGCGCACTTGCGGGTGATCATCGCCATGGGGAAGTTCCAGGGCGTGATGGCCGCCACCACGCCGATCGGCTCGCGCAGCACCAGCAGGCGCTTGTCGGCGGCATGGGTCGGCAGGGTCTCGCCGGCCATGCGCTTGGCCTCCTCGGCGAAGTACTCGATGAAGCTGGCGCCGTAGGTCACCTCGCCGCGGGATTCCGCCAGCGGCTTGCCCTGCTCCAGGGTCATCAGCTCGGCCAGCCCCTCGGCCTCTTCCTGGATGCGCAGGAACCAGGCGCGCAGCAGGGCGGCGCGCTCCTTGGCCGTGGTCTTCTTCCAGGCGGCGCCGGCCGCCTCGGCGGCGGCCACCGCCTGGCGGGTCTCGTCGGCACCCAGGTCGGCCACCTGGGCCAGCCGCTCACCGGTGGCGGGGTTGGTCACGGGGAAGCTTGCGCTGCCGGTCAGCCAGGCCTCGCCCACCAGGGCGGCGGCCGTGCCGTCGATCAACAGCGAGTCGATCAGCGTCATGGGGGTCTCCTCTTGTCGGTATGGGGAAGCACGCTAGCAGCAAGGCGACCCGCCACCTATGGACCACTTCCCCGGCCAGGTGGACCAATCCTCACCCGCAGGGGATAATCGCCACACACCGCGCCACCGTTGCCACCGCCATGCCGCCCCAGGTCTCCCTCGCCCCGCTTCTCGCCCGCGTCAGCCAGCAGCCCGAACGCCTGGGCAAGGGCGTACGCATCGAGCAGGCCCTGCGCCTGACGATCCTGCACGACTGGCTCGACGGCAGCCGGATGCCCTCCCACCGGCTGCTCTGCCAGGAGCTGAAGGTCGCGCGCGACACCCTGGCCCAGGCCATGCGGCGACTGGGGGAGGAGGGGCTCATCTTCACCGGGCAGGGCCAGGGCACCTGGACTCGCCGCCCGGTCACGCCGGACCCGACGCCGGCCGACGCCGCCCCGCGCCTCTCGACCCGGGCCGCCGCCATCCTGGACGCCCCCAGTGCCAGCGCCATCCAGAGCGGCGCCTTCATGCCCGGCATCCCGGACATCACCCAGTTCCCCATGGCCAAGTGGCGCGAGCTCTATGCCAGCGTCACCGTGCCGCGCAACGCCCTGCTGCTCTCCTACTCCGGCGGCGGCTACGGCCCGCTCAAGCGCGCCATCCGCGACTTCCTGTGGCGCTGGCGCCGGCTGGAGTGCGAGACCGACCAGATCATCATCACCGAGGGCACCCACAACGGCATCGAGCTGTGCGCCCTGGCGCTCACCGACGTGGGTGACCGGGTGCTGATGGAGTCCCCCTGCTACTGGGGGGCGCGCAACGTCTTCACTGCCGTGGGCGCCAGGGTCGACCAGCTCGCCTGGTCCCCGGAGGCGGGCCACGCCCCCGGGGAGGCGAACGCCCCGGTGCGGCTGGCCTACTTCACCGGCTCGCACCACTACCCGCTCAGCGTGCCCACCTCCCGAGCGCACCGGCAGGCGCTCTGCGCGCGCCTCGCGCCCGACTTCGTGCTGGAGGATGACTACGAGTTCACCGGCGAGGATGGCGCCAACCTGATGTTCGACGGCCGCTCGCCCCGGCACCTGCTGGTCGGCTCCTTCTCCAAGCTGATGTTCCCCGGCCTGCGCCTGGGCTACCTGGTGGCCCCCCGGTCGCGGGTGGCGCCACTCAACCAGCTGCGCAGCGAGGTGTTCCGCGAGGGGCGCCTGCTGGACCAGGCCGCCCTGGCCCAGTTCATCGCCGAGGGGGAGCTGGACGCCTGGTACCGCCGTATCCAACGCGACTACCTGGCCCGCCAGCAGGTGATGCACGACCAGCTGGTGCAGGTGCCCGGCGTGCTCCACGTCTCCCCGCCCAGCCACTCCATCAGCCTCTGCGTGCAGTTCGCGCCGGAGGTGGATGACCGGCGCGTCGCCAGCCGCCTGCTGCAATCCCACCTCATCACCCGCCCGCTGAGCCCGGCCTGCGCCCCCGACGACCCGCGCAGCGGCCTGATCCTCGGCATCGGCATGCTCTCCGGCAACACCCTGGCCAGCGAAGCGGTACGCCTGCGCCACGTGCTGACGCGCTGCCTGCAGCGCACCTGAGCCTGCTCCTGCGGCGTCTTCTTGCTGCCACCAAAGCATCATCGAATCGACACTGGCAAAATCGCCGAAGAGACCCCATAGTGTGCATGTCGCAATCGCCCACTGGAGCATCATGAGTACTGCACGTCACACCCAAGCCGCGGACCAACTCGACCCCCCGCGAAGTAGCCCTGACCTCGACGTCAGGGACCTGGAAAAACGTACACGCCTCATGCGCATCGTGACTCGGCTGATCGCCGTCTCCGACCTCGGCTGCCGAGAGATCGCCCGCCGTGCCGGCCTGCCGGCCCAGAAGGTCAGCGATCTGCTCTCCGGCCGTCTGGAGCATCTCTCCGTCGAGGAGCTGCAGATTCTCTACCGCACCATCGACCCGGAGCCGACGGCCCACTGACGCCGCCCCCCCCCCTCTCCTATCACGCCCTGCCGGGTCACCGGCGGGGCGTGATGCTTTCCCTTGGCTGCCAGCCACTTGCGGCAACATTAAGCGAGCATTAAGAGCTTGCTAATCATCTCTTGATGCATATCAAGCCACTCGACCTTGGTCGCAGGTAGGCTTTCCGGTGTCACCCTCTTATCCCGCCGCGGGGCGATCCCCCGCGACACCCAGGCCACCGGAGGCGCCATGGACCACCTTCGCCGCTCCCTTCTCGGCCAGCTCGCTCGCCTCAGCGCGGGTGCCGCCCTGATACCGCTTTCGAGCGTTGCCAGCGCCGGCATCAACAGCCAGCCGCCCCGCCGAGAAGGCGACCCCACCAAGCGCTACGGCATGCTCATCGACCTGCGCCAATGCATCGGCTGCCAGGCCTGCACCGTGTCGTGCCATATCGAGAACGACGCCCCCCTGGGCAAGTTCCGCACCACCGTCTCCCAGTACGAGGTGGAGCATCAGGAGACCGGCGAGCTTGCCACCTTCATGCTGCCGCGCCTGTGCAACCACTGCGAGAACCCGCCCTGCGTGCCGGTCTGCCCGGTCCAGGCGACCTACCAGCAGCAGGACGGCATCGTGGTGGTGGACAGCGACCGCTGCGTGGGCTGCGCCTACTGCGTCAACGCCTGCCCCTACGACGCCCGCTTCATCAACGACAGGACCCAGACCGCCGACAAGTGCACCTTCTGCGCCCACCGCCTGGAAGCCGGCCTGCTGCCGGCCTGCGTGGAGAGCTGTGTGGGCGGCGCGCGGATCATCGGCGACATGCGCGACCCTGAAAGCCAGATCAGCCGCATGATCGCGGAGCACCGCGACGAGCTGATGGTGCTGCAGCCTGAAAAGAACACCCTGCCCCAGGTCTTCTACCTCGGCATGGACGAGCGCTTCATCACGCGCCCGCTCGCCGAGCCGGTGGCCCTGGAAGTCCTCGACCCCCACGGCAAGGAGATGGGTTATGAATTCCATGGCCATTGAGCTGCTCGCGCCCCGCTACGCCATCGCCTGGTACCCCTGGGCGGTGCAGTACTTCTTCCTGATCGCGCTCTCCTACGCCACCCTGTGGCTGGCGGCACCGGCGCTGGTGTTCGGCAGGCAGCGCTGGCTGCCCACCGCGCGCCTGGCGATGCTGGCCTGCCTGACCACGACCCTGGTGGCCCCGGTGGCGCTGCTCGCCGACCTGCACCAGCCGCTGCGCTTCTGGCACTTCTACGCCTACGCCACCTCGAGCTCCTGGATGTCCATCGGCAGCCTGCTGCTGCCGCTCTACGTGGTGGGCGTGCTGCTGCTCGCCTGGCTGGCCTGGCGACCGGCGCTGCAGGCCAGCCGCCAGGCACCCGGCCTGCCGGGCCTCGCCGCCCGCCTGCTGTCGTTCGGCTCCGCCCCTACCCCGCGCGCGGCGCTGGTGCTGGTGGGCCTGGGCACCCTGGCGCTCTCCACCGGCATCATGCTCTATACCGGCGCCGAGCTTGCCGTGGTCAAGGCGCGCCCGCTGTGGAACACCGTCTGGCTGCCGCCGATGCTGGTCGCCACCGGCTTTATCGCCGCCGCCGGCCTGATCCTGGTGCTCAACCGGGTCAGCGGCCTGCGTGACCAGGCCAGCAGCGGCCAGATGCTCAGGGTGCTGCTGGGCGCCTGCCTGGTGGCCGGGATCGTCGCCGGCAGCTGGTTCCTGGACGGCATCAACGCCAACGTCGGCTCGGTGGCCGCGGCGCTGGACTCGGTGCGCGCAAGCCCCTCCTGGCGCAGCACCGCCCTCTGGGGCGGCCTGACCGGGGTGGCCCTGTTCGGCGCCGTGCTCTACCTGCTCACCCGCCCCGCCGCCCGCCGCCCGGCCCTCTTCGCCTGGGCCTGGGTGCTGGGCCTGGTGGCCATCCACATGGGCTGGATGTTCCGCTGGGTGGTGCTGATGGACGTGCAGCACGTGGCCCGCAACAGCGCCGGCTTCCACCACTACGGCATCCCCGCCGGCTCCTCCGGCATCCTCGGCATCGTCGGCACCTTCGGCCTGTGGCTCGCCGCGGTCCTGGTGATCGACCTGCTGATCCCCTGGCGCCAGGCGCGCCAGGGCGGCAGCGCCGCCGACGTCTCGCTCTCGGACAGCACAGCGTCATCCGAAAGCACCGCACACCCCGACGCCAAGCGCGCCGCACACAACATGGAAGGAGCGCCCCGCCATGGCTAAGTCCCCCGTCGATACCTCACGCCGCCGCTTCATGAAGGGTGCCGTCGCCGCCGGCGGTGCCGCCACCTTCGTCGCCGGCTACTCCGCCCCCCTGGCCAAGATGGCCAAGGGCGTCACCGGCAGCGCCGGCGAGACGCCGAAGCACCCGATCCACGGCAACTCCCTGGCGCCGGAGTATCGGGTCGACCTCGACAGCGGCGAACTGACCCTCAACCCGGACCAGCGCACCGCCTTCACCATCTGCTACGGCTGCACCACCCAGTGCGGCGTGCGGGTGCGCGTCGACAGCGAGAGCGACCGGGTGCTGCGTGTCTCCGGCAACCCCTACCACCCGCTCTCCGCCGACGACCACCTGCCCATGCGCACCCCGGTGGCCGAGGCGCTGCGCCACGTCAGCGCCTACGGCGGCCAGGGCCAGGTCAACCGCTCCACCGCCTGCGCCCGCGGCAACGCCATGATGAGCCAGCTGGAGAGCCCCTTCCGCATCGACCACTGCCTCAAGCGGGTGGGCGAGCGCGGCGAGCGCCAGTGGCAGAAGATCTCCTTCGAGCAGCTGATCGAGGAGATCTGCGAGGGCGGCGACCTGTTCGGCGAGGGCCACGTGGACGGCCTGCGCGCCATCCACGACCATGACACCCTCATCGACCCGGAGAACCCGGAGTACGGCCCGAAGGCCAACCAGCTGATGGTGATGGAGGCCACCGACTACGGCCGCTCGGAGCTGCTCAAGCGCTTCACCCTCAACGGCTTCGCCACCCGCAACTACGGCCACCACGGCTCCTACTGCGGACTGGCCTTCCGCATGGGCTCCGGTGCCGTGATGAACGACCTGGGCGCCAACGCCCACGTCAAGCCGGACATCCAGAACGCCCGCTTCATCATGTACATCGGCACCGCGCCGAGCCAGGCGGGCAACCCCTTCAAGCGCCAGGGCCGGCTGATCGCCAAGGCGCGCGCCGAGGGCACCCTGGAGTACGTGGTGGTGGACCCGGCGCTCAACGCCGCCGCCTCCCACGCCGCCGCCCACAACCGCTGGGTGCCGATCCGCCCCGGCACCGACAGCGCCTTCGCCATGGCCATCATCCAGTGGCTGCTGGACAACGAGGGCTATGCACGGGCGTTCCTCGAGCTGCCCGGCAAGGCTGCCGCGGACGCCGCCGGCGAGGCCACCCACTCCAACGCCACCCACCTGGTGATCGATACCGAAAACCACCCCCGCCGCGGCCGTTTTCTGATGGCCAGCGACCTGGGCCTGGCCGAGGCCGGAAGCGACGCCGATGCCCCCCTGGTGGTGGTCGACGGCAAGCTCGTTCACGGCGAGGAGGCGATGGCCGCCGAGCTCTTCGTCGACCGCGAGGTCGAGCTCGCCGGTTCGTCGGAAGGGCCTGGGAGCACCGTGCGGGTGAAGAGCAGCATGACCCTGCTGCGGGAGTCGGCCAACGAGTACGACCTGGCCACCTACGCCGAGCACTGCGGCATCCCCGAGGCCACCATCGTCGAGCTGGCCGAACGCTACGCCAGCCACGGCCGCCGCGCCGTGGTCAACTGCCACGGCGGCATGATGTCGGGCAACGGCTTCTACGCCGCCTTCGCGGTGCAGATGCTCAACCTGCTGGCCGGCAACTACAACATGAAGGGCGGCAGCGCCGTGGGCGGGGGCCAGTTCAACGGCTTCAGCCAGGGCCCCCGCTACGACCTGGTGGACTTCCCCGGCAAGCGCGGCCCCCAGGGCGTCTTCCTCTCCCGCTCGCGCTTCCCCTACGAGCGCTCCTCGGAGTACCGCCGCAAGGTAGAGGCCGGCGAGAACCCCTACCCGGCCAAGGCGCCGTGGCGCTCCTTCGCCCCGCCCACCCTCACCGAGCACCTGCCCTCGGCGCTGGACGGCTACCCCTACCCGATCAAGGCGCTGATCGGCTGCATGGCCAACCCCATCTACGGCCAGGCCGGGCTCGAGGCGATGATCGCCGACAAGCTCAAGGACCCGAAGCGCCTGGGGCTCTTCGTGGCGGTGGATGGCTTCATCAACGAGACCAACCGCTACGCAGACTACATCGTGCCCGACTCGGTGATGTATGAGGTGTGGGGCTTCACCGGCGCCTGGAAGGGCACGCTGGGCCGGCTGACCACCGCCTGCTGGCCGGTGGTGGAGCCGCGCCAGCAGAAGACCGCCGAGGGCGAGCCGGTGTGCCAGGACAGCTTCTTCATCGCCGTGGCCCGGCGCCTGGGCCTTTCCGGCTTCGGCGACGAGGCGATCCCGGATGCCGACGGCCACCTGCACCCGCTCAACCGCGCCGAGGACTATTACCTGCGCGCCGCGGCCAACATCGCCTACATGGACGAGCCGCTGCCCGAGGCCGACGAGAGCGACATCGCCCACGCCGGGCTCGCCCCGCTGCTGCCGCGGCTCGAGCGCACCCTCAAGGAAGAGGAGCGTGGCCGGGTGGCCTACCTCTACGCTCGCGGCGGGCGCTTCCAGGACGCCAGCGACCACTTCCGCGGCGAGCGGCTGACCAACGCCTGGCGCCGCACCCTGTGCGTCTACAACGAGGTGGTGGGCACCAGCATCGACACCATGAGCGGCAAGCCCAACCGCGGCGTGCCCGGCCACAGTCTGCCGCTGCTGGCCAACCAGCAGACCATGCGTGAGGTGTTCCTCGAGGAGGAGTGGCCGCTGCTCGCCTTCTCGTTCAAATCCAACCTGATGAACTCCTACGCCATCGGCAACGAGCGGCTGCGCATGATCAAGCCCTACAACCCCGTGCAGATGCATCGCCAGGACGCCGAGCGCTACGGCATCAGCCACGGCGATACCGTCCGCATCGAGAGCCCCGGCGGCAGCGTGGTGGGCCTGGCGCTGGTCAGCGAGAGCGTGATGCCGGGGTCACTGGGCATCGAGCACGGCTACGGCCACCGGGATCTCGGCGCCACGCCGCATGTGATCGACGGCGAGTCCCAGCCGGACATGCCCTGGCTGCGCGCCGGCATCAACATCAACGACCTGGGCTTCCGGGACCCGACCCGCAACGTGGACGGCACCTGGCTCGAGCCCATCAGCGGCGCCAGCGTGCGCCAGGGCCTGCCGGTGAGGGTCCGCAAGGCCTGAACCCGCCGCGCCCGAACCAACCGAGCCTGGATAAACCACTGAAAGGCAGAGCGCCCCCCCCGGGAAACCGGCGGGGGCGCTGTCGTTGGCGCTCCTGTCAGCCGCGGGGGCTCAGTCGAAGGCGTCGGTGACCGCCCCGGTGCTGGCGGAGCTGACGGTCCTCGCGTACTTGGCCAGCACCCCGCGGGTGTAGCGCGGCGCCGGCTGCTGCCAGGCGGCGCGGCGGCGGCGGCGCATCAGCTCCTCGTCGGAGAGGTCGACCTCGATGGTGTCGGCCTCGGCGTCGATGGTGATCACATCGCCATCCTCCACCAGCGCCAGCGGGCCGCCGTCGAAGGCCTCTGGGGTCACGTGGCCGACCACGAAGCCGTGGCTACCACCGGAGAAGCGCCCGTCGGTGATCAGCGCCACCTCGCTGCCGAGCCCGCGGCCCATGATCGCCGAGGTGGGCGTGAGCATCTCGCGCATGCCCGGCCCGCCCTTCGGGCCCTCATAGCGGATCACCACCACGTCCCCGGCCACCACGGTGCCGTCGTTGATGCGCGCCTGGGCCTCCTCCTCGGAGCCGAACACCCGGGCGGTGCCGGAGAAGCGGGTGCCCTCCTTGCCGGTGATCTTGGCTACCGCCCCCTCCGGCGCCAGGTTGCCGAAGAGGATGCGCAGGTGGCTCTCCGCCTTGAGGGGCGCATCCAGCGCCGCGATGATCTTCTGGTCGTCGGGATAGGGGGCGACATTGGCCAGGTTCTCGGCGAGTGTGCTGCCGGTCACCGTCAGGCAGTCGCCGTGCAAGAGGCCGGCATCGAGCAGGGTCTTCATCAGCGGCTGGATGCCGCCGATGGCGACCAGCTCGCTCATCATGTAGTGGCCGCTGGGGCGCAGGTCGGCCACCACCGGCACGCGCCGCCCGATGCGGGTGAAGTCCTCGAGGGCGAGGTCCACCCCGACGGTGCGCGCCATGCCGATCAGGTGCAGCACCGCATTGGTGGAGCCGCCCAGCGCGATCACCACGGTGATGGCGTTCTCGAAGGCCTCCCGGGTCATGATGTCCGAGGGCTTGATGTCACGTTCGAGCAGCGCGAGCACTGCGGCACCGGCCGCCTCGCAGTCCTCGCGCTTGTCGTTGGAGACGGCGTTCTGCGCCGAGCTGCCCGGCAGGCTCATGCCCAGCGCCTCGATGGCCGAGGCCATGGTGTTGGCGGTGTACATGCCGCCGCAGGAGCCGGGGCCGGGGATCGCGGTCTCCTCGATCTGCTTGAGCTCGATCAGGTCGATGTCGCCGCGGCTGTGGGCGCCCATGGCCTCGAACACCGAGACGATGTCGGTGTGGCCCTTGCCGGGCAGGATGGTGCCGCCGTAGACGAAGACGCTCGGCCGATTCAGCCGCGCCAGGCCCATCAGGCAGCCCGGCATGTTCTTGTCGCAGCCGCCGATGGCCACCAGGCCGTCGAAGCCCTCGCAGCAGGCCACCGTCTCGATGGAGTCGGCGATCACCTCCCGCGACACCAGCGAGTACTTCATGCCCTCGGTGCCGTTGGCGATGCCATCGGAGATGGTGATGGTGTTGAAGATCACCCCCTTGCCGCCGGCGGCGTCGGCGCCGTCCCGGGCGTGCTCGGCCAGCTCGCCGATATGGCTGTTGCAGGGCGTGACCATGCTCCAGGTGGAGGCAATACCCACCTGGGGCTTGGCGAAGTCCTCATCACGAAAGCCCACCGCGCGCAGCATGGCGCGGCTGGCCGCCTTCCCGGGGCCGTCCACCACCTTGGCGGAGTGGCGGCGGCGGGGGGCCTTGGGGGTGTCGCTCATGGCGGGGCTCCTTGTGAAGATGGGGTAACCCCCAGAGGGTGGACCTCGAGCCCCGGGCTGTCCATAGCCGCCGGCCTGGCTAGTCGGCGAGCCCCAGCTTGTTCCAGCGGTAGCTGAACTGGCGAGGCGTCAGCCCCAGCAGCTGGGCGGCACGGGTCTTGTTGCCCCCGCTGCGCCGCAGGGCGTGGCAGAGCGCCTCGGGGCTGTGGGAGGTAGCCGGCACATAGGGGCGTACGTCGGCGACCGTCGCGGTGGCGCCCGGAAAGGGGCCCCCGCCCTCCCCCGGCAGCGGCCCGCCCGCGGCACCACCCCCCGGCGCCCCGGCCGCCATCTCCTGCTCCCCGGGGAGGAAGCGCTCCACGTCCTCCGCCTCCAGGGCCGCCCGATCGGTCAGCAGCACCATGCGCTCGATCACGTTGCCCAGCTCGCGGATATTGCCCGGCCAGGGGTAGGCCTGCAGGCGCTCCAGCGCCCCGCCGGTGAGGTGGACGTTGCGCTGGTTGGCCTGGTTGATCCGGTTGAGGTGGTGCAGCGCCAGGGCCGGGATATCGCCGCTGCGCTCGGCCAGGGAGGGAAGCCGGATCGGGATGACGTTGAGCCGGTAGTAGAGGTCCTGGCGGAAGGCGCCCCGGGCCACCTCCTCCTCGAGGTGGCGGTTGGTGGCCGCCACCAGACGCACGTCGATGGCGAGTTCACTCTTACCGCCCAGCCGGGTGATCGACCCCTCCTGCAGGGTGCGCAGCAGCTTGGTCTGCATGGCCAGGGGCAGTTCGCCGATCTCGTCGAGAAAGAGGGTGCCGCCGTCGGCCTGCTCGAAGGAGCCCTGGCGCAGCGACTGGGCGCCGGTGAAGGCGCCCTTCTCGTAGCCGAAGAGCTCGGACTCGAACAGGGTCTCCGGAATCGCCGCGCAGTTGACCTTGATGAAGGGCGCCTCCCGCCGCGGGCTGGCCAGGTGCAGGGCCCGGGCGAAGAGCTCCTTGCCGGTGCCCGACTCCCCCAGCAGCAGCACGCTGGCGGTGGAGTCGGAGACCTGCTCGAGCTCCGTCACCGCCTGGAGCAGCCGCGGGGAGCTGCCGACGATGCCGTAGCGGCTGGCGCTGGAGGCCAGCGCCCGGGAGAGCAGCCGATTCTGCTGCCGGAGAGATTCGGTGCGCGCCTGCATCTGGGCGTGCAGCTGCAGCAGCTGGCCGGCATAGGCCGCCAGCAGCTTGAGCATCTGCAGGTCATCCGCCAGGGGGCGCGGGCGGCGCCGTATCCGGTGGCAGGCCAGCACCCCCAGGGTGCGCTCGGCCACCCGGATCGGCTGGGCGATGAAGGAGACCGGGCCCTCCGGCAGCCGGCTGCGCGCCACCATCCGCCCCAGGAAGAGCGGGTCGCGGTCGATATTCTGGCAGACCATCAGCTGGCCGGTGGCCAGCACCCGGCCGGTGATCCCCTCGTGGAGCCCGTAGCGGCCCCGGGAGACCTCCTCCCGGGTCAGCCCGTAGGCGTAGCGGATCTCGCCGTGGCGGCCCGCCGCGTCCAGCAGCACGATCCGCCCCCGGTTGAGTCCCAGCAGCTCCGACAGCAGGTGCAGCATCTCCTGGAGCGCCGGCCCCGGGTCCGTCTTGCGCCCCGCCAGCGCCATCACCTGCTGCAGCAGCAGCATCTCCTGGGCCCGCCAGAAGGCGGGAGAGCGCTCGCTGTCGGGCTCCTCGGCCCGGCGTCCGCTCCGCTGCCGCGAAACCCGGCCTGTCTCCGTCTCGCACTCCCTCTCCATGTCGCTCCTCCCGCAACGCAGGTGCCCCCGGCCGGGCCGGGGGCAAGACATCACGCCTCACGGCGCCTGTTCTCTGGTCGACGCCGGCTCAGTAGCTCTTGTAGGGCAGGAACTTGCCCGACAGCACCACCTTGACCCGGTCGCCGTTGGGGTTCTCCTCGCGCTGGATATCCATGGAGAAGTCGATGGCGCTCATGATGCCGTCGCCGAACTCCTCGTGGATCAGCTCCTTGATGGTGGTGCCGTAGACGCTGACCACCTCGTACCAGCGGTAGATCAGCGGGTCGCTGGGCACCTCGGTGGGCAGCGACCCCTTGTAGGGCACCACCTGCAGCCAGGCCACCGCCTCGTCGGGCAGGTCGAAGATCTCGCCCAGCACCTCGGCCTGCTGCTTGTTGAAGGTCATCTGGCCGAGGCAGCCGGCGGTGGTCCACTCCTTGCTCAGGCCCACGGCCTGGGCCACGTCGCTCCACTTCACGCCCTTGCTCACCTTGGCGGAGAGGATCATCTCGGTCACTTGCTTACGGTCGGTAATCATCGTGGTTTCTCCTGGTCACTCATCGAGGGGTACTGGGTAAAAGAGGCCGAGCGGGAAGCATCCCCGCCTCAGGCCGGGCCTGCCGCGGCGCGGCGGGGCGTATTCGTCGGCGGCTCATCATCCCGGGAGGCGACGACCTTCAGGGAGTCGAGCCCCGGCCGCACCACCCTGGGCTCGCCGTAGGCGGCCTTGAGGTCGCGCGTCTCCTGGAGCTTCTTCGAGCGGTGCACCAGGAAGTCCACCAGATGGTTGCGCAGCCGGTAGAACTGGGGGTCGTGGTGCATCGTCTCCCGCTGCCGCTCCCGGGGCAGCGTATTGATGACGATCTCGGCGATATGGGCCCGGGGGCCGTTGCTCATCAGCAGGATCTTGTCGGCCAGCAGGATCGCCTCGTCCACGTCGTGGGTGATCATGAAGACCGTCTGACGGGTATCGGCGCAGATCCTGAGCAGCTCGTCCTGGATCACGCCCCGGGTCAAGGCGTCCAGGGCGCCGAAGGGCTCGTCCATCAGCAGCATCTTGGGCTCCACCGCGAAGGCCCGGGCGATGCCGACCCGCTGCTTCATGCCGCCGGAGAGCTCCGCGGGCTTCTTCTTCTCCGCCCCCGCCAGGCCCACCATCTTCAGGAAGCGGGCGCCGTGCTCGGCCACCTGGTTGCGCGACCACCCCGGATGGCGGGAGCGCACCGCAAAGGCGATGTTCTCCTCCACGCTCAGCCAGGGCAGCAGCGCATGGCCCTGGAACACCACGCCGCGATCGAGGCTCGGGCCGTCCACCTCCTTGCCGTCCATCACGATGCCCCCGCGGCTGGCCTGCTCCAGGCCGGCCAGGGCGTTGAGGATGGTGCTCTTACCGCATCCCGAGTGGCCGATGATGCAGATGAACTCGCCCTTGTGGATGGAGAAGCTCACGTTCTCGAACACCGGCGGCAGATCGCTGCGATACTGCTTGGCCAGGCCCTCCACCTTGACGAAGGGCACTTCGCTGTCTTTCACATCATTCGACATAGGTCACCTTCCTCTGCAGTTGGGCAAACATCAGGTCCAGCAGCATGCCGATCAGGCCGATCATCAGGACCGCGAAGATCACGTTGTTCAGCGACAGGTTGTTCCACTCGTTCCAGACGAAGTAGCCGATCCCGGTCCCGCCCACGAGCATCTCGGCGGCGACGATGACCAGCCAGGCGATGCCCATGGAGATGCGCATGCCGGTGATGATGGTGGGCGCCGCGGCGGGCAGGATTACCCGGAAGGCCTTGCGCAGGGGGTTCACCTCCAGGGTCCGCGCCACGTCCAGCCAGCCCTTGCGCACCCCCGCCACGCCGAAGGCGGTATTGACCAGCATCGGCGAGATGGAGCAGATGAAGATCACGAAGATGGCCGAGATGGTGGAGTCCTTGATGGTGTAGAGGGCGATGGGCATCCAGGCCAGCGGCGAGATGGGCTTGAGCACCTGGATGAAGGGGTTGAGGGTCTGGTAGAGCAGCGGCGACATGCCGATCACGAATCCCAGGGGGATGGCCACCGCCATGGCCAGCAGGAAGCCCGCCGCCACCCGCCACAGGGAGTGGGCGAGCTGGATGCCGATGCCCTTGTCGTTGGGGCCGTTGTCGTAGAAGGGGCTGGCCAGGTGGCCCAGAGCGCTGGAGGCGAACTTGCCAGGGGTGGGAAAGCCGGAGCTGCGTTCGCTCTCCGCGGAGAGCCCCATCAGCATGGCGTACTCCGGGTCCAGCGCCTCGCCGCCACCGCTGGCGGTGACCTGGGTCGCCGCATGCCAGATGCCGACCAGCACCAGCAGCAGCAGGCAGGAGAGCAGCCCGGCGCGCAGTTTCAGTGTCTTGTCCATGGTGTCATCCTCGATTCAGTCGGCTGTCGGGCTCAGGCCCGCGACAGCGGCAGGCTCTGCAGATACTCGTCGGCCCGATGGGGGTCGAAGGTGCGGCCCATGATCTCGAAGCTGGGGTAGCCATCCAGCGGCTCCTGCTCCGCCTCGGCCATGCCGAGCTCCGCCATCTGGCGCCTGGCGTCGGTCATCAGGAACACCTCCTCGGCCAGCGCCTTGAAATCCACCTCCTGCTTCAGGTAGCCCCAGCGCTTCATCTGGGTGAGCATCCAGGTCGCCATGCCGTACCAGGGCATCGGCTCGAAGCCGGAGCGGTCGGGCTGGTCCTGGATGCCGCCCAGGCCGTCGGCGTAGCGCCCGGTCAGCGCCTGGCGAATGACGATCTCCGGCTGGTTGAGGTAGTTGGGGGTGGAGATCGCCTCGGCGATGGTGCCGAGGTTGGCCGGATCCCGGGCCATGGCGGAGGCGTTGAGCACCGCCCGATAGAGCGCGGCGAAGGTGTTGGGATTCTCCTGGATGAACGCCTCGGACATGCCGAAGGAGCAGCAGGGGTGGCCGTTCCAGATCTCCTTGGTCAGCAGGTGCAGGAAGCCGATCTGGTCGTAGACGGCGCGCTGGTTGAAGGGGTCCGGCCCCAGGAAGCCGTCGATGTTGCCGGCGCGCAGGTTGGCCACCATCTCCGGGGGCGGCGTGACCCGAAGCTGGACGTCGTTGTCCGGGTCGAGGCCGTGCTCGGCCAGGTAGTGGCGCAGCAGGAAGTTGTGCATGGAGTATTCGAAGGGGATGGCGAAGCGGAAGCCCTTCCAGTTGCGCGGGTCGCGGTTGTCCTTGTGCTTCATGGCCAGGGTGATGGCCTGGCCGTTGGTGTTCTGGATGGTGGCCACGCGCATGGCCTGTCGCGACGAGCCTAGCCCCAGGGAGATGGCCAGCGGCATGGGCGCCAGGAAGTGGGAGGCGTCCAGCTCGCCGTTGAGCATCTGGTCGCGCACCAGGGCCCAGCCCGAGCTCTTGATCAGCGAGACGTTCAGCCCCTGTTCGGCGTAGAAGCCCAGCGGGTCGGACATGATCAGCGGCGTGGCACAGTTGATGGGAATGAAGCCCACCCGCAGGTCCTTCTTCTCCAGCGGCCCCTGGCGCTCCTCGGCCATGGCCTGCAGGCTCTCCATGGGCAGCACGCTGGCGATGGCCGCCATGGCGCTGCCCATGCCCACCGCCTTGAGGAAGCGCCGCCGGGTGGCATCGTGGGGAAACAGTGCCTTGACCGCCGCCGCCTCCACGAAGTCCCGGGAGAGGGTATCGGGGTCCTGCGCCCTCGCCTGCCTGGCCGCTGCATCGTGGTCCGCCTGGCTCTGGTGCTGGCCGCAGCTGCAGCCGCCCAGGCGGGAGTCGCTCGAGTAGGGACGGTAGATATTGTTGTCGCTCATGGCTTGTCCTCGAAGGTGTTGTGCAAGGGGTCAGGCGGCGCGGCGGCCGGCGCCCACGCTCAGGGTGGCCAGGACGCGCTCGCCCTGGCGCTGTTCCATCTCGAGCCGCTCCGCGTCGTCGCTGACCGTGACCCAGTCGGCATCGGGATCCGGCCGGCCGCTCAGGGTGATCGGCAGCTGCCGGGTCTTGAGGCGCACCACCGGCGCCGCGTGGCGGTAGCCCGGGTGGTCACGCTCCAGCAGCGCATGGGCCAGGGCCTCGGCCTGGCGCGCCAGCGGTTCGATGAAGCGACATGGCTGGCCCTCGATGGCGATGCAATCGCCCAGGGCGAAGATGCCGGGCACGCTGGTGGCCAGGGTGCGCCCGTCGACGCAGATCCCGCCGGCGAAGTCGAGCCCGGCCTGACGCGCCAGGCGCGGCTCGGTGGCAAGCCCGGTGGCGGCGACCACCTGATCCACCACCAGCCGCTCGCCGTCGGCCAGCTGCACCACCCGCTCCCCCGCCGCGTTGCGTTCGACGCCCGCGACCGCGACGTTCGGGCGCACCGCGATGCCCAGCGCCCGCTGGGCGGCCAGCAGGCGACGCCCGGCGGCCTCCGGCAGCAGTCCGGCCAGGGGGTAGGCGTGGCGGTCCAGCAGGCTCACGCGATGACCGGCCCGGGCGAGATCCTCGGCCAGCTCGCAGCCGACCATGCCGCCCCCCACCACCGCCACCCGCGCCGGCCCGTCGGCCAGGGCCCGCTGCAGACCGCTCCAGCCGGCCAGGTCGTTGACCCGCCAGCAGTGCGCCTCGGGCAGCGCCTCGGGCAGCGCCGGCCGGGCGCCCATGGCCAGCACCAGGCCGGTGTAGCTCAGGGTCCCGCGGGTGGTGCGCAAACGGCGCGGCTGCGGCGAGAGGCCGGTGACGAAGGTGCGGGGCAGCAGCTGCACGCCCAGGCGCCGCGCCGCCTCGCTCCCGGATTCCCTTACCAGGTCATCGGCGCTCTGGCCGCGGCTCAGCGCCACCGACAGCTCCGGCTTGTGGTAGCGGTCGCCCGAGCAGGCGGTCACCAGGGTGATCGGCAGGTCGCGATCCAGGGCCCGCAGGGCCTCCACCGCCGCCCAGCCGGCCAGGCCGGCACCCACCACCACCGCACCGACGCGGCGGGGGCTGGCGTCGGCCGCCACGGCGTCCACCGGCTCCCTCGGCACGAAGGGCTCGAAGTCTGCCTTGGTCACGCCGCACAGCGGGCACTCCCAGTCGTCGGGGATATCCTCGAAGCGAGTGCCGGGGGCCAGGCCGCTGTCCGGGTCGCCCTCCGCCTCGTCGTAGATCAGGCCGCAGGCGCGGCAGATGTACTGCTGAAAGGGACGCTCCTCGCTCATGACGGCATCTCCTCGCGCATCAGGCGCGCCATCTCCCAGCGCAGGTGCTTGATGGCCGGCGTCACGATGGCCACGAAGTGCGCCTCGCGAATGCGCCGCTGGGGAGCCGCGCTCATCAGATAGCCCCTGGCCCCCTGGTGGAGCAGCGCCGACTGGGAGGCGCGCAGCGCCAGCTCGGCCCCCTGCACCCGGGCGTCCAGCACCTCGAGCAGGAAGTCGCGGCCGCCCTCGAAGGGGGTCTTCGCCAGCGTCAGGGCGCGCTGGCGCAGCTCGTCCAGCTCCGCCTGCAGGGCGTCGGGGCGCTCGTCGAGATGCTGGTTGACGTGCCCCAGCGCCGGCTCCACCTCGCGGATGGCGTCGATGCTGCCCTGGGTGACCCCCACCGCCATGCCGGTCTGCAGCAGGATGAAGGCGGCCTTGATGCGGGCGATGAAGGGGCGCGCCGGGTCGGCGATCAGCTCATCCTCGCCGACGAAGTAGTCCTTGAGGGTGATGCTCCAGGTGCTCGAGCCCTCCATGCCGGAGAAGGCCGGGCACTGGCGCAGCGCCACCTCCTCCCGGCAGTGCAGCACGAACATGATCTCGTGGGAGAGGCTGCCGTCGGCGCCCTCGACCCCGGCCAGGGCGCCGCAGTACTGGCCGGCGGCGATATGGCTCACCCAGGGCAGGGTGCCGCTGACCCGGTAGCCCCCCGGGACCCGCCGGGCCCGCAGCGCCAGGCTCTCGATCCCCGACAGCGCCTTCATGGGGTTGGAGAGCGCCGTGCCGCCGAAGCTGTCGCCACGGGCGTGGCGCTCCAGGAAGTCACCGCAGAGCGCCGGGTTGCCCGACTGCTCCAGGTAGAGGCCGAAGACATCGTGGGCCCAGACCAGAAAGCCGGTGGTGCCGCAGTGGCGGCTGACCTCGGCCATGGCGCCGATGGCCTGGTCGAAGCGCTGGCCGCGGCGGTCCAGGTGGGCCCCCAGGCCCCCGGCGCGCCCCAGGGACGCCATGATCTCCAGCGGGTAGTGGCCCCGGTCGATGCGTCCGGCCATCTCGGCCAGGGGGCCGGCGGCGATCCGCTCGACCCGCGACACGATATCGGCACTCGAGGCGTCGCCGGGTGGAAGCCCCGGGGCGGGGGGCGGCGCGGGGCGAACGGCGTTGGCAGTGGCGGCTTCGATCATGGTCATCTCTCCGTGCAGGCGTTCAGGGGTACGGTCGCGCGGCTTATTCCGGGTCCGCCAGGCTGATGCTGAAGGGGATGGGGTTACGCATGGTGTTGGCCACCGGGGAGTAGAAGTTGGCGTGCCGGACGATCTCGTCGAGCTCCTCGCGGCTGGCGTCGCCCTCGACCAGCACCTTGACGCGGATCTCCTGGAAGCCCATCTCGGGAGGCTGCTTCTCGGCGCCGCCGGCTCCCCAGGCGGCGGGGTTGCCGATATCCCCCTCCAGGAAGATCTCCAGGCGGCTCAGCTTGACCTGCTTCCAGGTGGCCACGGCGGTGATGCCCACCGCCAGGCAGCCGCCCAGGCCGGAGAGCACGATCTCGCCCGGCGCCGGCGCGGTATCTTCGCCGAACAGGTGCAGGGGCTCGTCCACCACCACCTGGTGCCCGCTGACGTGGCTGATGGTGCGGTACTGCCCTTCGGTGACGGTGTGGACCTTGTTGGTGCCCCGGGTGGCAGGGTTGCTGCGGCCCTTCTCGGCGAAGCCCAGCAGGCCGTCACGGTCGATGGGGCGCAGATAGTCGGAGCCGGTGGTGGCAACGGTGGCGGAAACGGTGGCTTCGGCGGCTTGGCTCATGGTGTTCTCCTGGGTGTCTCGAATGGCTTGATGAACGTTTTCACCAAGCAGTTGCAAGCCAGGCACCAGGAATGCCAAAAACCCTACTGAGTCTCTTATTTTCAGATACTTGAAAACCAGGCAAGGGACCTCGAGCGATCCCGGGAAGCCCGACAATGTCGGACAGAGTGGCGACAATGTCTACAATTGGTGCGACGCACCATGCCAAGAAGCCATGGCGGTGCAGGGAGAGGAGCGGCATCAGCGACAGGTAGCGCCCCCTCTCCGGGCCAAGGGGGCGAGCGCGCTCCGGGACTGCTAAAGTACTGGGCGCCAATCGCAACGGCGGCACCCCTTCATTCGCCCACCAGACAAGGAACGTTACATGGACCACAACTCTCAGGAACTTCTGCGCGACCTGATCGAGCCGCTCTACCGCGGCAAGTTCTGGATGCAGCTCACCGGCGTGATGCTGATCCTCTCGGGCATCCTCACCGCTCTCTCCATCGTCGGCCTGATCGTGGCCTGGATTCCGATCTGGGCGGGCTGGGTGCTGATGCAGGCGGCGGGCGCCGCCGGGCGGGTCTTCGAGAGCGGCGACTCCCGGGACATGAAGTTCGCACTCGGCAAGCTCAAGACCTACTTCACCATCTTCGGCGTCCTGATCCTGATCTACCTGGCCATCGCCGTAGGCGGCATGCTGTTCGGCGCCATCGGCATGATGGGCATGATGGGCGGCAGCTGGTAGCGGCTGACGACCCGCAGCGGACCATCACGCCACAGCGGCCCATCACGCAGCGCCCCCGCCGGTAAACCGGCGGGGGCGCTGCGTATCAGGGGTGGGCTCGACGTGGGGAGCGAGGCGCCGAGCGCCGTCGCTCACGATGCCTGGTCGGAGCCTGCACCTGGCGCCGTCTCATACGGCGAAGGCTCGGCGCTGCAGAGACGGTTGCGCCCCTCGGCCTTGGCGCGATAGAGGGCGGCATCGAGGCGCTTCATCCAGCAGACCTCCGGCTCGTACGGCGAGACCTCCGCCACCCCGAAGCTGCTGGTCACCCGAGGCACGGGGTGGAAACTCGTCGTCTCGATGGCCTGGCGCAGCCGTTCGGCCAGGGCCATGGCGCCTGACAGCGGCGTATCGGGCAGCATCAGCATGAACTCTTCGCCACCCCAGCGCGCCAGCACATCCCCCTCCCGCTGATGCGCCCTGCAGGTCGCCACCAGCTTTCGCAGCACATCGTCGCCGACGCTGTGGCCGTAGCCGTCGTTGACGCGCTTGAAGTGGTCGAGGTCGAGGTCCAGCATCACCATGCTCAGGGGGAGCTCGGCCCGCCGCGCCTGGATGCGCTCACGCTCCAGCAGGGCAAGGAAACGGCCGCGATTGACCGCACCGGTGAGGGGGTCGTGGCCGGCCAGGTGCTCGAGTTCGGCCTGATAGCGCTTGGTCTCGCTGATATCGCGCATGATGGTGGCGATGCTGTCCAGCTCGCCATGCTCATCGCGCCTGGCAACGATCAGCTGCGATACCGGCAGCTCGCCCTCCGCGGTGCGCAGCGCCGTCTCCGCGTACCAGTAGCCGTGACGGTGGGCGAAGGGGATTCCCTCCCTCTCGATCAGCCGCCTGGCCCAGTCGGGGTGGGCGATGGCCATGGCCTCGGAGAGGTCTCCCGGCAGCTCGCCCACCAGGTTGCGGCCCACCAGGTTGCGGCCCGCCCGGTTGAGGTAGACCATCTGCTGCTCGGCGTCGGTGATGGAGACGAAGTCCGGCGAGGCGTCGAGCAGATGAATCAGACGCTCCTTGATCACCTGGGCCTCCTTGCGGGCGGTCACATCCTCCACAACGCCATCGAACACCGGGCTGCCGTCCGGCTCGGTGCGTCGTCGCGCGGTCACCTCCACCCAGAGCGTGCGCCCCTTCAGCGAGCGCATCTTCAGCGGCCGGCGGTTGACCGCGCCTTCGCTCATCAGGAGCTCGCTGAAGCGCCGACGCTGCTCCGGGTCGTCGTACAGCCGGGAGACAGGCACCGCCAGCAGCGCCTCCTCGGACGCCGCCTCGAAGATCTCCAGCATGGCCCTGTTGACGGTCACGAAGCGCCCCTCGGGGCCCGGCGTGTTTCGAAAGACGCCCACGGGCAGATGGCGAAACAGCTCGTGGTCCACCGCCAGTTCGGCCTGATAGCGCTTCTCGTCGGTAACATCGACGATGATGGAGTGCAGGTAGTGGCGGTCACCGACCGTGACCGGGCCGGTATAGACATGCACGTCGCGCTGCTCGCCCGAAGCGATACGGTGGCGAAACTCGAAGAACAGCTGGTCGCAGGCGCGCGCTTCCGCCATCCGCACCCGAACCTCGTCGGGAGCGAGGCAGTTGATATCGGAAATACTCATGCCCTTGAGCTCCGCCAGGGAGTAGCCGTAGAAGGCCTCCGCTGCCGGATTGGCGTCGACAATACGGCCGTCGCGAGGGTCGATCAGCAGCTTTACCGCCGGGTTGGTGCTGAACATTTCCCGATAGAGAGAGGTCTTCTCGAGCTCGCTGCCCCGGGGCGGGGCGGTCAGGGTCAGCTGCACCACCTCCCGGCCCTGCCACATCAGGCGACGCGCACGCACCTCGGCGACGACCTGCCCCGACAGGGTGGTAAAGGGCCCTTGAAGAATACCGTCTGGACCTTCTTGCGCGAGTGCCGTCCAGCTCTCGCGCATCCTGAGGCAGTCCGCGTCGGACCAGAGCCCCCTCAGGCTCGCCTGCTCGGCGCCGGGTACCGCCTCGAAGAGCTCCCGTGCCGCCTCATTGGCGAGCAGAATGTCGCCCTCCCCGTCCACCACCAGTACCGGCACCGGCAGCCCCTGCACCAGGACCTCGAACGAGCCGGCCTGAGCGCCGGCGCCTGGGTCTGTCATCAACCTTTCCTCGCCACTCTTACCCGTCAAAACGCGGGCAGACAGAAACACGTCTCGACGGTTGAAACGTCGGCAAGGAATCGATGCGTCCCGCCCGGCGACTCAGCGGGAGCAGGTAGTCGGCGCCAGTCAACCTTGTCACAAGACGAGCTTGCCGCTACTCTTTATCGCAAAGTGCGATAGAACAGACGCCATGCATGTCATCACCCAGAAGCGCATCTGGGAAGCCAAGCAGAAATGGCCCCAGGCCGCCTCTGCACTGGATGCCTGGTATCGGCTCATGAAGTCGAGCGAGCCCGGCAGCTTTGCCGAGATGAAGGCACTGTTTCCCGCCACCGACAAGGTCGGCCGGCAGCATGTCTTCGATATCGGCGGCAACAAGATTCGTCTCATCGCCGTGGTGCATTATCGATTCAGGAAGATCTATATCCAGCACATCCTCGACCATACCGAATACGACAGGGGTACCTGGAAGGAGTGAACATGACCAGCATCGTCCAACAGGCGGCCGCCCACTGGCGCTTCGTGGCTCCCCTGCTCAGCGCTCCGGAAACGGAAGACGACTACGACGCCCTTGTCGCAGCGCTCGATGAGCTGCTGGAGCTGGTCGGAGACGACGAGGAGCACCCCCTGGCGAGCCTCGCCTCTCACATGGGTGACCTCATCGAGGAATATGACGATGCCCATCGCCCGATGCCTGAGGTGAGGGGGGCCGACATGCTCCGCCACCTGATGCAGTGGCACAGCCTCGACCAGTCGAGCCTGCCGGAAGTCGGCACCCAATCGGTGATCTCGGAGATCCTGAACGGCAAGCGACGCCTGAACGTTCGCCAGATCAAGGCCCTGACCCAGCGCTTCGGGCTACCCGCCGACCTCTTTCTCGACTGAGGGTGGGCCTCCCCTCTTCCCCTCAGCAACGCCCACCGCAAGCAAGGCGGGTATGGCGACGGCTACCCGCGCAGCCCGCTCAGCGCGGCATCACGGCGTCGTGGAAGGCACGCTCCCTGGCGATGGTCTCGCGGAAGCATTCGGCCATGCGGGTGAAGGCGGCGTCATCGAGCCCTTCCGCCTCCTCGTCCAGGCGTTGGCGCAGCCAGGCCACGAAGTCCTGGAAGGCGGGGTTGTCGTGCAGGTCGATCCACTCCCCCACCAGCGGGTGCAGCCCCTCTGCGCGTGTGATACGCAGCGCCCACTCCAGATAGACCCACTCGGTGACCACCAGCGCCGCCAGGATCTCGGCATAGCCGCCGGCGCTACCGGTCTCGCGCAGCAGCACCTGGAAGGCGCGGGTCTCGGGCAGGTAGTGCGGCGCCTGGCGCTGGGCGGCGGGCACCGCGAAGGCCTCGAAGGTGCGCTGGAAGGTGCTGTTCTCGTCGCTGGTCAGCATGCCCATGAACTGCCCCAGCACCACCCGGTCGGCCATGCTCGGCGCACGGCCGATGGCGAAGCCGATCAGCGCGGTGAAGGGGTCCACGAAGCCGTAGTCCTGCACCATGTAGGCGGCGAAGTCGGTGCCGGCGAGGCGACCCTCGGCCATGGCGTCGAAGAGCGGGTGGTTCACGGTGGCGGACCAGTCGGGCTCGCTGATCTCGCGCAGCCAGTCGGTGAGGCGCGGCGCGTCCTGCTGCGCCGCCCAGGCGGTCCAGTCGGCTCGAGTCGTCATCGGGCATCTCCTTGGAGTGTCGGTTGGAATCTCGCCCCCGGGCGAAGCCAGGCGATCAGCAGGCTCACCAGCGTGGAGGCGACCAGCGCCCCCAGGAAGGGCGGCAGCGTCGGGATGCTGTCCGGGAAGGTGGCGGCCAGCACGCCGGCGGAGAGGCTTCCCAGGGTGATCCAGCCTGGCAGCACCGCACCGAGCAGGCCCGCCACGCCGCCGGCCACCGCGGCGAGCGGCGACATGCGCCGCCACAGGCCCAGCAGCACCGGCAGCAGGATGGCGGCGCACAGGAGATCGGCGATCAGGAAGAGGCGCAGCACCGAGAAGCCCTGCAGGGCCACCCACACCACCGGCAGCATCAGCGCCACCGTGACCAGGCGCGCCGCCCGCACCGAGAGCCCGCGCCGGCCGACGCTTGCCACCGCCATGGAGGCGATGGCGTTCTGCAGGGTATCGACGCTGGAGGCCACCAGGGTCACCGCCAGCACCAGGGCCGGCAAGCCCAGCCAGGCCGGCGCGGCGGAGAGCAGCGCGAAGAAGGGAATCGGCGGCTCGCCCAGGGGCAGCGCGTGCATCGCTGCCAGCATGCCGAGCCCACCGATGGCCATCACCACCAGCAGGCTGCTGGCTCCACCCAGCAGGGCCCCACGGGCCAGGGCGCGGTCATCCTCGGCGGCCCATACCCGCTGCCAGTAGCCCTGATGGAAGAGGTTGGCCGCGGTGACGGCGATCACTAGGGTGAGCGCCACCGAGAGCGCACTGCTCGTGGGAATGGAGGGCATCACGGCTTCGGCCGGCATCGGCGGCAGCCACCACCAGGCCACGCCGCCCACCAGCACCAGCAGGGCCAGCAGCAGCCAGGCCTGCCAGCGGTCGGTGGCGAGGCTCGCCCGCAGCCCGCCCAGGGTGGTGTAGACCAGTGTGACCACCGCCACCCCGAGGATCACCAGCGCCGGCGGCACGTCGGAGAGCAGCGCGGCGATGGCGCCGATGGCGGTGAGCTCGGCGGCCAGGAAGATCGCCATGTAGGCCACCGAGACGAAGGAGACCCAGCGCCGCACCCCGGCGCCGTAGCAGGACTCCGCGAACTCGCCGATGCTGCGCCCTTCCGGCAGGTGGCGACGGATCGCCGGGCCGTAGAGCCCCAGCACGATAAAGGGCAGCGACGAGCCGATGGCGTAGCCGGCCAGCGCCACCGGCCCCACGAAGGCGCCGATCTCCGGCGGCGCGAAGAGGATCCAGGCCCCCATGCTGGAGGCCAGGAACGACAGGCCGATGGCCTGGGCGCCCTGGGAGTTGCGGGCGGTGACGTAGTCATCGAGCAGGCCGTCGGCCCGGCGGGCCCGCAGGCCCAGAAAGGCAAAGCACAGGAGCGCCGCGCCGAGCACGGCAGACGTCAGGTAAGGCATGTCGCGCTTCCTCCGCCGGTATGAACCGGATCAGGTTCCAGGGTCGGCGCTTGGCCCTCTCAGCCCCCGCGGATGCGGCGGGACTCCCCTGGCGACAAGTGAATGAATTGTGTGGGCCCGCCGCTGTCGGCGACACGACGGGCCGGAGGCATCATAGCGAGGCCATGGGCCGGCGGCCAGGGGTCGCCGGGGGTATCAGCGTCGGAAGCACTCCCGGAAGTGCCAGGCGAGATAGTCTCGGTTTGGAAAGGCGCGAGGGCTCAGGATCAAGGGCTGGCCCTCGAGGTCATGGAGCTGCGCCTTGAGCTGGCCGTTGGGGGCCGCGCCGGTCAGCTCAGGAGAGATGCGAATGCGGTCCCGGTCGTCGATGGCCAGCAGTCCCTTATCGAAGGCGCGGTCATGGAGCGCGTTGAGGCAGAGCCCATTGGCGGGATCGAGGCGAGACTCTGGGCGCGCCTGCCAAGGCATGATATGGCTCGCAATCAGTAGATCCTCGTGACGAAGCCCGGTAATCACGCATCGCGTGTCGTAGCGCACCATCACAGCCTTGCGGAATAGCGACTGCCCAATACGCCGTCGCTGCAGGGCATAGGCCTCGCTGCCGGTGTAATCCTCATCTGGCTCGGCGCTATCGCCAAAGGGATCGAGTTCTACCCAGGCCGACTCACTCTCGGCGGCGACGCTCTCCGGGTCGGCGATAAAGCGCTCCCACAGCAGGCGATCCTGGCGTGAGGCTCCCGACAGCCCCTTTTTGCCCAGCGCCCGTACCTCTGGGTCGAGGCTCGCGTAGTTGGAGAGCTTCATGGCCACCGAGCTGGCAGAGCGCCCCATCTGCTCGGCCAGGTGAATGACCTCGGGCCGCTCACGATGCAACTGACCAAAACTCAGGCGGCAGTAGAGCGCCAGCGCCTGCAGCCTGTCTTGGTCGCTCCATGCCTTACGCTCCGCCACTGAACATGCCTCGCATCATTCCCCTTTTCATCTTCGAGCGTACCGGCAGCCCTTCTGGATGCCAACGGCGTTACTTCTCCCGCGGCACCCGGCCCATCAGGTAGAACTCCTCGTTGGGCGGGGTGCCGGCGAGGGTGACCAGGCGGTTGGACATGCCGAAGAAGGCGGCGATGGCGCCGATGTCCCAGATGTCGTCCTGGGTGAAGCCGACCTCCAACAGGCGGGTCTGCCACTCGTCGGTGAGCTCGCCGACCTCGAGACCGCTGTGCATGGCGAAGTCGAGCATCACCCGGTGGCGCTCGCTGAGGCCAGCGACGCGGTGGTTGATGGCGACCTGGTCGGCCAGCAGCGGATCCTTGCTGTAGATCCGCACCAGGGCACCGTGGGCGACTACGCAATAGAGGCACCGGTTGCGGGCGCTGGTGGCCACCACGATCATCTCCTTCTCCGCCTTGGTGAGGGTGTCGGCCTCCCGCTCCATCAGGGCGTCGTGGTAGGCGAAGAAGGCGCGGAACTCGGCCGGGCGGTGGGCCAGCATCAGGAAGACATTGGGGATGAAGCCGGCCTTCTCCTGCACCGCCAACATGGCGTCGCGGATGTCCTCGGGAAGGTCCTGGATCGATTCGGGGATGGGAAAGCGGCTGATGGGCGCGGTCATGATGGCTCCTGGCGTTGTGGTTGTTGTTGGAAACCTCCAGTTAACGTCAGCGTCAAGTGACTGTCCATGCGGACGATCGTCGCAAGCGCCACGAGCGCCACGAGCGCCGCTCACGTCTCGCCGAGGATGGCCCGGGTCATCACCCGGTTGCGATTGCGGTCCTTGGCCTGGTACATCGCCTCGTCGGCCTCCCGGTAGAGCCGTTCGGCATCCGGCACCCTCTGGAAGTCATTGCAGCAGACCAGCCCGAAGGAGGCGGTGACCACTCCGCCCTCTGCCTGCACGTGGGGAATGGCGAGGTCCTCCAACGACTGACGGAAGGCCTCCATGACATGCCGGCCCTGGTCCAGAGTATCGACCTCCAGCAGCAGGCCGAACTCCTCGCCGCCCAGGCGGAACAGACGGTCGCCAGCGCGGCGGAAATGTTGCTGCAGCAGCGCGGAGACACGCCTGAGCACCTCGTCACCGGCCTGATGGCCGTAGGTGTCGTTGTAGGCCTTGAAGGCATCGATATCCATCACGGCGAAGAGCAGCGCCCGGCCGCTGCGGCGACGCTGCAGGAGCTCCGCATCAACGAGCTCATGGAACTGGCGGCGGTTGAGCAGCCCGGTCAAGGGGTCGGTGCGGGCCATGGCGGCGAGCCGCTGGTTGGCGGCTTCGAGCTCACGGGTGCGCTCATCCACCTCGGCCTCCAGCCGCTGGTTGTGCGAGCGCTGCAGCTCATGGGTGGCCCGCTCGGCGGCGAGCTTCTCGTTCTTGAGCAGGTTGATCTTGTAGGCCAGCCCGAAGGCCAGCAGCAGGAACTCGATGCCCGAGCCCGCCTGCACGGCGTACTCGGTGAAGACGTTATAGGGCAGTACCCCGGCCACGCGCAGGAAGTAGAGCGCGATCCCCACCAGCAGCACACACCAGGCCACAAGGAAGATCTGTGCCAGGCGGTCGCCCAGCCAGCTGCGCCACACGGCCACGGAGAGCATCAACAGGGAGAGCAGGATGGCGGCGGGGATCATGACGCGGAACACCGGAGCGTAGTGCCCCTGCAGCGCCGGCAGCGCACTCGCCAGGCACAGGCCCGCCACCCCGTGCAGCCCCCATGACAGTCGCGGCGCGTGCCGGCGCAGGTTGAGGTAGCTGCTGCTGAAACTGGCCAGGGTGACGGCGAAGAGCCCGATGGTCAGCGGCAGCATCTGGTTGTTGAAGGTCGGCCAGTTCGGCCACCAGTACTGGTAGGCAAAGCCCCGCGCCGCGAACATCAGCACGAAGAAGGTGCCGAGGTAGACCACATAATGCAGCAGGCTGCGCTCCCGGATAGCCAGGAACAGCAGCAGATTGAAGATCATCAGCGCCAGCAGGGCGCCGAAGTAGAGGCTGAAGGCCATCAGTTCGCGCTGGGCCTTCTGCAGGAAACTGGCGTCGCTCAGCAGGTAGAGCGGCGTGGCATCGAAGAGGCCATCGTGGGTATCCAACCGCAGGATCACGCGGCGCGTCTCGCCGGGCGGCAGCACGATGGGCAGCACGAAGGTGCGGTGGGCCACCGGGCGCGTGTCGAAGGCACGCCGGTTGCCGGTCTGCCATTCGGCGACCACCTCCCCCCCCTCGTCGACCACCCAGGCGTCCAGATAGTCATGCAGCGGCATGGCCAGCTCCAGCAGGCGTCTCAACGGCGCCTCGCTGGCGTTGACGAGCTCCACCTGCAGCCACCAGGCAGAGTCGGAGAAGCTGAAGTTGAGGGTCTCCTGCTCTGAGGACCGCCAGGGCAGGTCATCATCCCGGGAGAGCAGGTCGGCTATGGTGAACTCGCGATCGACATCCTCCAGCAGCTGCACCTGCGGGCCCAGGTTGAGCCCATCGAAAGGGTCGGCAACATCGAGCGCGGCCCGGGCCGGCGAGGCCAGCAGGCAGGCAAGCAGCAGCCAGGCGGCCAGGGCCGACGGCAGGTGGGGAAACGGGCGAGTCACGAGAGCTCCGGTATCGTATCCGTACGATGCCTGCACTCTAGGGTGCGTTAACAATTGCCGATGGAGATCGGGCTGATTTAGAATATCAGCATTTTTCGGTGATCTATGCCTCGGCTAATGCTACGTGATGACCAATGGGAGCGCATCGAGCACATGCTCCCCGGCAAAGCTTCAGATCGCGGGGTGACGGCCAAGGACAATCGCTTGTTCGTGGAAGCCGTCCTGTGGATCGCCCGGACAGGCGCTCCCTGGCGTGATCTGCCCGACGCCTTCGGTCGCTGGCACACTGTCTACATGCGCTATAACCGGTGGTCTAAGAAGGGGGTCTGGCAGCAGGTTATCGACACATTAGCCGATGATCCCGACATGGAGCAGCTGATGATAGATGGCAGTATCGTCAAAAGTTCATCAGCATGGGGCGGCAAAAAAACGGCTCAGAGCACCGAAGCCATGGGGAAATCGCGTGGGGGATTGAGCACCAAGATCCACGCGGCGGTCGATGCCCTCGGCAACCCGGTACGGCTAATCCTCACACCGGGCCAAGCGTCTGAGTACGGAGCCGCCCCAGCGTTACTGGCGGGCTTTTCTCCAGCGGCGGTGCTTGGCGACAAGGGGTATGATTCCACCGCTTTGAGGGACATCATTCGAGCGGTGGGCGCCGAGCCGGTGATTCCGCCGAGAAAGAATCGCTTGGAATGCCCCGAGATAGATTGGCACTGTTACAAGGATCGCAACCTGGTAGAAAGGTTCTTCCAGAAAATCAAGCAGTTCAGGCGGCTGGCAACACGCTATGAGCGACTGGCGAGAAACTACCAGTCGCTACTCAACCTTGTATCCGCCGTCATATGGCTGGCCTAATTGTTAACGCTCCCTAGCAGTTCTGCCTGACCGTCCGGTCGAAGGCCATCAACGCACAGGGCCCCGCCTCTCTCGAGGCAGGGCCCTGTCGTTACCGAGCGGAAGGATCAGCTCAGGGAGATGGTGCTGTTGATGCCGCTGGAGACGTTCTCCGGCTCGTACCAGCGGGCGGTGACGGTCTTGGTCTGGGTCCAGAAGGCGATCGCCTGCTTGCCGTTGGGGCCCAGGTCACCCAGCTTGGAGGCCCGGGAGCCGGTGAAGCTGAAGTAGGCGACCGGCACCGGGATCGGCACGTTGATGCCGATCTGGCCCACGTCGATGTCGGTCTCGAAGCGGCGCGCCACCCAGCCGGAGTTGGTGAAGATGGAGGTGCCGTTGCCGTTGGGGTTGGCGTTGATGAACTCGATCGCCTCGTCCAGGGTCTCGACGGTCACCACGCAGAGCACCGGGCCGAAGATCTCCTCGCGGTAGATGCTCATCTCCGGGGTCACGTCGGCGAACAGGGTCGGGCCGACGAAGTTGCCGTTCGGGTAGCCCTCGACCTGGTAGCCGCGGCCGTCCACCAGCAGCTTCGCGCCCTCCTTCTCTCCGGCGGTGATCAGCCGCTCGACGCGCTCCTTGGCCTGGGGAGAGACCAGCGGGCCGAGGTCGGCGTCGGTCTGGGTGCCGGGGCCCACCTTCATGCTGCGGGTGCCCTCGACGATATCCTCCAGCCACTCGCGGGCCTCGCCCACCAGCACCACCACGGAGTTGGCCATGCAGCGCTGGCCGGCGGCGCCATAGGCGGAGCCGAGCAGGTTGTTGATGGCCTGGCTGCGGTTGGCATCGGGCATGATCACGCAGTGGTTCTTGGCGCCCATCATCGACTGCATGCGCTTGCCGGCGGCGGCGGCGCGGTTGTAGAGCAGCGAGCCCACGTGGGTGGAGCCGATGAAGGAGAGCGCCTTGATGTCGCTATGGTCGGCGATCTGGTTGGCGACGTCCGGGCCACCGTGGACCACGTTGAGCACGCCGGCGGGGATGCCCGCCTCGTGGGCCAGCTCGACCAGGCGCATGGTGGAGGTGGGGTCCTGCTCGGAGGGCTTGAGCACGAAGGTGTTGCCGGTGGCGATGGCCAGCGGGAACATGAAGCAGGGCAGCATGATCGGGAAGTTGAAGGCGGTGATGCCGGCGCCCACGCCCAGCGGCTGGTGCATGGTGTAGACGTCCACCTCGCTTGCCGCGTTCTCGGCCAGCTCGCCCAGCTGCAGGCTGGTGATCGAGCAGGCGTGCTCCACCACCTCCAGGCCGCGGCCCACTTCGCCCACGGCGTCGGGCAGGGTCTTGCCGTGCTCCTCGGTGATCAGCGCGGCCAGCTCGTCGGTGTGCTCGCGGATCAGCGCCTGCAGCTTGAGCATGATGCGCATGCGCTTGCCCAGCGGCACCTTGCGCCACTCCTTGAAGGCCTCCTTGGCGCTGGCCACGGCGCGCTCCACCTCCTCCGCGGTGCAGAACGGCACCCGGGCGACCACCTCCTGGGTGGCCGGGTTGACCACGTCGCGCCACTCCTGGCTCTGGGACTGGACGGGCTGGCCGTCGATGATCATGGGGATTTCGCGGACTGACATGGGGCGTGCTCCTCTCTGTGCTGTCGCTGCCCGGGGGATCGGCTTGTTGTTGACGTTGCCGTGGATCACCCTGGCATTAGACTTTGTGTGTATAAAAACACGGAAGGTGATAGAAACGAGTCTATCCAGAGGTCGGATGGTGTGACAACGGGCACTCGGGCACATTGTTTGTGCATTCATGCACAAGCAAACCCGACTCCCATCTTCGGCGAGGCCCCCATGCTCGACTGGCAGGATATCCAGATCTTTCTCGAGGTTGCCCGCAGCCAGCGGCTCACCGATGCCGCCCGCCGCCTGGGGCTCGACCACTCTACCCTGTCGCGGCGCACCCGGCGCTTCGAGCAGAAGCTCAACGCCCAGCTCTTCGAGCGCAGCACCCACGGCTACCACCTCACCGAGGCGGGCCAGCAGCTGCTCGCCCACGCCGAGGAGATGGCGCGCCACGCCTTCGAGGCCGGCGAGAGCCTGACTGACAAGAACCACCAGATCAGCGGCCAGATCCGCCTGGGGGTGACCGAGGGCTTCGGCACCTGGGTGATCGCCCCGCTGCTCTCGGCCTTCTGCAAGCGCCACCCGGGGGTCACCCTGGACCTGCTCGCCCTGCCCCGGGTGGTCAATCTGAGCCGCCACGAGGCGGATCTCGCCATCACCGTGGAGCGCCCGGTGAGCCCGGGGCTGGTGATCTCGCGGCTGTGCGACTACCGGCTGCGGCTCTACGCCAGCGAGGGGTACCTCGAGCGCCACGGCACGCCGCAGCGGCTCGCGGAGCTTGGCCGGCACCGGCTGATCGGCTATGTGGATGACCTCATCTTCAGCGAGCAGCTCGGCTACTTGGCGCCGCTGCTCGACCCGGCGGTGGTGGACCCGCCGCCCCACTTCCCCCTGCGCAGCACCAGCGTCACCACCCAGCACGTGGCCGCCCGCCACGGCATCGGACTTGCCGTGCTGCCCTGTTTCATGGCCGAGACGGACACCGCCCTGACCAGCGTGCTGGATGACGAGGTGGAGGTCGTGCGCCAGTTCTGGATCACCGCCCGCCAGGAACAGCGCCAGCTGGCCCGGGTACGCCTGCTGTGGGACTTTCTGCGCGAGGCGTTGGAGGCCAACCGCGACTTCCTGATGGGCGAGGCCCGCGAGCTCGAGATACCGACCGCCGTGGGCTGAGGCCGCAGATCAGGCCTCCTCGGCGTGCACCACTACACCGTTGCGCCCCTGGCGCTTGGAGGCGTAGCTGGCGGCGTCGGCGCGCGCCAGCACCGTCTCGATGGCATCATCGCCCTCCTGGAACACGGTCAGGCCGATGCTGGCGGTCACGAAGTACTCTCGGCCCTCGTGGCTGACGCTCACCTGGCTCACCACCTTCCTGACGGTTTCGGCAATGGTCCTGGCCTGGCTCAGGGTGCAGCTCGGCAGCAGCAGGCCGAACTCGTCGCCTCCCTGGCGCGCCAGGTGATCGCTGCGGCGCACCTCCCAGGCCACCACCTGGGCCAAGCGCCGCAGCAGTTCGTCGCCGAGGGCATGGCCACCGTTGTCGTTAACGGACTTGAAGTGGTCCAGGTCGAAGAGGATCAGGGCCGAGGGCGTGCCGGTCTTGGTGAAGTCGGCCAGCGCCTCCTCGAGGCGGCGCTCAAAGCCGCGGCGGTTGAGCAGGCCGGTCAGCGGGTCGTGCTCCGCCTCCCAGCGCCGCAGGGCCTCCTCGTGGCGGCGTTCGGTGATGTCCTTGACCACCCCGACGATGCCGAGCGGCGCCTCGCCGCCCCCCACCGGGCTGGCGTGCACCTCCAGCCACAGCAGCTCGCCGCGGGCGTCATGCATGCGCAGCTGCCGCAGGAAGTCGTCCCGCCGGGCCAGGGCATGCTGCCAGAGGTCCAGGGCCCCCTCGCGGTCGTCCTCATGGACACGCTCGAGCACGGCTGCGGTGGTGGTGTCCGGCGCGAGCCCCAGCATGGCCACCAGGGCGGGGTTGAGGTAGGTGATCTCGCCCTCGAGATTGGCCACGAACATGCCGGTCGGGGTCGAGCCCAGCACGGCATTCAGGAAGGCCTCGCGCTCCCGCAGCCGATGCAGCACCTCGCTGCGCTCGTGCTCCAGGCGGTTGAAGGTCGCCGAGACCTGGCGCAGCTCCTGCAGGTCGGTGGAGAGCAACAGGCGCTGACGCTTGCCGGCGCTCACCTCGCCGATCTGGCCCTCAAGGCGGTGCAGCGGCGCGAGCTGACGACCCACCCACCAGCGGGTCAGCGCCAACAGCAGCAGTGCGGCCACCAGCCAGGTCCACCATAGCTGCTTCAGGAAGGCCTGCAGCGGGGCCAGCACCGAACGGCCAGGCATCATCATGGCCACCACCCAGTCGGCATCCCACACCTGGCGGTAGGCCACCAGCAGGGTATCGCCCTGAAGCTCGTGGCGGGTCTCCCCCTGCCAGCCATCCAGCGCCAGCTGAAAGTCCGGTGGATCGAGCCGGCTCAGATCATCGACCGCCCCCGCCAGGTCACCCGGCACGAAGAGGGGGTTTCCCTTGGCGGTGAAGATCGCCACGTGCCCCTGGTGCTCGAAGGAGAGCGAGGCGATGCTGCGGAAGAACTGGCCATGGGCCAGGTTGAGCATGCCGCCCACCACTCCGGCGAACTCGCCCTCGCCCGTGAAGCGGGGCACCAGCATCAGCACCAGTGGCTCCCCGCTGGCACGCCCGACGAAGGGCCGGCTCACGTAGGGCCAGGGCGAGTGGCGCAGCATCTGGAAGTACTCGGTATGGGCGGTCTCGAGCCCCACGCGGCCCGGGACCTCGGGCAGGTCGGCGACCACACGACCCTCGGCGTCGCTCACCATGACGCCCTCGAAGTGGGCCAGCAGGCTGCGGTTCGCCCGGAGCTGTTCGACGGCCGGCTCACCGCTCTCGTCGCCCAGTTGGCCGGCGAGATGCTTGAGCGCCGCGAAGCGCTGATCAAGACGATCCTGCAGGCCCCGGCTGAGCATCTCGGCCTGGTAGCCCAGGTGGGCATGGTTGGCGTCGCGGGCCAGGGTCTGGCCCATGCCCCAGGCCACGGCCAACAGCAGGGCGATGATGACCAGCCAGGTCACCACCAGCCCTGCAAGAAGACGGCCCTGCAGCGTCTGCAGCGGCCGCCAGAAACTCCATGGCACCAACCCTTTTCGCAACCTTCCCTCGGCGCTGCCCCGAATGACAACCAATGTCACAATTTGGGGGCATGTTACAACATTCGCCGTGCGGGCTTCACTTTCCCGAGGCCTGACGGACCGCGCCAGACGTAGCAGCTCCGCTGCCGCCCGCCGATTGAGATTGGCTATCGCCGCGGTCGACAATGCCGCATTGTGCTAATGGATCTCCTAGGAGTAGGTTAGGGGTGATCCGGACAGGGAGCCGCGGCCGTCGCGCCCGCAAAGTTGGCGATGGTTGATATGGCTCATTGTCCCCCCGGGAAGTCATCGTCTATACAAGGATGGCTATTCCCGAAACACAGCCAAGCTCACAGCAGCCAAGATGGAGTGCGACATGGGTGATCAGCAGAACACAGGCAAGTGCCCGGTGATGCACGGGTCCAACACGCAGGAGAAGGCGGATGTTGTCGCCTGGTGGCCGGAATCCCTGAACCTGGACATCCTCCACCAGCATGATCGCAAGACCAATCCGATGGGCGAGGATTTCGACTATCGCGAAGAGGTCAAGAAGCTCGACTTTGAGGCGCTGAAGCAGGACATGCATGCGCTGATGACCGACAGCCAGGAGTGGTGGCCGGCCGATTGGGGTCACTACGGCGGCCTGATGATCCGCATGGCCTGGCACGCGGCGGGCACCTATCGCCTGGCCGACGGCCGTGGCGGCGGCGGCACCGGCAACCAGCGCTTCGCTCCTATCAACTCCTGGCCCGACAACGGCAACCTGGACAAGGCACGCCGCCTGCTCTGGCCGCTCAAGAAGAAATACGGCAACAAGATCAGCTGGGCCGACCTCTTCATCCTGGCCGGCAACGTGGCCTACGAGTCCATGGGCTTCAAGACCTTCGGCTTCTCCTACGGCCGCGAGGACATCTGGCACCCCGAGAAGGACATCTACTGGGGCGCCGAGAAGGAGTGGCTGGCACCTTCGGATAGCCGCTACGAGAACGTCGACAAGCCCGACACCATGGAGAACCCGCTGGCCGCGGTGCAGATGGGGCTGATCTACGTGAACCCGGAGGGGGTCAACGGCCAGCCCGACCCGCTCAAGACCGCCGAACAGGTGCGCGTCACCTTCGCCCGCATGGCGATGAACGACGAGGAGACCGCGGCGCTGACCGCCGGCGGCCACACCGTCGGCAAGACCCACGGCAACGGCGATGCCGGGGCACTGGGCCCGGAGCCGGAAGGCGCAGACGTGGAAAACCAGGGCTTCGGCTGGCTCAACCCGCACATGGACGGCAAGGCGGCCAATGCCGTCACATCGGGCATCGAGGGGGCCTGGACCACCAACCCCACCGTGTTCGACATGGGCTACTTCGATCTGCTGTTCGGCTATGAGTGGGAGCTCAAGAAGAGCCCCGCCGGCGCCTGGCAGTGGGAGCCGATCGACATCAAGGAGGAGCACAAGCCGGTCGATGCCACCGATCCCTCCAAGCGCCACAACCCCATCATGACCGACGCCGACATGGCGATGAAGATGGATCCGAAGTACCGCGCCATCTGCGAAAAGTTCATGGCGGATCCGGAGTACTTCAAGGACTGCTTCGCCCGCGCCTGGTTCAAGCTGACCCACCGTGACATGGGGCCGAAGTCCCGCTACATCGGTCCGGAAGTCCCGGCCGAGGACCTGATCTGGCAGGACCCGGTGCCCCAGGGCGAGACCAACTACATCGAGGAGGTGGTCAAGGAGAAGATCGCCGAGGCCGGCCTCTCCCTCGAAGAACTGGTCTGCACCGCCTGGGACAGCGCCCGGACCTTCCGCGGCTCCGACATGCGCGGCGGCGCCAACGGTGCACGCATCCGCCTGGCGCCCCAGAAGGACTGGGAAGGCAACGAGCCTGCGCGACTGGCCAAGGTGCTGAAGGTCTACGAGCAGATCTCTGCCGAGACCGGTGCCAGCATCGCCGACGTGATCGTGCTGGGCGGCAACCTGGGCATCGAGCAGGCCGCCAGGGCCGCGGGCCATGACGTCCACGTGCCCTTCCTGAAGGGACGCGGCGATGCCACCGACGAGATGACCGACGCCGAATCCTTCGAGCCGCTGGAGCCGCTGGCCGATGGCTTCCGCAACTGGCAGAAGAAGGATTACGTGGTCAAGCCGGAGGAGATGCTGCTCGACCGCGCCCAGCTGATGGGCCTGACCGCGCCGGAGATGACCGTGCTGCTGGGCGGCATGCGGGTGCTGGGCACCAACCACGGCGGCAGCCAGCACGGGGTCTTCACCGATCGCGTGGGCCAGCTGACCAACGACTTCTTCGTCAACCTGACCGACATGGCGAACCGCTGGGAGCCCACCGGCAAGAACTCGTACAACATCGTGGACCGCAAGAGCGGCAGCACCAAGTTCACCGCGACCCGCGTCGACCTGGTATTCGGCTCCAACTCCATCCTGCGCGCCTACGCCGAGCTCTACGCCCAGGATGACAACCAGGAGAAGTTCGTGAAGGACTTCGTTGCCGCCTGGACCAAGGTGATGAACGCCGACCGCTTCGACGTCGCGTAACGCGCAAGCGCTGGCCGGGGAGCCCCGGCCACGCCGTCACCCACAGAGACGCCCGGGCTTTCCCGGGCGTCTTTTTTGATGCAGGGTATTCCGTTGCGGCTCAGGTCCCGCAGAAGGTGCGGAAGACCCGCTCGGTGGACGGCGCCGGCTGGGCGTATTCTTCCCGACCCGGCTGCTCGGTGAAGGGCTCGGCCAGCACCTGGCGCAGGGCCTCGAAGGGGCCGAAGTCATCCTGCTCGGCGGCGGCCGCGATCATCCTCTCCACCAGGTGGTTGCGGGGGATATAGAGCGGATTGACGGCGTTCAGGCGCGCGGCGATCTCCTCCCTGCCGACACCTTCCCGAGCCAGACGCTCGCGCCAGCGCGGCAGCCACTTCCGCAGGGCCGCGTCGTTCTCGAACAGCGCCAGCAGCGCGGGGGCGTCGTCCTCCACCGCCTCACCCTCTTCAACCGCTTCACTCAGGCGACGGAAGGCCAGGGTGAAGTCGGCCCGGCCGGCCTGCAGTGCTTCCAGCAGGCCCTCGACCAGCTCGCGGTCGCCCGCCTCCTCCTGAACAAGCCCCAGCTTCTCGCGAAAGACCGCCAGCCACTCGGCCCCATAGCGCGGCTCGAAGGCCTCGACCAGCGCCGTGGCCCGCTCAACGGCGCGCTGCTGGTCCGCATCGATCAGCGGCAGCAGCGCCTCGGCCAGCCGCGCCAGGTTCCACAGGGCGAGCCAGGGCTGGTTGCGATAGGCGTAGCGCCCCTGCTCGTCGATGGAGCTGAACACCGTCGCAGGATCATAGGCCTCCATGAAAGCGCAGGGGCCGTAGTCGATGGTCTCGCCGGAGATCGCGCAGTTGTCGGTGTTCATCACCCCGTGAATGAAGCCGAGCCCCATCCACTTCGCCACCAGCGCCGCCTGGCGCCCGACTGCCGCCTCCAGCAACGCCGCGTAGCGCTCTCCCTCTTCCAGGCCCTCAAGCTGAGGATAGTGTCGCTCGATGGCCAGGTCGGCCAGGGTGCGCACCGCCTCATGCTCGCCCCGGGCGGCGAAGTACTGGAAGGTGCCCACCCGCAGGTGGCTCGACGCCACCCGGGTCAGCACCGCACCGGGCTCCGGCACTCGGCGGAAGACCCGCTCGCCGCTGGTCACCGCGGCCAGCGCCCGGGTGGTGGGCACGCCGAGGCGATGCATCGCCTCGCTCACCAGGTACTCGCGCAGCACCGGCCCGAGGGGAGCACGACCGTCGGCGCCTCGGGAAAAGGGCGTCATGCCGGCGCCCTTGAGCTGGACGTCGCGCAGCCGCCCGTCGCGGTCGGTCACCTCGCCGAGCAGCACCGCCCGGCCGTCGCCGAGGCGCGGGTTGAAGTGGCCGAACTGGTGGCCGGCGTAGGCCTGGGCGATGGGCTCGGCGCCGGGCGGCACGGCGTTGCCGGAGAACCACTCGGCGGCGCGCGCCTCGTCGAAGGCATCGAGATCGAAGCCGAGTTCCTCGGCCAGCGGCCGGTTGAAGGCCACCAGCCGCGGCGCGGGCACCGGCACGGGGTCGAAGCGGATATAGAAGTGTTCCGGCAGGCGAACGTAGCGCAGGGTGAACTCGGGGAACATGGCAACTCCGGTCGCGGCGAGGGGCGTGAATACCCGAGTATAACGCTCGGGATTCTCCCTTTCGACCTATCGCCGCCATAGGAGGCAGCGTTCAGCGCACGGTGGGGTCCATGAAGGTGCGGGCAAACTGCTTGAACTGGCCGAGGTGTTCCTGGCAGATGGAGAAAACCACCTGCCAGTTAACGGCTTCGTAGTTGTGCACCACGATATTGCGAAATCCGACCGACTTCCTCATGTTGTCGGCAAGTTCTCTACTGATGACGCCTCGTTCGGCCAGCACTTCGAAGCTCTGCCCCATGGTAATGGGCGATGTCAGGTCATGATGCTCCGCAATCCAGTGGGCAGCGATATCGACACAGAGCTGTACGGCACGCGTGAGGTTGAGCGCCAGGATATCCTGAATATCGATATCGGCCTCGAGGGCTTCAAGGGTATCGGGGCAGCGACTCTCCAGCCGCACGACACAGCGGCGCAGCGACTCGAGTTTCTGATTGATCAGGAGTTGATCCATGCGTCCTGCCTCGCCCTGAGAATCCTCTGCTGGAGAGGCACGAAGTCCTCGTTATCGATGATGTTGCGATAGACCAGCCTGGCCCAGCAGGTATCGCTGCCCTTGAGACGAACGCCGGTCGTGACGATCCGAGTCAGCAGCGGCTGCCCCGCCGCCCTGAGATCGACCAGGTCCACGGGACGCGACGACGCCAGCGCCAGCGCCTCGATCATGGCCATCTTCTGCTGGCTGCTCAGGGGCTCGCGGCTCTCCACGGCGACGTCGAGATCACTCTCGGGCCGCGCCCTGCCTACCGCCAGGGAGCCGAACAGCACGACCTGCTCGACTTCGAAGGGCGCCAGGGCCTGAAGAATCGCCTGGTGAAGCTCTCGATCCACATCGTTAACCACGGGCTGCATGTCGTCGCCTCTGGGGATGACTTCGATTACAGGCAGTGTACCCCGACGGTGAGCACCCTGCCTTCCCTGCTCCGCTGCCAGCGCTGTCGGTGGTCGTGATAAGCCAAGTAGCGCATCGAAGCCACCCTCAGCGCCCGATCAGCGCCGTGGTCAGCCAGGGCTGCCAGGCCAGCAGCACCAGGGTGACAAGGCTCGCCAGCAGGAAGGGGAGCAGCGAGCGGAAGATGCGCATCGGCGAGGCCCCGGTCATCGAGGAGGCGATATAGAGCCCCGCCCCCACCGGCGGGGTGAGCAGGCCCAGCACCAGGGTCAGGCAGACCACCACCCCGAACTGGTAGGGGCTGATGCCGAACTGCTGGGTGGCGATGGGCAGCAGGATCGGCACCACCAGGATCAGCGCGGCGATGCCGTCGATGATCATCCCCACCAGCAGCAGCACGCCGATCAGCAGCAGCAGGAACAGGAAGGGATCGGTGGTCAGCGCGGCGATCCAGGCCGCGGCCATCTGCGGCAGCCGCTCGTAGACGATCACCCAGCCGAACACCCCGGCGGCGGCGATCAGCATGATCACGAGCCCCGCATTCACGGCCGTGCGCCGGAGCACCGTCGGCAGCATGGCGAACTTCAGGTCGCGATAGAGGAAGCGCCCCAGCAGCAGCGCGGCCAGCGACGCCAGCGACGCGGACTCCGTGGGCGTGGCCAGCCCCAGCAGGATGCCACCGATGATGATCAGCGGGATGGAGAGCGCAGGCAGGCCCATGAGCAGCGCCCGCTTCGCCTCGGCGCGGCTCGGCCACTCCCCCTTGGGGTACTGCTGCACCAGCCCCACCACGGCGATGGTCAGGAAGAAACTGAAGCCCAGCAGCAGGCCCGGCAGGATGCCGGCGATGAACATCTCGGCGATGGGCACCTGAGCCATGACGCCGAACAGCACGAAGAGCATCGAGGGCGGGATGATCGGCGAGAGCAGGCCCCCGGCCGCGGTGATCGCCGCGCTGTAGGGCCGGCTGTAGCCCTCCCGTTCCATGGCCGGCACCATGGCCCGCGACATGATGGCGATCTGCGAGGCGGCCGAGCCGACGATGGCCGCCATCATCATGTTGGCCACCAGGTTGATATAGGCGAGCCCGCCGCGGAAGCCGCCCACCAGCAGCCGCGCCAGGTCGATCAGCCGGCGGGTCACCCCGCCCTCGTTCATCAGCTCCCCGGCCAGCATGAAGAGCGGGATCGCCAGCAGCCCGTAGCTCTCGATGGCGCCGAAGAGCTGCTGGGGGTAGGAGTCGAAGAGCACGCTGTTGCCCGAGACCTGGATGTAGAACATCGCGGTCAGCGCCAGCACGAGCGCGATGGGCACCGCCCCCAGCAGCAGCAGCGCAAAGATCGCGACCGTCATGGCATCGCCTCCGGGGGTGCCTGCCCCGGATCACGCAGCCCGCGCAGGGCGCCACCCAGGTTGACCAGGCCGTGGAAGGTCAGCGAGAGCGCGAACCAGGGCACGATCAGCCACACCCAGAACTTCCTGATGCCGAGCGTCGAGGTGTTCTCGGCATAGATGAAGTTGAAGGTCTCGCCCTGGAAGGCGCGGAAGTCGAAGCCCGCCTGGGCCAGGGCCAGCGGCTGGTACCAGCGCCAGCAGAGCCACAGCAGCAGCACCGCGAACAGCAGCACGGCGAGATCGACCGCGGCCATCAGCAGCCGATGGCCGAAGCCAGGCACCAGGTCGCTGACCAGGGTGACCGAGATGCTCTGGCGGCGCTTGAGCACCGCACTGGCGATCAGGAAGGTCATCCAGATCATGGCGTAGATGGCCAGCTCGCTGATCCAATAGAGGGGGCTGCCCGCGGCGCGGAAGGCCACGTTGACGAGGATCAGCAGGGTGACCGCCGCCGCGAGGGCGGCGGCGGCGATCTCCTCCAGGTAGGCCAGGCGGTCGGAGAGGCGTGACAGCATCGGCTCGCCTTCCGCTTACTGGCGCAGGCGCTCGGCTTCCTCGCGCAGCGCCTCGAGCATCGGCGCCTTCTCGGCCCAGGTGGCCTCCCACTCGGCGATGGCCTCGCTGAAGAACTCAGCGTCGGCCTCGACGATGTTGAGGTCCAGGCCGCGAATCTCAGCCTCCTGGTCGGCGTCCATCTGCTGGAAGCCGGCCAGCACGTTCTCCAGGTGCTCGGCCATGGTGGTCTCGATCAGCTCGCGATCCTCCGCGGAGAGCTCGCGCCACACCCGGCCCGAGACCACGCCCACCATCGGGAACATCATATGGTTGGAGATCAGCAGGTTGCGCGCCTGCTCGTGGAATTTGAGGATCAGGATCGAGTCGAAGTCCATGTCGATGGCGTCCACCTGGCCGTTGGCCAGGGCGTCATAGACCTCGAGCAGCGGCAGCGGCGCCGGGGCCGCGCCGGTGGCGGTGTAGAAGTCGCGGATGGGCTCGAAGGGGGTGATGCGCAGACGCTGACCGCGCATGTCGTCCATGTTCTCGATGGGGCTGCGGGAGAGCACCTGGCGCATGCCCACCATGCCGTAGCCGAGCCCGACCAGGCCCACCTCGGCGGGCATCAGCTCGAGCAGCTCGGCGGCGGTGTCGGAGCGCAGCAGGCGCGCGGCGTGGTCCACATCGTCCACCAGGTAAGGGGCGTAGAGGGCACCGAAGTCGGGGATGCGGTTGGAGATCTCGGCGATGGTCAGGAAGGCCATGTCGAGTGCGCCGGTCTGCAGCTGCTGGACCATCTGCGCCTCGTTGCCGAGCTGCTGGGCCGGGTAGACGCTGACGCTGTGCTCGCCGCCGGAGCGCTCGTGCAGGCTCTCGGCGAAGGCCTCGGCCTCGGTGCTCCACAGGTGCTGCGGCGGGGGGATCAGCCCCAGGCGGAAGTCCCGCGCCTGGGCGGTCAGGGAAGCGGTGGCAAGCGCAGCGGCGGCCACGGCCAGGGTCAGCGTCTTGAGTCGTTTCATGGGAGCCTCGTGTCGGTCCAGCGTGGTCAGGCCGTGCGTGCGGCCGGGCCTTGTGATCATCAGGCTGACGAGATTACCGCAGACGAGGCGTTGATGGCAGCCATGCATTGGTGCCGCCGGCTGGCATAGGATTAGCCATGCCCCTCCACAGCGCGAGACCTGCCATGTCCCACCCCCTGTTCGCCCCCCCCCGATCCGCCCGGCCTCCCCGCGGGACCAGGCCGATGAAGATAGTGATTCCCGACGACTACCAGGACTGCGTGCGCACCCTGGAGGCCTTCGCCAGGCTCGAGGGCCACGAGGTCACGGTGTTCAACGACACCGTCACCGACCTCGACACCCTGTCGGCGCGCTTCCGGGACGCCGAGGCGCTGGTGCTGATCCGCGAGCGCACGCCGATCACCGCCGAGCTGCTCGCTCGCCTGCCCAACCTCAGGGTGATCAGCCAGACCGGCGGCGGGGCCGCCCACGTGGACCTGGCCGCCTGCAGGGAACGAGGCGTCACGGTGCTGGCCGGCACCGGCTCGCCCCATGCCGCCGCCGAGCTCACCTGGGGACTGGTGCTGGCCGCCATGCGCCACATCCCCGAGGAGGCCGCCAACCTCAAGGCCGGCCGCTGGCAGCGCACCCTGGGCACCGGCCTCAAGGGGCGCACCCTGGGCATCTTCGGCTACGGCAGGATCGGCCAGCTGATGGCCCGCTACGCCCGGGCCTTCGAGATGGAGGTGCTGGTGTGGGGCCGCGAGGGCACCCGCCAGCGGGCCGCCGAGGCGGGCCTCGAGGTGGCCGCCAGCCAGGCGGCGCTCTTCGAGCGCAGCGACGTGCTGAGCCTGCACCTGCGCCTGAACGACGAGACCCGGGGCATCGTCACCGCCGAGGACCTGGCCCGCATGAAGCCCACCGCACTGCTGGTCAACACCGCCCGAGCGCCGCTGATCGCCCCGGGTGCCCTGGAGGCCGCCCTGTGCGAAGGCCGGCCCGGCATGGCCGCCGCGGACGTCTTCGACGACGAGCCGGTGATCGACCACCCGCTGCTGGAGATGCCCAACTTCCTCGGCCTCCCCCATCTGGGCTACGTGGAGAAGGACAGCTACGAGCTCTACTTCGGCGACGCCTTCGACAACCTGCAGGCCTTCGCCGCCGGCAGGCCGGTGAAAAACCTGGCCGCGTGATTCAGGAGGGCCGGCCGCCGCGCTGCTGTGCGCTCAGGGAGCTGCCCGAGGCGGGGCGCTCCACCTCGAAGAGGTCGGTGCAGCGGGCGTAGTCGTTGCCCGCCATGCGCCCGATGGGCCTGAGCCCCTCGGCATCCACGTGGCGGCCGTCCCACAGGGCGTCGTCGATGTGGATCGACACCACCTCGGCCAGCACCAGGTTGCCGGCCAGGGGCTGGTCGCCGAAGCGGATGATCTCGCGCAGACGGCAGCCGAAGGCCACCGGCGCCCCCGCCACCCGCGGCACCGAGACGCCGGCCATGGCCACCTTCTCGAGCCCCGCGTGGATGAACTCGTCGTCGCCGTGCTCGAGCCCCGCGCTGGTGGCGTTCATCTCCGTCACCAGCCCCTCGCCGCTGATATGCACCACGCACTCCCCCACCTCGCCGAGGTTGCGGATGGTGTCCTTGGGGTTGGCATCGCCGTCGAGCAGCGGCGAGAAGCCCAGCACCGGGGGGTTGACGCTGACCACGTTGAAGAACGAGAAGGGCGCCAGGTTGGCGTTGCCGGCCGCGTCCAGGGTCGAGACCCAGGCAATGGGCCGCGGGCAGATGCTGCCCGAGAGCAGGCGGTAGATCTTGCCCGGGCTCAGGGCGTGTTCTTCCAGCAGGTAGTCACTCATGACAGGGGCTCCGTGAGAATCGCGATCCCCCGATGGTAGCCCATCCGGCACCGCGCTGTGGCACCATGAGAGGCCTGTCATCGCCCTCGGCACCCAGCGAAGGAACCGCGCCATGCCCGCCCTCGACGATTCCGCCCTGCAGCCCGGTTTCATGGTGATCCACGGCAACCGCCTGGAGGCGCTGCGCGGCCTCGCGGTGGAGTGGATGCGCCGCCACCCGCTGGGGCCGCTGGAGAACGAGACGATCCTGGTGCAGAGCAACGGCATCAGCCAGTGGCTGAAGCTCGCCCTGGCCGCGGACGAATCCCGGGGCGGCGCCGGCATCGCCGCGGCGCTCGACGTCAGCCTGCCGGCGCGCTTCCTGTGGCAGGCCTACCGGGCCGTGCTGGGAGAGGAGCAGGTGCCGCCGGTCTCGCCCTTCGACAAGCCGCGGCTGGTGTGGCGGCTGATGCGCCTGCTGCCCGCCCTGCTGGACGCCCCCGTGTTCGCCCCCCTGGCACGCTTCCTGGAAGGCGACGACGACCTGCGCAAGCGCCACCAGCTGGCCGAGCGCCTGGCCGACCTCTTCGACCAGTACCAGGTCTACCGCGCCGACTGGCTCACCGCCTGGGCCACGGGCGAGGATGTGCTGATCACCGCCCGCGGCGAGGCGCGCCCGCTCGCCGAGGAGCAGCGCTGGCAGGCCGAGCTGTGGCGCGCCCTGCGCGACGACATCGCCCGGGCCCATGGCGAGGCGGGGCTGGCCTCCAGCCGCGCGGCGGTACACGAGCGCTTCCTCGAAGCCTGCCGGGAGCTGGGCGAGCGCCCGCCAGGCCTGCCCCGCCGGGTGATCGTCTTCGGCATCTCTTCGCTGCCCGCCCAGACCCTGGAGGCGCTGGCCGCCGTGGCGCGGGTCAGCCAGGTGCTGCTCTACGTGCACAACCCCTGCCGCCACTACTGGGCGGACATCATCGAGCACAAGGATCTTCTCAGGGCCGAAAGGAAGCGCCAGCGGCGCCGCCCCGGCATGCCGGCGGACCTGGCCGAGACCGAGCTGCACCTCCACGCCCAGCCGCTGCTGGCCGCCTGGGGCAAGCAGGGCCGCGACTACCTGCGCCTGCTGGACGAGTTCGACGAGCAGCAGGCCTACCGCGGCCTCTTCGAAGGCGAGGCGCTGCGCATCGACCTCTTCGACTCCCCTCTCCACCACAACGCCGAGCCCAGCCTGCTGCGCCAGCTCCAGGACGATATCCTCGAGCTGCGCCCGCTGGCCGAGAGCCGCGCCACCTGGCCCGCCGTGGACCCGGCTCGCGACCGCTCGCTGCGCTTCCAGGTGGCCCACAGCGCCCTGCGTGAGGTGGAGATCCTCCACGACCAGCTGCTCGCCGCCTTCAGCGAGGACCCGACCCTCAAGCCCCGGGACATCCTGGTGATGGTGCCCGACGTGGACCAGTACGCCGCCGCGGTGCAAGCGGTGTTCGGCCGCCTCGACCCCGACGACCCGCGCCATATCCCCTTCACCCTCTCCGACCAGGCCAGTCGCCACCGCCTGCCGCTGCTGATCGCGCTGGAGTCGCTGCTGCGCCTGCCGGAACTGCGCCTCTCGGTGAGCGACCTGCTCGACCTGCTGGAGGTGCCGGCGGTGCGCGCCCGCTTCGCCGTCCCCGAGAGCGGCCTGCCCACCCTGCGCCGCTGGATCGAGGGCGCCGGCATCCGCTGGGGGCTTGACGCCCGCCAGCGCCAGAGCCTCGACCTGCCGGGCGGCATGGCCGCCAACACCTGGGCCTTCGGTCTGCGCCGGCTGCTGCTGGGCTATGCGGTGGGCGATGCCGCCGACGGCCCCTGGCAGGGGGTGGAGCCCTATGACGACATCGGCGGGCTGGAGGCGGCGCTGGCCGGCCCCCTGGTCAGCCTGATCGACACCCTGGAGGCCCAGTGGCAGACCCTCGCCGAGCCCTGCGACGTGGCCACCTGGGGCGAGCGCCTGCGCGAGCTGCTGGCGGCCTGCTTCCTGGCCGACTCCGACCAGGACCTGATGGCGCTGACCCGGCTGGAGCAGGCGCTGGACGCCTGGCAGGAGAGCGCCGAGGAGGCCGGGCTCAGCGAGCCCCTGCCGCTCTCGGTGGTGCGCGAGCACTGGCTCGCCCAGGTGGACGAGGCGAGCCTCTCCCAGCGCTTCCTGGCCGGGGCGGTGAACATCGCCACCCTGATGCCGATGCGCGCCATCCCCTTCCGCCACGTCTGCCTGCTGGGCATGAACGACGCCGACTACCCGCGGGTCCAGCGCCCGCTGGACATCGACCTGATGGCCCAGGACTACCGCCCCGGCGACCGCTCCCGCCGCGAGGACGACCGCTACCTCTTCCTGGAGGCGCTGCTCTCGGCCCGGGACCGGCTGAGCATCAGCTGGGTGGGACGCAGCATCGTCGACAACACCGAGCAGCCCCCCTCGGTGCTGCTCGGCCAGCTGCGCGACCACCTGGCCCGCGGCTGGCGGCTGGCAGGGCAGGAAGTGGAGGACGGCGGCAAGGCACTGCTGGCGGCGCTGACCACCGAGCACCCGCTGCAGCCCTTCAGCATCGAGTACTTCCGCGAAGGTTCTTCATTGACCACCTACGCTCACGAGTGGCGCGAGTTGCACCTGCCCGGCGACGAGCGCGCGCCGCCCGAACCGGTGCCACTGGCCCCCTTCCGCCAGGAGGCCCCGCTGACCCTGGCCCAGCTGGGCGCCTTCCTCAGGGCGCCGGTACAGGCCTTCACCACCACCCGGCTCAAGGTCTTCCTGGAGCTCGATGCCATGGAGCGCCTCGATCACGAGCCCTTCACCCTCGGCGGCCTCGACCACTGGCAGCTGCAGCATGCGCTGATCGAGGCGAGCCGCGCCGCGGTGGAGGCTGGCGAACCCCATGAGCCCGCCATGCTGGCCACCCTCGAGCGTCTCGAGCGCCAGGGGCGCCTGGCCATGGGCGGATTCGCCGAGCGCATGCGCGACTCCCTCGTCGAGCCCATGGAGAGCCTCTTCGCCGACTACCGCCAGGTGCTCGACGAGTGGCCCCACGCCATGGAGGAACCCCTCACCGTCTCGCTGGACCTTCGCGAGGCGCTGGGCGAAGGGGCCGATGAGAGTCCGAGCGGCGGCCTGGCCCTGGAGGACTGGCTGGGCGAGCTGCGCGTCAACGACGCCATGGAGCGCTGCCGGGTGCTGCTCACCACCAGCAGCCTGGTCAACAAGGGCAAATACCACTGGAAGCACTGGCTCGGCCCCTGGGTGGCCCACCTGGCCGGCCAGCTGGAGGGCCCCATGACCACCCGGCTGCTCTCCCGCGCCGGCGGCGGCACCCTGGCCCCGCTGCCCGCCGAGGAGGCCCGCGCGCGGCTGGCCGATATCGCCGCGGCCTGGCAGCACGGCATGGCCACCCCCCCGCCCCTGCCCCGGGACACCGCCTTCGCCTGGCTGGAGAAGGGCGGGAGCCCCGCGGCCATGGCCCGCTGCCTCGCCGGCACGGCAAGCGAGGAGGACGACAAGGCCTGGAAGGCCGCCAGCACCGTCTTCTACGGCAGCGGCTTCAACAACGACCACGGCGAGCGCGGCCGCGACCCCTACCTGCTGCGCCAGTGGCCGGAGCTGGAGGAGATGGTCCGGTCGCCGGAGGGCGGCGGCTTCGCCGAGCTGGCCGAGCGGCTCTACGCCCCGCTGCTACGCGCGGTGAAGAAGCCGAAGGAGAAGAACCGCAAGGGCAAGGGAGGCAAGGCATGAGCACCGATAACCAGACGCCAGCCAACTTGGACCCGATCCACCTGCCGCTCACCGGCAGCCGGCTGATCGAGGCCAGCGCCGGCACCGGCAAGACCTTCACCATCGCCCTGCTCTACGTGCGCCTGGTGCTGGGCCCCCGGGACGAGGCCGACGCCGAGAGCTTCCCCCGCGCCCTCACCCCCCCGGAGATCCTGGTGGTGACCTTCACCAACGCCGCCACCCGGGAGCTGCGCGACCGCATCCGCGCCCGGCTGATGGAGGCCGCCGAGGCGTTTCAATCGGGGACAGACCCTCATTCAAGCAAGGCTGCAGAAGAATCCACCGAAGGGGCGCCTGGGGCAGGTCATCGCGGAGGTCCTATGCCAGGGATGGCATCGGTAGCGCCCAGGGAGGGGTTCACAGCGCCTCCGCAGAGACCTGTCTCAGGGAAAGCCCCGTCCATGACAGGGGACCTCTTCGCCGAACCACCGGTGGATAACTCAGAGGCGGTGGACAGGTCGCACGGCAATACGCCGGGCGGCGACCCGCTGCTCGCCCTGCGAGACAGCTATCCCCGCGAGCGCTGGCCGGCCTGCGCCCGCCGCCTGCAGCTCGCCGCCGAGTGGATGGACGAGGCCGCGGTCTCCACCATCCACTCCTGGTGCCACCGCATGCTGCGCGAGCACGCCTTCGAGAGCGGCAGCCTCTTCTCGCTCGAGATGAACCTCGACCAGTCGGAGCTCGAGCTGGAGGTGGCCCGGGACTACTGGCGCAGCTTCTACTACGCCCTGGACGCCGAGGCCCTCGCGGTGGTCACCTGCTACTGGGAGACCCCCGACGCCCTGGCCGAGGACGTCCGCCGCCTGCAGGGCGACGCCGAGCTGCTGCCCGACGCCCCTCCCCCCGCCGGGGCACTGGCCACCCTGCAGGCCGAACGCACCCGGGTGCTCGCCGAGCTCAAGGCGCCCTGGCCCGCCTGGCTGGATGAGCTCACCGAACAACTGGAGAGCGCCGCCGCCGCCAAGGCCTTCGACCAGCGCAAGCTCAACAGCAGAAGCCGCATCGACTGGCTGGCGAAGCTGCGCGACTGGGCCCAGGACCCAGAGCTCGCCACCCCCGCGCTCACCGACGCCGCCTGGAAGCGCCTGACGCCCGAGGGCATGGCCGAGATCTGGAAGCAGGGCGAGCCGCTGGACCACCCCGCCCTGCACGCCCTGGTCGCGCTGCCCGAACAACTCGAGGCCCTGCCCAGCGCCCACGCCGACCTGCTGGCTCACGCCGTGCGCTGGATGAGCGAACGGCGCGAGCGCGTGCAGCAGCGCCGCGCCGAGCTCGGCCCCGACGACCTGCTCGAGCGCCTCGACCGCGCCTTCGCCGGCCCCGCCGGCGGGGCGCTGGCCGAGCACGTGCGCCGCCAGTTCCCGGTGGCCCTGGTGGACGAGTTCCAGGACACCGACCCGGTGCAGTACCGGCTCTTCGACCACGTCTACCGCCTGGCCGAGGCCCCCGACCCCGACAACCCCGGTGCCGTCCTGCTGATCGGCGACCCCAAGCAGGCGATCTACGCCTTCCGCGGCGCGGATATCCACACCTACCTGCAGGCGCGCCGCGACACCGTCGGTCGCCATGTGACGCTCGGCACCAACTTCCGCTCCTCCACCGCCATGGTGGAGGCGGTCAACCGGGTGTTCCGCTTCGCCGAGACCCACCCCGCCGGCCGCGGCGCCTTCCTGTTCCGCTCCCCCGAGGGGGGCAACCCTGTGCCTTTTTTACCGGTGGCAGCTAAAGGCAGGAAGGATGCCCTGACCCGCGACGGCAAGCCGCTGCCCGCCATGACGCTTTGGCACCTTTCGGCCCAGGGCGACGATGCCGAGAAGGGCATAAGCAAGGGCGCCTACTTCAAGGAGATGGCCGCGCGCTGCGCCACCCGGATGGCCGAGCTTCTGCGCGAGGGCCAGCAGGGCCGCACCGGCTTCGGCGCGCCCGACGAGCCCTTCCGGCCCCTGAAACCGTCGGATCTCGCCGTGCTGGTCAACAACGGCAACGAGGCGAAGGCGATCCGCGGTGCGCTGCTCGAACGCGGCATCAAGAGCGTCTACCTCTCCGACAAGGAGGGGGTCTTCGAGACCCCGGCGGCCCTGGAGCTGGAGGTGTGGCTGGCCGCCTGCGCCGAGCCCGACAGCGAACGGCGCTTGCACGCCGCCCTGGCCATGCCCAGCGTCGGGCTATCGCTCGCCGAGCTCGACGCCCTGCAGCACGACGAGCTGGCCTGGGAGGCGCGCGTGCTGCAGTTCCGGGGCTACCACCGGCAGTGGCAGCGCCAGGGCGTGCTGCCCATGCTGCACCGGCTGCTGGCCGACTTCGCCGTGCCCACCCGGCTGCTCAGGAGCCCGAGTGGCGAGCGGCATCTCACCGATCTGCTGCATCTCGGCGAGCTGCTCCAGCAGGCCAGCGCCGAGCTCGACGGCGAGCACGCCCTGCTGCGCCACCTGAGCGAGGCCCGCGCCCATCCACCCCAGCAGGCCGATACGCACCGCCTGCGCCTGGAGAGCGATGCCGACCTGGTACAGGTGATCACCATCCACAAGTCCAAGGGGCTGGAGTACCCGCTGGTCTTCCTGCCCTTCATCTGCGCCTTCCGCGAGAAGAAGGCCACCGACCTGCCGCTCACCTGGCACGACGCGGCGGGCCGACGCCACCTCTCGCTGGAACCCGACGAGACCGTGCTAGCCCGCGCCGACGACGAGCGCCTGGGTGAGGACCTGCGCAAGCTCTACGTGGCCCTGACCCGCGCCCGCCACGCCACCTGGCTGGGCATCGCCCCGCTCAAGGGGTTCGAGCGCAGCGCCATCGGCCAGGTGCTCACCGCCGGGGCACCGCTCTCGTCACCCTCGACGGACGGCCTGCTCGAGGCCCTCTTCCCCCTCGCCCAGGGCGCGGCGGAGACGGAGCTCAAGGTCGAGCCGGCGCCGGAGCCGAATGACCAGATGGTGCCCAGCGAGGCGAACGACGAGGCCCTGCGCGAGGCGCTCACTCCGGCGCGCCGCGCCCGGGAGCACTGGTGGATCGCCAGCTACTCGGCGCTGCGCCTGGGCGGAGAGCGCATTGGTGATGAAGAAGCACCCGCCCTTCTGGAAGAACCCGAAAGCGCTCTCTCCACAGAGCCCGCCCTTCTGGAAGAACCTGAAAGCGCTCTCGAAGCCACCGCCCGGGAGATGCGTGACGAGCCCAGTGACCCGGCCAGCGCGCCGCTGCCGGTGAGTGATGCCTCGCTTCACCGCTTCCCCCGGGGGCCGGCGGCGGGCACCTTCCTGCACGGCCTGCTGGAGTGGGCCGGCGCCGAGGGCTTCGCCCGGCTGGTCGCGGAGCCCGAGCGGCTGAACGACACCCTGGCGCGGCGCGCCAACCTGCGCGGCTGGCGCGAGCGCATCCCGGCGCTGCAGGCCTGGCTGCGGGGGCTGCTGGCCTGCGAGCTGCCAGTGCCGAACGCCCCCGAGGGGCCGGTGTCGCCGCTGCGGCTGGACCGGTTGGAGAGCGCTCACTATCAGGTGGAGCTGGAGTTCTGGTTTGCCGCCCACCGGGTCGACACCACCCGACTGGACGCCCTCGTAAGCGCTCACACACTGGGCGGCGCCGAGCGCCCGGCGCTGGAGCGCGACCGGCTCAACGGCATGCTCAAGGGCTTCATCGACCTGGTGGTGGAGCACGAGGGGCGCTTCTACGTGCTGGACTGGAAGTCCAACTACCTGGGCCGCGACGACGAGGCCTACTCAGAGGCGGCCATGGCGGAGGCGGTGCGCGAGAAGCGCTATGACCTGCAGTACTGCCTCTACCTGCTGGCCCTGCACCGCCTGCTGAAGGCGCGGCTGCCCGGCTACGACATCGACCGCCATCTGGGTGGGGCGCTCTACGTCTTCCTGCGTGGCCAGCACGCCCCCTCCCGCGGCGTGCACCACGAGCGCCCGCCCCGGGTGCTGATCGAAGCACTCGACGCCCTGTTCCGCGATGCCGATGCCACCCCGGAGGAGCAGCCATGAGCGCTGGAGACACAGCCATGAGCGCTGGAGACACAGCCATGAGCGCTGGAGACAAAGCCATGAGTGACCACTCACCCACCGCCCAGGCCACCCCCAACGAGGCCGCCGGCGCCGAGGCCCTGCACAAGAGCGCAGCACTCTTCGCGCTGCTCGACCGCTGGGTGGCCCGCGGCTGGCTGCGCGCCCTGGACCGCGCCTTCGCCGCCTTCCTGGCCCGCGAGGTACCCGACGCCCCTGCCCCGCTGCTGCTGGCCGCGGCACTGGCCAGCCACCAGCTCGGCCGCGGCCACGTCTGCCTGGACCTGGAGCGCACCCTCGCCGAGCCGGACCTCGCCCTCTCGCTGCCCCCGGAGGGCGACAGCCTGGAGGACTCGCCCCCCCCCCCCCTGCCCAGCGCCCTGCTCGGTGAGCTCACCCTCGCCGACTGGCAGGAAGCGCTCACTCACCCGCTGATCGTCGGCCACGGGCCCGGCAGCACCCCGCTGGTGCTCGACGCCACCCGCCTCTACCTGCGCCGCTACTGGCACCACGAGCGGGAAATCCGCCACCACATTGCGACGAGACTGGGCAAAAGCGACGACGCCTGTAGGAGCTCGGCTCCGCCGAGCGAAGGCGCCGACAGGCGCCCGGCAGACACCACTACCCTCGGCCAGGCCCTCAACGCCCTCTTCCCCGCAAGCCCCACTCTGGACTGGCAGAAGGCCGCCTGCGCCCTGGCCGCCCGCTCGCCCTTCGCGGTGATCACCGGCGGCCCCGGCACCGGCAAGACCACCACGGTGGTCAAGCTGCTCGCCCTGCTGCAGACTCTGGCACTGGGCGAAGGCCGCCGAGCGCTGCGCATCCGCCTGGCCGCCCCCACCGGCAAGGCCGCCGCGCGCCTCAACGAATCCATCGCCGGGCAGGTGGCTGGGTTAAGCCTCGACGGTCTTTCAGACTTGTGGGAGCCCGATTTATCGGGCGATTGCAGTGCCAGCAAACTCAGATCCGCCATTCCCACCGACGTCACCACCCTCCACCGCCTGCTGGGCTCGCGCCCCGACACCCGCCACTTCCGCCATAACGCCCGACACCCGCTGCCGCTGGACGTGCTGGTGGTGGACGAGGCCTCCATGGTCGACGTGGAGATGATGGCCGCGCTGCTCGACGCCCTGCCGCGCCGCGCCCGCCTGGTGCTGCTGGGCGACAAGGACCAGCTCGCCTCCGTGGAGGCGGGCTCGGTACTCGGCGACCTCTGCGCCCGGGCCGAGGGCGGCCACTACACGCCCGAAACCGCCGACTGGCTCGCCGAGGCCACCGGCCAGGCGCTGCCCGCCGAGATGATCGACCCCGCGGGCGCCCCGCTGGACCAGGCCATCGCCATGCTGCGGGTGAGCCACCGCTTCGACGCGGCCAGCGGCATCGGCCGGCTGGCCGGGGCGGTCAACCGCGATGCGGCGGGCCGCGAGAAGCGCACCGCCATCCGCGAGGTGCTTGGTCACGGCTACGCCGACCTCTCCCACCTCAAGCTGGAAACGGACAGGGATCGCGGCCTGGAACGGCTGGTGGTCTCGGGGCACCCCGCGGGCTTCCCTGATCGAGGAAAGAGTGCCGGCGAGGGCCGCATGGTGAACGGCAAGACGCTGCCGCCGCCGGTGGGCTATCGCCACTACCTGGAGGTAATGCGGAGCCTCGACGTCATGCAGCGCGCCGAGCCACAGGCGGGCCAGCACGGCGAGATCGCCCGCGAGGCGCTGGACGACTGGGCCCGACAGGTGCTGGCCGCCCACGGCCAGTTCCAGCTGCTCTGCGCCCTGCGCCGCGGCCCCTGGGGCGTGGAGGGGTTGAACGAGCGCATCCGCGCCGCGCTGGAGAAGGAAGGGCTGATCGACAGCGGCGACGGCCGCCGGCTCTGGTATCCCGGCCGCCCGGTGCTGGTCACCCGCAACGACTACGGCCTGGGGCTGATGAACGGCGATATCGGCATCACCCTGGCGCTGCCCCAGCCCACGGGCGAGGGCCGCGGCCCGGCGCTGCGGGTCGCCTTTCCGGCAGGAGACGGCAGCGGGCGCATCAAGTGGGTGCTGCCCAGCCGCCTGCAGGCGGTGGAGACGGTGTTTGCCATGACGGTGCACAAGTCCCAGGGCTCGGAGTTCACCCACACCGCCCTACTGCTCCCCGACGCCCCCAACCCGATCCTCACCCGGGAGCTGGTCTACACCGGTATCACCCGCGCCAGACACTGGCTCACCCTGGTCGAGACCGGACGCGGCCAGCTGCTGGATGCGGTGGAGCGTCGGGTGATGCGGGTGAGTGGATTGGGAGCCGGATGAGCGTTGGCACCCGTCCGTTTTCCCACCACCTTGATACCGCAAAAGGCAGGCAGTAGAACGGTATGTGCTCCCTGCTGCCCCAGGATGTGATCGGGCGCTTCGGCGCATCGTCGCCCTGCCGGATGCACACCCGAAGGACGCGCAGATGGTGGCCGAACGGCTGCAGCAGAAGGTCAGCGAGCTTGCGGTGATGGAGGCGATGCTCGAGCACCGCCTGACCGTCACCATCGGCATCGCCGGGGTCCTCAACGAGGCAACCGACCTTGACGCCCTGATCCACCGGGCCAACCAGGCCCTCTACGCCGGCAAGTACGGCGGCAGGAACCGAGAGGTGGTGAGTCAGTAGGTATGAGGCGAGCCGTGATGGGGAGCTTATGCTCCCCCATACTTGCCCCTCATTGAGGTGTTCCGCTCGAGCTCTCCAAATGCAAATAACTAGAAAGAAAAACCGCTAATTAAATAACATCCAAGAAATAATTCCCCATCATTCCGGAAGAACTCCTACCCTTAGTCCTATCTCTTATAAGATGGTTCAGCTTCTCCACGCGAGCATTGTATGCAGACACTTGATTCGGCTTGATCACACCCCCCCTTTCATCAGCAAGGAGTCTGTGACAAAAATCAAAGAGAACAACCCTTACATCCCCCCTTTCTATCAACCTTGAAACAATATCGAAAGAAGAGAACCTCTCACCCTTCTTTACAGAAACCAACTTGCATATATAGTTATTTAACTCGAATATCTCATCAAGCCTAACTTTTCTAGTCAGCTGATCAAGGCTCTTCAGGTCAGATGAAAGCTTTTCGCTTGCCTCAAAAAGGTCTTTAACCTTATCTTCCCCCTTTCTGTACGCAGACTTGTAAATCAAACCCCTTGCCAATCTATAATTCCAAACTTTATCGTCGCAAACCCCGCTCACAAGCGCATGACGAGAAACATCTATCATTCCTTGAGGATACACCTTTCCTTCTTCGGCCCTATACCAACAGTCATATAAAAACTCTTTTGTGCCTTGCCGCCTTTCGAGTGAGAAATCCTGAAGCACTTCCTTGCCTCTTCATAATTTGGCGGCACAGACTCAAGATAAAGCCACCCTTTTGTAAGGATCAAATCTGGATGCTGCTTCTGACGAGAAAGCTCATTGTCGATAGTTTCAAATGCTCGAGAAAAATCCCCTTCCAACTTTAGGGCTCTCGCCTGACTAATAGCCATTCCAACCCTATGCCTATTCCCCCGCTTACCCTCTTTAACTGAGGAACGGTGCCGCCTAACTTCGTTCAAAAGTGCTTGGTGGTCGCCAGCCATTTCCTTTCTTATCTCACCAACCAACAAGGATGTAGTTGATGAAACAGAAAAACGATCCTCCCCTTGAACTATCCTTGGCTCATCAACCAAGAAAAGAGCCTTTAGCTCTTCAACCACGTCCATAAGCTTAATTTTGGGAACAGCCAACACCTGCCTCAGCTCTGTAAAAGAGCAACTTCCAAAATAGGTAACAGCTAACAGAGCTCGCTTTGCCTCAGGAGTAAGAGAATCAATCTCTCTACGCACAGCGGCATTCCTCGCGTCCTCCCCTAGCTCTCCTCTCCATTCAGAAATTGCTTTATCAAGAGAAAGCCCAGACCTGTGGAGCCTAATAATTGACTGGGTTAGCAATGGAGAACCATCACTCACTTCATGTATTTTATTTATAAAGCCTTGCTTAAAATCTTTTATTCGATATTTTTCAACCAAGGAGAGGACGTACTCCTTATGTTCGTCAGCATTCATCCCGGAAACATCAATACATGACTCGCTAGAGTAAGAGAACTTTTTCCTAGTTGTTATTAGATATCTTACTTTATCACTTGCCAAATGGCGACAGCAGTCGACTATCTTTTTTTGATCGTCGTCATCAAGCGCATCGATATTATCGACCACCACCAAACTAGGAAAGAAAGCTATCGACTGCTTTATTAGTGATTTAAGCCCATTAACTGAAAGTCCATCCACATCACTTTCCAGCAGCGCACAATGTTCTGCAAGAGATAATAGAAAGTCTTGAGCGTTAGAGAAGTCCGCCCCGTTTAAATCGTAGTATTCGTTAGCAATGCCAGAAAACTGCTTTTCCTTTGCAGTCAACCATATGATTTTTTCAAAGCCTTGCGGGGCACTTCTTGAAAACTCTTCGCAAAACTGGTAAGCGATAGATGTTTTTCCCTTCCCCCCATCACCAGCAAGAACTCTTGTGTAGTCAAACGGCTCCGCCATCCACTGCCAGAGCAAAGTTATTTCTTCTTTCCTACCAACAAACTTTGGACAGATAAGCTGCTTATCCGGGAGGTTATGATCCAGGAATTTAGCATGGTTCCCGCTTTGCCCCCCAGCCCTATCTGAAAACTTCCTGGGAGAAAATAAGAATTTATAATCCTCTGGCTTTTCAGCTCTCATGCATTGATCAAGAGACCTCATCAACACATCTTCAGAAGAAAATATTCTTGCAGTTCCGCCCACCCTTTTAAGCGGCCCATCCCTAACGATCTTTACCAGTTCACCATCTACAGCACGCTTGGGGACTAGCAAAAGTCCAAAAACGTAACACTTGCCATCAAAAAACTTCTCAACCCTTGAGAAAGTGCAGTCAATTTCGACACCTGAATAATGTTTTATTTTATCCCTCAAAGCTGATATATTGAAAGCATCAAGATCAATATCAACAGGAGAAAAAACCTGATCCTTAACTAACTCCTGCACGCCATAGACTATATACCCACCAAATGAATTATGGAAACTAATTACCTGCCTAACACGCTTAGCAAGAGATATCTCACTGCCGTCAAACTGAGCCTTATAGTCCCAAAGCCATCCCTCCTTCGGACAAAAAGAATTGCCAGAAACTAAAATATCAAGTAACTATTCAGGTGGCTGCGGATGGGGTATCGCCAACCAGCTGATTTTTCTGGCATAGTGCACAGCATCATTCGGCACACCTATGCGGTGATATGACCATCAGCGATATCAACGTCGACGAGGCCCTGGAGCGGGTCCGGCAGCAGCTCAAGGAAGACCAGACGGTCTCGCCGTCGCTGCGTGCCGCCATCGATGTGCTGATGCTGCTGGTCAAGCTCATGGCCGATCGCCTGGCCACCAGTAGCCGCAACAGCAGCAAGCCACCGTCCCAGGATCCCAATCGCCAGCGCCGCTCGCGCGCCAAAGGCGAGCGGCGCCCCGGCGGACAGCCAGGGCATGAGGGTAAGACGTTGGCGCCGGTGACGGACCCCGACGAGGTGGTCAAGCTCCGTGTCGATCGTCGGCAACTCCCCAAGGGGCGTTCTTACCGCCCGGTCGGCGTCGAAACGCGCCAAGTGCAGGACATCGTAATCCAGGCCGTGGTCACCGAATATCAGGCTGAGGTCCTCGAAGATGATCAGGGGCAACGCTACGTGGCGCCATTCCCCGAGGGCGTGACTCGCCCCATCCAGTATGGCCCTCGCCTCAAGGCGCATGTCGTCTATCTCTCCCAGTATCAGCTGTTGCCCTATGCGCGTATCCGCGAGTTGCTCACCTCGCAGTGCGGCCTGTCGCTGAGCACCGGCACCCTGTTCGCCTTCAACCAGGAGGCCTACCAGCGGGCCGAGGCGTTCGCCGAGTGGGTGATCCCGGCGCTACGTGAAGCAGCCACCGTCCATGCCGATGAAACCGGAATGCAGGTCGGTGGCAAACGCTACTGGCTACACAGCGCCTCCAACGAGGCCCTGACCTGGTTGGCCCCGCACCCCAAGCGCGGCCAGGAAGCGATGGACGCCATCGGCGTATTGCCCTTCGTGCGTGGCGTGCTGGTGCTGGTGCATGATCACTGGAAGCCCTACTACCGCTATCCGGATTGCCGGCACGCGCTCTGTAATGCGCACCACCTTCGGGAGCTGACAGCGGCCTGGGAGAACGATGGCCAGGCATGGGCCAAGGCCTTGCATGACCTGTTGTTGGAGATGCATCGCGCCGTGGAGGTGGCCGACGGCTGCCTCTCGGCCGATGAGACCCGAGCCTGGCGGCAGCGCTATCGAGATTGCCTGGCGAAAGGGGACGCCGAGTGCCCCCCGCCGGTGAAACCGCCACCTGGAACGCGAGGCCGGGCCAAGCGCACCAAGTCGCGCAACCTCCTGGAACGCCTCCAGGCGTACGAGGACGACGTGTTGCGCTTCCTCGACGACCCTGCCGCTCCCTTCACCAACAACCAGGGGGAGCGCGATCTGCGAATGACCAAGGTCCAGCAGAAAATCTCGGGCTGTTTCCGCTCCTGGGAGGGTGCTGAGATCTTCTGCCGCATGCGTAGCTTTCTCTCGACCGCCGTCAAGCAAGGGGTAGCGGCGCATACCGCACTGGAGCAACTGTTTGCGGGGGAGGTGCCAGCCTTCATGCAGCAAGAAGCCCCGACTCAGCCAACCGGTGCTGAATAGTTACAATATCAATAGGCTTACCACCAATCTCTTGAGACTCAATACATTGTGCAATTTTGGCTGCAACGCTACTAAGACTAATATTAAACGACGCCATCTCCCCCTCCAAAAGCAAAAAATCAAAAGACTAAAAAATATCAACATCTACACCAAGAAAATCGGGGACAGACTCTCATTTGTCTGCCACCTTTACCCCGCCATAAAACGCCCCCCCCTCCCCTCAATTGCCTCCATGCCCTCAACAGGTCGCTCATAACTCCACGCCACATCCTTGTGCTCGCCAAAGGAGAAATACGCGGCATCGCCCTTGAAAGGGCAGTGGGTCACGGTGTCGGAGGGGGGCAGCAGGTCCATGCGTACGTCGTCGCGGGGGAGGTACTGCCGCGGCGGGTAGCCGCGTTCGCGCATTTCGATGGCGCGGGTGCTGTCGGCCAGGACGGTGCCGTCGATGACGACCCGCACCCGACGGGAGTGCGGGTACAGCGTGATGCGCGGCTCTGGGGCATCGTCCATGATCGTTCCCTGTGCGTTTTTCTAATATTTCATTACGTATCGTAACAATCCTGACAGCCCTCGCCGACGGCAGATTTCCTACGACTAAGGTCTTGCCGGCAAGAGCAACGCCGTCAGGTCGGGCCTCACGATCCGGCGGCGGGCTGCTCTTCTTCCTCCTCCTCGAGGGGGTCCTCCAGCGGCTCGCCCTGCTCGTCCAGGAGCTGGCTGTCGTAGGCCGCCTGCAGGCCGCTTTCCTCCTCGGCGGCCTCTTCCTCCTCCGCCTGGGCGATGGCGCCCGGGTAGAAGGGCGGGAGGATGGCCACCAGGATGCCCAGCGCGGCGAACATGGCGAAGGCGTCGGCGTAGCCGAAGCCCTCCACCAGGCGGCCGACCACCGGCGAGCCGGCCGCCCGGCCGAGCGATACCGCCATGAAGGGCAGCACCGGCCCCACGGCAAGGCGCCCGGGCAAAAGGCGGATACCGGTCATCAGGTAGAGCCCCGTCAGGCTCATGTAGGCCAGGCCGAAGACCAGCGCGGAGAAGGCGGTGAGCAGCGGCTGGTCGGGGCTCGCGGCCAGCAGGGCGAGGCTCGCCGAGAGCATCATCAGCATCAGCGCCTGGGTGATGGGCGGGTTGTTGCGATCGGCCAGATCGGCGACCACGGCCCCGCCGAGGCCGGCCACCCCCACCGCGAGCCACAGCCAGGCGGTGGCGCTTGCAGGCAGGCCGCCGAGGCTCACCACCAGGTCGGGGGCGAAGATCCAGTAGGCAGCGGAGACGAAGCCCATCAGGAAGGCGAAGAGCGTGAGCCGGACCAGGCGCGACCAGGGCAGTTCATTGAGGGGCGGCGGGTCCGCCGCGTTGGCCGGCACGATCCGCGAGACCGAGGGCAGCAGGAGCCAGGCCGCGATCACCCCGAGGCCGGCGAAGATGGCGAAGGAGAGGTAGGCATGGCGCCAGGCGCCGGCCAGGAACAGCACCGTGGGCACGGCCACGATCACGCCGATGCTGGTGCCCGCGTTCATCACCGAGCTGACGCGCCCGTGCAGCGAGCGCCTGACGACGGCCTGCATGGCCGCCGTCAGCGCGGGCATCATCAGGCCGGTGCAGATCCCGCAGGCGAACACCCCCGCGCCCAGCATCAGCGGGTCCGCGGCCCGGCTGATCAGCGAAAGCCCGGCGACGCCGAAGCCCCCGGAGAGCACCGCCGTGTAGCGGGACCCGAGGCGACGGGTGACGAGAGGGGCGACCGCGGTGGCCAGCAGGAAGCTGATCAGCGGCAGTGCGCCGATGATGCCGATCACGGAGGAGCCGAGGCCCAGCTCCTCGCGGATCGGGGGGACGAAGAGCCCGAAGGCAAAGCGGGCGAGGCCGAAGCTGATGGCGATCAGCGCGGCCCCCAGGACCGCGAACCCCGTGCTCGAAAGTCTCATGATCCTGCCTCCGCCGGTCCTGCTCGGTGGTCGAGGTCGTCAGCGCTGCCGGACGCCCGATGGCCGCCCCTGGGGGGCCATCGCGTGTCGGCACCTCGGCCCAGCGTGAAGCAGCCAAGCGGCCTCGGCAAACGTCAGAGGGGTGGCATCATCGGGCGAATTCGGGAAACTTCGGCAGGTCGTCGGCGAGCTCGAACCACTCGGCCCGGGAGGAGACCCAGGCGTGGACCCGCCTGCCGGGCGCGATCGGGGTGTCCAGGGTGCCCAGACGCAGCCGCTTGGCCTCGGGCAGGTCGTCGCGGGCGCTGTAGAGGGGGCTTCCGCACTCGGCGCAGAACACCCGCACCTTGCCCGGCGTGGCGCGGTACTCCTTCAGATGCGCCTCGCCCCGGGTGAGATGAAAGTCCGCCGAGCGGATCGGCGCCACGGCGACGAAGGCCGTGCCCTGGGCCTTCTGGCACTGCTTGCAGTGGCACATGGAGATCGCGTCGATCTCGCCGTGGTACTCGTACCCCACCTTCCCGCACAGACAGCTTCCGGTATGCATCGGCGTTCCTCCCCGCTGGTTTTCCGCCATCTTGGCCGTATCGAGCCACAGGCACACTGCTCCCTTCGGCGCAGTACACTGGGCCCAGGCATTCCACACGAGGCACACCCACTCCATGACACCTTCCCCCTCTTCCCCCCGCCCAGACGGCGGCAACCTGCCCCAGCCGATGCGGCTGGGCGGCCACGATGTGCTCTTCGTGATGGCCGCCGAAGCCGAGTACGGCCCGCACCTGCGGCAGCGCTTCACCCCGCTGATGACCGGCGTCGGCCCGGTGGAGGCGGCGGTCGAGCTCACCGCGGCCCTGGCCGCCCTCGCCGGTCAGGGCCGCCTGCCGGCGCTGGTGGTGTCGCTGGGCTCCGCCGGCAGCCGGATGCTCGAGCAGACCGAGGTCTATCAGGCGAGCTCCGTCGCCTATCGCGACATGGACGCCACCGCGCTGGGCTTCGACCAGGGCGTCACCCCCTTCCTCGACCTGCCGGCAACCCTGCCGCTGCCGCTGCGGATTCCCGGCATTCGCGAGGCCACGCTCTCCACCGGCGCCAATATCGTCTCCGGCGCGGCCTATGACGCCATCGCCGCCGAGATGGTCGACATGGAGAGCTACGCCTGCCTGCGCGCCTGCGCACGCTTTCAGGTGCCGCTGGTGGCGCTGCGCGGCATCTCGGACGGCAAGGCGGAGCTGCACCACGTTAACGACTGGACGGAGTACCTGCACGTCATCGATGAGAAGCTGGCCGCCGCCGTCGACCGCCTCGGCGAGGCGCTCGCCGCGGGCCTGCTGACGCCCTGAGGCCATCGCGGGGCCGTCACCACGCGCCGCGAGCCGGTGGCATGCGCCCTTGCGGCCGCCCGCCGGGCTTGCCACCCTGAAGGAGAGGCCCTGCCGCCCGCCGGCGGGTCTGCGAGGTTTCACCCCCATCAGGAAAGGAGCGTCCATATGAGCAACAGGGAAGCCTACGAGCAGAAGCTGCGCGCGAAGCTGGACGAGTGGCAGGCCGAGATCGACAAGCTGCGGGCCAAGGCCAGGGGCGCCGAGGCCGATGCACGCATCGAGCGGGAGAAGGAGGCCGAGCGCCTCGAGGCCAAGCGCGAGGAGATGCGCCACAAGCTCAAGGAGCTGCGCGAGGCCGGCGACGACGCCTGGGACGACCTGCGGGACGGCGCCGAGCGCGCCTGGAAATCCTTCAGCGACTCCTTCGAGAAGGCCCGCGACCGCTTCAAGTAGCCGGCGGTTGCCTTGCCCTCCCCTTGCTGCGGGCGCCCATGGCGGGCGCCCGTTCATCATGCCGCTTGACCACCCCTCCGCCCGGTAGTGTCATGGCCCCTGGCGCCGTGGGCGCCGCCGTGCGTTTCGTGATCCGTGCCAGCTGATCCATGCCAGTCAATCCGTGCCAACCCATCCAAGCCAGCCAGAGGCCTCCATGCGAAAGATCCTGCTCGTCGACAACGGCTCCCTGCGGGCCCAGGCCACCCTCAACCTGCGCCGCCTGGCCCGGGCCCTCGGCGAGGCCACCGGCCAGGAGATCGAGGCCGCCTCCCTGCTGCACTCCTACAAGATCCCGGCCGAGGAGCTCGACGGGGAGAAGGCGGTGTCGCTGGGGCCGCGGGCCGAGCAGCTGGCGGAGCAGGGCGTGACCGAGCTCGTGATCCTGCCCTTCTTCTTCGGGCCCAGCCAGGCGCTGACCCGCTACCTGCCGGAACGCCTGGCCGAGGTGCAGGCCCGCCATCCACGGCTCGCCGTCAAGGTGGCGCTGCCGCTGGTGGAGAGCCAGGCCCCGTTGGACCTGCGCCTGGCAAGGCTGCTGGCCGACAACGTGCGCGAGCAGATGAAGGGCACGTCGCGGCCCAGGGTGGTGCTGGTCGACCACGGCAGCCCGATTCCCGAGGTCACGGCGGTGCGCAACTTCCTGGCCGGCCAGCTCAGCGTGCTGCTGAGCGAGGAGGCCGAGTGCGTCACCTTCGCCTCCATGGAACGGCGCGACGGCGATGCCTACCGCTTCAACGAGCCGCTGCTGGAGGGCCTGCTGGCCGCCGAGGCCATGGCCGGCAGCGAGGTGATACTGGCCATGCTGTTCCTCTCCCCGGGGCGCCACGCCGGCGAGGGCGGCGACATCGCGGAGATCTGCGAACAGGCCATGGCGCACTCCCCGGGGCTGCGCGTCACCACCACCCGGCTGGCGGGGGAGCATGACGGCATCCTGGAGATCCTCGCCACCCGCCTGGCGCAGGGCCTGGCCGGCACGCCGCTGCTGCTGTCGCTGCCGGCCGGTAGCTGAGCCGGTAGCTGAGCCGGTGGCTGAAGGGGTGGCTGAAAGAGTGACCCGGGGGCTCGGGGTGATCCGAGGGGGCGGTGGCCCGCGGGCCCAGCGTCTAGGCTGGGAGGGGAGATAGCGGCACAGTGCTCAAGGAGGTGCCATGCCTGCCACCCGCGAACGATCCCTCAGCCCCGCCCTGGAGCGGTTCCACCTGGTGTGGGACCTGCTGATCATCCTGCTGGTGATCGCCAACCTGACCCTGCTGCTGTTCGACAGCCTCTTCCTGCTCGCGCCGCTGAACGCCGCCTTCGAGGCCGCCGCGCCCGGGCTGCACGCCGCCTACGACCAGCATGTCCACGCCCGCTTCATCGCCATCGACCTGGCCTTCGTGGCGGTGTTCGTGCTCGACGTGCTGCTGGGCTGGGCGGTGGCCATCGCCGAACGGCGCTATCACCGCTGGTTCTTCTATCCCTTCGTGCACTGGTACGACGTGCTCGGCTGCATCCCGGTGGGCGGCTTCCGGCTGCTGCGCATCCTGCGCGTCGTCTCGTTGGTGCATCGGCTGCACCGGCTGGGGCTGATCGACGTGCGTCGCTGGTACCTCTACGGGGTGGTCGCCAAGTACTACGACATCCTGCTGGAGGAGCTCACCGACCGCATCGCCATCCGCATGCTCGACAACGTCCAGGCCCAGCTGCGCTCCGGCGATTCGCTCTCCACCCGGGTGGTGGAACGGGTGGTGCGGCCCCGCCAGAAGGCGCTGATCCACGAGATCAGCCAGCGGCTGGAGGCCATGGCCGGTAGCGCCTACGCCCGCAATCGCGACGACACCCTGCGCTACGTGCGCGGCCTGGTCGGCCGCACCCTGGCGGAGAGCCCGGAGCTGCAGCGGCTGGCGCGGCTGCCACTGGGCAGCCAGCTGAGCCGGGGGCTCGAGGCCTCGCTCTCCGACCTGGCCTGCCGCCTGGTCAACGAGGCCCTGGAGGGGCTGCAGTCGGCGGAGTTCTCCGCCCTGGTGGAGCACCTGGCCGAGAGCGGCTTCGATGCCTGGCTGCGCACCGACCCCCACACCGAGCAGGTCACCGAGCAGGTCACCGAGCAGGTGCTGGTGGACATGCTGGAGCTGCTCAAGGAGCAGATCGCGGTCAAGGGCTGGCAGCAGCGCTACCAGTGATGTCGCCGCCCACGGCAGCGGAGTCAGGATGGGCCAGGGCGCAATGCCATGACCCGCGCCAGCTCCTGGCGATAGGCCTCCTCGTGGTGGGCCGGCTCGGAGGGAAAGCGCTCGAGGGCCACCGCCAGCTCGAAGAAGCCCGGCCGGGGCAGGTCGCCACGGCGGCTGACCACCAGAGCGGCGATCAGCGGGCGGCCGGCGGCGACGTCCTCGCGCATCAGCGTCTCCAGCGCCAGAGCGACGCGCTGGATGGTGCGCGGTGGGGCGAGTCCCAGCGCCTCGGCGGCCTGCTGGTAGGTGATGGGCACGGCGTCATCGGGCAGTTGCTCGAGCAGCGTGCGCAGCCGCGGGGCCAGGTCGGGGTCAGGCATCACCGGGGGCATGGCGGCAGGGCGACCCGATAGCGGGTGCTGCGCCCTCCTCCCGGCAGCTTCACGAGGCAGCCCTTGGCCAGCAGGTCCGCCAGGTGTCGGGTCGCCGTGGCCTTGCTCACCTTGGCGACCTTCTGGTACTGGGCGGCACTGATGCCATTCTCGAAGCCCCGCTCGCCGCCATCCAGCAGCCGGTTGAGCACCTTGATCTGCTCGGGTAGCAGACCGGCATCGGCGAAACGCTGCCAGAAGCGCGTCCTGGACAGGGTTCGATCGATATCGGCCAACACCCCCGTCAAGGTCTGTAGCAGGGTGTCGAGAAACCAGGCCAGCCAGTCGGTGAGATCGGTGGTGCCCCGCTGGCAGGCTTCGAGCACCCGGTAATACGCCTGGCGTTCGGCAAGGATCGCAGCCGACATGGCATAGAGCCGAATGGTCTGTCGGTCGGCCTGGGCCAGGGCACGATCGGAAATGGCACGCGCCAGGCGGCCGTTGCCGTCCTCGAAGGGGTGCAGGGTGACGAACCAGAAATGGGCGATGCCGGCGCGCAGCAGGGGATCCAGGGTGGGGTCGTGGCGGCTCTCTTCGAACCATGTCAGGAACGTGGCCATCTCGTCCTCCAGCACCCGGCGAGGCGGCGCCTCGAAGTGGACCCTGGGCCTGTCGATGCGCCCGGAGACCACCTGCATCGGCTCCTCGCCTCGCCACTGGCCCACTCGCAGCCTGACCAGCGATGCCTCGGCATCGGGAAACAGCCAGCGGTGCCACTGGAACAGCCGCTCGCGGGTCAGCACCGTGTCGGCAAGGCCGATGGCGTCCATCATCATCTCGGCCATTCCCTCCGAACGCGGCGACACGGCACTCACGGCGTCCTCCACACCCAGCCGCCGCGCCAGCGAGGAGCGCACCGACGCCGCATCGAGGCGCTCCCCTTCGATGGCCGAGGAGGTGATGATGTTCTGCAACAGGGTATCCAGCATCACTGCCGGGTCATTGCCGGGGGGAAGGGAACCGGCTCTGCCCAGCAGGATGCCGAGCGTACGCCACGCCTCCTGAAGGCGCGGCTGAACCACGGCAGCCCGCCAATCGAACTCTGGCCAGCCAGGCTGCTGCCAGACCCAGGTCGGCGTTGTGGAGGTCTCGTCCATCGAGGGCACCTGTATGCCGGCATGAGCCGCAAGGTCGACTATTCGGCTCATTATTTGAGCCGTATTTTCAAGCTATTCGGCTCATCGGTCAAGCGAGGGTGGGGTGCGCTATGCCGAGCCTGCGCCGTGGCCTTTTTTCGAGCCAGTGCCACCCCCTGCTGCCCAGACAGGAGCGCCAGGCGCTGGCCGAAGTGCTGGAAGCGCTGGCGCTATGCTGAACCCGGGGGCCGGGGCGATATCACGGCCGCTGGGTGGCACTCAGCCCCTTCCAGTCCTCCAGGTCGAGCTCGGGGTTGCCGGCGCGGAAGCGGGCGTAGAGCTCGATGCCGCGGGGGTCCTCGAGGATCTCCACCTGTACGCCCTTCTCCCGCAGCAGGGCCTCGGTGCCCGAGGCGTTGGTGACATCGCCCACCACCACCCGCGAGACGCCGCGCATGTAGAGCAGCGTGGCGCATACCTGGCAGGGGCTCAGCGAGGTGAGCGAGGTGAAGAGCGTCGTCCTACCGAAGTCGAGGCGGCCGGCATCGCGCATGGCCGAGGTCTCGCCGTGGTTGTAGGGGTGATTCTCCTGCACCAGGGTGTTGTGCCCCTTGCCGACGATGCGCCGGGTGGCGTTGTCGATGATCACCGCCCCGATCGGGCAGCCGCCCTCGTCATGGCTCTTCTGCGCCAGCAGCACCGCGATGCGCATCAGGTCGGCATCGGAGAGCCGCCGGGCGAAATCGTCATCCATCAGCACCGGCAGGCTGGCGGTCGGCATATGGGCGATGGCGGCCAGTGCCGCCCCGGTCACCTCTGTACCGGCATTCAACAGCGTTTCCATGTCTCCTCCTCACCGAAAGTCGAGTGGTGCGGGTCGCGATTAGGCTGTAGATTTTCGCCCGCTGGAAGCCGTTCCATCGGGCTTATTTCTCGCCATTTTGGCGGCATTCCTTCCCCTCCTCGTAGTCACGTTACCTTCCTCGAGCTCCCTGGCTCTCCGTGTAGTCATACTACAACCCCCTGTGCGGCTAATGGCGCGTTGTGGGAGTGGTTGCCCTGACCCATAGTGGAGTCATGGATCAGGACAGAGGGTCGCTACCCCGATTCACTGACCTGATCCCGGCTACAACCTGAGCGCCAAGTAATTTCTGATCCAGGCGCCAGAAGCAAAGGTCTTGGAAAGCTTGCAGACCTGTCGCGGTTGCAGCATGGGGCACTTACCCGGCCCGGCATGAGTAGCCAAGGCACCAGAACGCCATCGGAGATGGCAACCCCAAAACGGGATTTCCCCCGGGGTAATGATGACCTTGATGAGGATTGAAAAATGAACTGCATCCAACTTAGCCAGCAAGCCGACCTTATCGCCAACACCTTCAGCAAGCTCGATCTTGCCAAGCTGGTGGTCGCCCTCAAGGGCAGTGGTGAGTCCCTGCAGAACGCGGTTGAGGTTATCGACACGGTCGATGCCCGCCAGGGTTACACCCTGGAAAAGGCCTGGGACGAGGTTCGCACCGGCGAGAACCGCCCCCTGGCCGCCAACGACGACTGATTACCCCCTGCAAACCGCTTGTGTAACTACCCCCTCCCCGCCGGGAGGGGGTTTTCTTTGGGCGCCATTCGGATTCATGGCCGAGGCGTCATCACTTCATCTCGAAGCCACGCTTGATCAGGAAATCGCGCATATGGGGGCGCAGCTTGGTGTCGAAAAGCGGGGTGAGGTTCTGCGACCAGTTGCTCTGCTTGTTGCCGCCCTTCCGCGACTGGTAGTAGGCGTGCATGGTCTCGTCGAAGGCCGCCACCAGCTCGCGGTCGTCGCCGTAGGTGTCCTCCTTGAGGATCGCCTCCACCGGCAGGCGCGGCTTGATATCCGGCTGGTGGGCAGGGTAGCCCAGGCACATGCCGAACACCGGGTAGACGTGGTCGGGCAGGCCCAGCAGGTCGCTGATCTCCTGGGGATTGTTGCGCACCCCGCCGATATAGCAGCTGCCCAGCCCCTCGGATTCCGCGGCGATGGCCACGTTCTGCGCCATCAGGGCGGTGTCCACGCTGGCCACCAGCAGCTGCTCGGTCATGCCGCGGATCACCCGGGCGCCGGTGCGCTCGGCGGCGTCGGTGGGCCGCTTCATGTCGGCGCAGAAGACCAGGAAGGCGCCGCAGCTGGCCACATAGGACTGGCCGCCGGCCAGCTCGGCGATCAGCTCGCGGTTCCTCGGGTTCTTCACGTGGATGACCGTGTAGGCCTGCACGTGGCTGGAGGTGGCCGCCCCCTGGCCGGCACGGATCAGCTCCTCCAGCAGCTCCCGGGAGACCGGTTGGTCGGTGAACTTGCGGATGGAGCGGTGGGATTTCAGCAGTTCGACGGTGGGGTTCATGGGGCCTCGTTCGCTAGGGTGCGTTAACAATTGCTGATGGAGATCGGGCTGATTTAGAATATCACCATTTTTCGGTGATCTATGCCTCGGCTAATGCTACGTGATGACCAATGGGAGCGCATCGAGCACATGCTCCCCGGCAAAGCTTCAGATCGCGGGGTGACGGCCAAGGACAATCGCTTGTTCGTGGAAGCCGTCCTGTGGATCGCCCGGACAGGCGCTCCCTGGCGTGATCTGCCCGACGCCTTCGGTCGCTGGCACACTGTCTACATGCGCTATAACCGGTGGTCTAAGAAGGGGGTCTGGCAGCAGGTTATCGACACATTAGCCGATGATCCCGACATGGAGCAGCTGATGATAGATGGCAGTATCGTCAAAGTTCATCAGCATGGGGCGGCAAAAAAAAAAAAACGCTCAGAGCACCGAAGCCATGGGGAAATCGCGTGGGGGATTGAGCACCAAGATCCACGCGGCGGTCGATGCCCTCGGCAACCCGGTACGGCTAATCCTCACACCGGGCCAAGCGTCTGAGTACGGAGCCGCCCCAGCGTTACTGGCGGGCTTTTCTCCAGCGGCGGTGCTTGGCGACAAGGGGTATGATTCCACCGCTTTTAGGGACATCATTCGAGCGGTGGGCGCCGAGCCGGTGATTCCGCCGAGAAAGAATCGCTTGGAATGCCCCGAGATAGATTGGCACTGTTACAAGGATCGCAACCTGGTAGAAAGGTTCTTCCAGAAAATCAAGCAGTTCAGGCGGCTGGCAACACGCTATGAGCGACTGGCGAGAAACTACCAGTCGCTACTCAACCTTGTATCCGCCGTCATATGGCTGGCCTAATTGTTAACGCTCCCTAGTCGGCTAAGGATGTTGCCCAGCATAACCCAGCAGGCGCGAGGTGGCGCAACCGGAGCCGGTGACGCCGAGACTCGCTGGAGGGGGCGCCAGCGGTCGGCTCAGGCTTCGGCCTCCCCGCCACCGGGCACGACACCGATGAAGACCCGCATGGGGTACTCCCCCTCGGCGATCATGAAGGGCTCGTAGATGCCCTCCAGGTCCTGCTGGTGCAGGTTTAGCTCCTGCTCGCGGAAGGCGTGCTCCCAGGTCGCCTGGGTGAAGAGCCCCAGCCGGTGATGGTCCACCTGGACGTCGAGCTCGCCCCCCTGGCGGATCAGGTAGACCAGAGTGGCCTCGTACTGCTCGTCGCCCGGGGGGCGCACGTAGTTGTTCTCCAGCACCGTGATGTGGATGCCGTCACGCTCGCCGGTATAGGCGAAGTTGTTGTCGTGGAAGAGCTCCCTGGGCTTGGCCACCACCAGCAGAGCGCCGCCGGGGAGCAGGTGCTCCCGGGCGGTGGTTAAGGCGAGGGCGAGCTCCTCGCGGCTGGCCATGTAGTCGATGCTGTCGGGAATCACCACGGCATCGAACTGGCGCCCCAGCCGCACGCTGCGCATGTCGCCCTGGTGATACTCCACCTCGGGGTTGGTGCGCCGGGCCAGCCGCAGCATGGCGTCGTTGAGGTCCACCCCGGTCATCCGGAAGTGGCGCTTCAGGGCGCGGTCGTGGGCACCGGCGCCGCAGCCCAGGTGCAGCACCTCGCGCACCGGGCGGTGGGCGTGCTCCTCGAGCAGGCGGCGGTAGGTGGCGACTTCCTCCTCGACGCCCCTGGGATCCTCGAGCCATGCCTCGGTCCAGGCCAGTTCGTCATAGGCTTTCCACATGTTTCCTCCCCCATCGTTCTCCGGCACTCTCCGCCCTTGCCTTAAAGCTGGTCCAATCCCGTCACGGGCGCCAGCGGAGTTTCCACGCTGGCAATCTGTCCCTGTCGGTTGAATCGCATCACTTTTATCGCGCGCCGGAAAAATTGCCACCTATTGACAGGCGACGGCTATCGAAAATAAAAGGTGAAAGGCTTTGACCCGTACCGGGATACATGACACTGTGGCGTCAGTTGGTCGGCAAGCAGCATGGTTTCAGCAGCATTCGAATTCTTTCGGCAGCCTGATATTGTCTCCCTTGTTCTACCCGCTACTTCATCTGGGTAACACCAGGAATATCGCAAGGCGCTCAGCGCGAAAAGGATGCTTATCATGGCTACCGGCACAGTCAAGTGGTTCAACGATTCCAAGGGTTTTGGCTTTATCTCTCCGTCCGACGGCAGCGATGATGTCTTTGCTCATTTCTCCGAAATTCAGTCCGATGGCTTCAAGTCCCTGCAGGAAGGTCAGAGCGTCTCCTTTGACGTGACCCAGGGCAAAAAAGGCCTTCAGGCGTCAAACATCAAAGCCATCGCCTGATCTTAACGGTCATGTGATGCCTCGAACCCTCCGGGGTTCGACAGCAGGGCCCGCTTCGGCGGGCCCTGCTGCGTTGCGTGCCGACCCTGGCGGAACGGGCCGAATCCCCCTAGAGTGTTGCGCCAGAGCCGTTGGGTCACAGGACGACGGCGAAGGACAGGCATGGAGGTAGGCGAATGAGACCCGAGGACCTGAAGACGCTGGTCACCCTGCGCATGCCCTACGGCAAGTACGCTGGCCGGGTGATCGCCGACCTGCCGGGGCCCTACCTGGCCTGGTTCGCCCGGGAAGGCTTCCCGCCCGGCCGGCTCGGCGCCCTGCTGGCGCTGATGCACGAGATCGACCACAACGGGCTGGGCGAGCTGCTCGAGCCGCTGCGCCCGCCGCGCTGACCCGCCCCCCCCTCGCCGATTGCCAACACCAGCAGGAGCCCCATGCTGCGCATCTCCAACTCCGTGGAACTGGCCGACTGGGAGATCGAGCTCAATGCGATCCGCGCCCAGGGCGCCGGTGGCCAGAACGTCAACAAGGTGGCCTCTGCCATCCACCTGCGTTTTGACATCCAGCGCTCCAGCCTGCCGCCCTTCTACAAGGAGCGGCTGCTGGCGCTGGGCGACCAGCGCATCACCCAGGAGGGCGTGGTGGTCATCAAGGCCCAGCGCTTTCGCACCCAGGAGCAGAACCGCGAGGATGCCCTCGAGCGCCTGCGCGAGCTGATCCGCGACGCGGTGAAGCAGCGTCGGGTGCGCAAGCCCACCAAGCCGACCCGCGCCGCCAAGCGCAAGCGGGTCGACGCCAAGACTCGCAAGGGCAGGACCAAGGCGCTGCGCGGGAAGGTGAGCGAATGAGCGAGCGCGAAGCAGGACTCCCGACGCGCCCCGAGTCCCCGTGCATCAAGGTCTGCCGGCCGGTGGGCGACCTCTGCCTGGGCTGCCACCGCACCCTGGACGAGATCGCCCGCTGGTCGCGAATGGATGCGGCCCAGCGCGAGGCCGTCTGGCAGCGGCTGGATGCCCAGGCAAGGCGCGCCGCCGACGCGGAGGAGGCCGAACGGCAGGCCGAGGCTCAGCGCGGCTGAGGGGGAGCGGAGATGACGGCACCTGCCGCCGAGCGCGCACGCCGAACCACCTACAGCTACTTTGCGGCCTTCGTGGCCATCGGCATGAGCGGCGGCCTGCTGGGGCCGGCGCTGCCCCATCTGGCCGAGATGACCGGCGCCACCATGGGCCAGATCGCCATCCTGTTCACGGCCCGGGCCCTGGGCAACATGCTCGGCTCGGTGGTCTCGGGCGCCCTGGTGGACCGCTTCCCCGGTCATCGCGTGCTCATCGTCATGCTCGGGCTGATGGCGCTGGGCCTGGTCGCCGTGCCGTTCAGCCAGGCGCTGGCAATGCTCACGGCGGTGGTCTTCCTGCTCGGCTTCAGCGAGGTCTCGATCAACGCCGGGGCCAATACCCTGCTGCTATGGACCCATGGCCCGGCCTCGCCGCCCTGGATCAGCGCCCTGCACTTCTGCTTCGCGCTCGGCAACATGCTGGTGCCGCTGCTGCTGGTGGCGGCGCTGGCCGTGACCGGCCTCTTCCACCTGGCCTTCTGGGCGGTAGGGCTCTACGCCCTGCTGCTGATCGCCCCGCTGGCCAGGCAGCCAAGCCCCACGCCTCCGGCGCCACGGCCCGGCACGGGTGCCCACCGGCCCGCACCGGACCCCTGGCGGCTCGCCCTCTTCCTGCTGCTGTTTGCGCTCTATGTGGGCATGGAGGTGACCTTCGCCGGCTGGATCACCGCCTATGCCACCCTGGCTGGCACGCCGCCCGGCCGCGCGGCGCTGCTGGTAACGCTGTTCTGGGTCACCCTCTCCGCCGGGCGCCTGCTGGCCATCCCGCTGCTGCGCCGCACTACCCCATGGCGGGTTCTGTGGCTCTGCCTGGGGCTGGCGCTGCTGGCCAGCCTGGCCCTGCAGTTCGGCTGGCTGCCGCTGTCGGCCGTGGCGCTGCTCTTCGGGCTCGCCAGCTCGGCCATCTTCCCGACCCTGTTCGGACTGGCCAACCAGCTGATGACCATGAGCGGGCGCACCACTGGGCTGGTCTTCCTGGCGGCCGGCGGCGGGGCCATGGCGGTGCCGTCGCTGACCGGCCCGCTGCTGGAGCGGGCCGGCACCGGCGCCTTCGCCCCGCTGCTGGTCGGCCTGGTATGCCTGCAGGCCGCGGGGCTTGTGCTGCTGCACCGCCGGATACGACACACCCCCCGGGACGGCCAGGATCGGGGGGCCGGGTGAGGCACCTCAGTGCTGCTTCACGCGCCAGATGCGCCACGCCAGCACCGCAAGGATGCCGAGGCCCAGCGGGCCGATGATGGGGGCGGCCACCGCCGGCACGATGGCCACGCCCAGGGCGCCGAGGCTCTGCAGGCCCAGCTTGAAGAGGCTGAACAGGTAGTAGCTGATCACGATGATCGACAGCCCCTCCACCGCCTTCTGGATCTTGAGCTGGCTGCTGGTGCGCTCGTTGAGGCTCTTGAGCATCTCGGCGTTCTGCTCCTCGATCTCCACCTGGGCGCGGGTCCGCAGCAGGTCGTTGAGACGCGCCACGCTCTCGGCCAGGGCCTCCTGGCGGGCGTGGATCGCCGCGCAGAAGCGCACCAGGGGGCGGAAGCGGCGCTGGATGAAGATGCCCAGGCGAGGATGCTCGCCCACCTTCCTCTCGCGCAGCTCCTCGATGCGGGCATCGACGATGCGCGCATAGGCCTCGGTGGCGCTGAAGCACAGCCGTGAGCGGGCGCTGGCGTGTTCCAGGCGGGCGGAGAGCTCGGAGATGGCCGCGAGCAGCGGTCGCGAGCTCTCGCTCTGCCGTTCGGCGTTGCGCACCGAGAGCGTATCCAGCTCGCGCTCGTTGGCATCCAGCTCCAGGCGCATCTCGCGGGCCAGGGGCAGCGCCAGGGACGCCATCATGCGGTAGGTCTCGATCTCCAGCAGGCGGCGGGCCATGCGCCCCAGGCGGAAGCCGTCGAGGGCCTGGTTGACCAGCAGCAGGCGATTGACCCCGTCCGGCGTGAGGCGAAAGTCGCTCCACACCGTGGCCTCGCCGTCGGCGACCCGGGAACCGGCCGGATCCCGGAAACCGTAGGCCTCGGGGCTGCCGGACCAGCGGTGGGCGGCCTCCACTAGGATCAGGGTGGCGCTGATCACCTGGTCGCGGTGGGACGCCAACAGCGCCTCCAGCAGCGGCGGCGGCTCCGGCCACAGCGCCTGGTCGGGCTGCCGCGGCACCATCAGCGTGAGGGTGAAGAACTCGGTATGGCGCTCCCACTTGAGGGTCATGCCGTCGATCTCGAGGATCTCCTGCACCGCCTCCGGGTCGCGCTCACGGTGGGCAAGTGAGTCGATCCGGGCCAGCAGCGCCTCGGCCTGGCCCGCCTGGTCGAGCATGGCGTAGTGGTGCAGGTGTGCCGGTCCGGCGAAATGGATCGAGGGTCGGGCGTGCAGCTCGTCGTGCAGCGCTTCGCGAAGTGGGTGCATGGTCGGGGCTCGAAAGGGGGAACCTCCGAGACTAGAGCCTCACGCCGCGGGAGCCAAGCGCCTGCGGCAAGGCGCCTCGCCTCCAGGGTATCGAAGGCTAGAACCATCCCTTGCGGCGGAACAGCCACGCCAGCCCCACGCCGATGCTCATCATCAGGCCCAGCACCATGAAATAGCCATAGGGATGCTCGAGCTCGGGCATGTGCACGAAGTTCATGCCATAGATGCCGGCGATGAAGGTCAGCGGCACGAAGACGGCGGTGATCACCGTGAGAATGCGCATGGTGATGTTGAGCTGATGCGAGGAGAGCGAGATATGGCCATCCACCAGGTCGCCGCAGATCTCGTAGTACATCTGGGTCAGGGTGAGTAGCCGTTCGAAGCGCTCGTGGACGTCGTTGATGGCATGCAGCGTCTCGCTGACGTTGCGGGGCAGGTGGGAGTAGTCGTAGGCGGTCAGTTCCTGGGTGATACCCAGGTGGTAGTTGAACAACCGCCGCATCTTCACCAGCCGCGAGCGATAGCCGATCACCTGGCGCATCAGGGTATCGCTGCCGTTGAGCGTCAGCGCGTCCTCCAGGTCGCTGAGCGCATTCTCGAACTCCAGCAGGCTGTCCAGGTAGTAGCCGGCGGAGTGGTACATGATCTTGAGCGCCACATGCTCCGGGGAGCGCTGCAGCAGGACGGTGCCCTCCTGCTCGAACAGGCGATCGATGCTCTGCGCCCGGCCGGGATGCAGGGTGAGCAGGAAGCGCTCGCCGAGAAACAGCGCCATCTGCTGGGGCGTGTAGTGGAGGTCGGCGTCGAAGGAGGAGATGCCGCGGTAGAGGATCAGGGTGTGACCCTCGAACTCCTCGATCTTGGGCGGGTGGCGCTCGCGGTGGGCGTCATCGATGGCCATGGGGTGGCAGTCGAAGGCCTCGAGCATCTCCCGCTCCCGGGCCACCGGCTCGCCCTGCATGTCGATCCACAGGCGAGCATCGGGTGATTCACGCCAGCGGGCGATCAGCTCCTCGCCCCCAGCCATGGTCCGGCCCTCGGCGTCCACCATCAGCGTGCGTATCATGGCGTGTCATCCCTGGCAGCGACGGGCGAGGCCGCCCACATGCTCCCCACTCTAGCATTACGTCGGCGCGTCAGCGCACCGCCTCGCCGGACAGCGGTGGCTGCAGGTAGCGGGACATGAAGGCCAGCGCCGGTCCGAGGCTGGCCCGCCACACGCGCCAGGTATGGCCGCCGGAGAGCACCTCCAGGGGCACCTGGCCCGGCTGGTGGACCTCCAGCGCCGCCTGCAGCCGGCGGGCATGGCCCACGGCATCGAAGACATCGCGGTTGCCGGCACTCAGGTAGAGCGGTACCACGTAGTCCTGGGCCAGGTAGCTATCCAGGTGGGCGGGATAGTTGAGCCGCTGCCAGAGATCGGCATCGAAGCGGTTGTCCGGGGTCAGGAAGGCGGCATGCTCCCGAGCCGTGGAATTGGCCGGCGGCAGCGGATAGTAGCTGGCCGGGCTCAGGGCCGCGGCGGCAACGAACAGCTCGGGCCGCTCCAGGACGAAGTTGATGGTGCCGTAGCCCCCCGCGGAGAGCCCGGCGATGCCGCGCCATTCACGCTTCGGCACCACCCGCCAGACCTCCTCCACGTGGGGCAGCAGGTCCTCCAGGAAGGCGGTGCGGGCCGCCTCGTTGTGGCCGTCGACCCACCAGCTCTGGCTGCCGGGCATCACGATCACCGCCGGCGGGATGCGCCCCTGGCGGATCATGCGATCGGCGATCTCCTTGAGGGCGCCTCGGGTCACCCAGTCGCGGTCGCTGCCGAAGGAGCCGTGCAGCAGGTAGATCACCGGGTAGTCGAGGCCGGAGTCGTGGTAGCCGTCGGGCAGGTAGAGGGTGTAGGGGTAGTCGCGCCCCAGCGCCTCGGAGTGAAAGCGGTGGTGGGTCACCTGGCTGGCCAGCGCCTGGCCGGCCAGCAGCAGGAACATCAGGATGGTGAATACGCAGCGTCTGGCTGCCGTCATGTCAGGCCTCCCTCGCCTCGGGTTGATGCGAATCCCCGGATGAAAGGGAATTCATGGTGCCTGTCGCGGTCCGACAGCAAGTGCCCAAGCAGCGTTCAACCATTCGAGGCCCACAGGGAACCGGGACATGCAACGGATCGAGGAAATCTACTGGCTGCGCGCCTATGGCTGCCTGGCGGTCTTCAGCTTCCATCTCCTCGATTACCTGAATCAGCGCGTCGACACCCTGGCCACCGACCTTGCCCGCATTCCCACGGTGCTCGGCACCCCGATCTTCATCTTCATCTCGATCTTTCTCTTCTCGATGCGCTACGGGCGCGACATCCCCCAGGGCTTCCTGGGCAGTCGCGTCAAGTACGTGATGGTGCCCTACCTGGTCTACGGCCTGGCCTACTCGCTGGCGGAGTTCCTGCGCCTGCAGGCCAACGGGGTCGAGGCGGGCCTCGTGGAGACGCTGCGCGAGTACCTGGTCTATGCCGGCTGGCACGGCTACTTCCTGATCATCGCCGCCCAGTTCTACGCCTTCTACTGGCTCTACGGGCGCTTCGACCTCGCCCGCTGGCTGCCTGCCACGCCATGGCTTCTGATCGGCAGCCTGATCGGCATGGCCTGGTGGGGCTACTGGCAGTGGCGCAGCAGCCTGCCGCCGGGCTACCTGCACTGGATCGCCCCGCTGGGGTGGCTCTACCTCTTCTTCCTGGCCATGGTACTGGTGAAGCACTATCAGGATACGCCTGAAGCGCGGCCGGCCTGGCTGGTGGCGCTGGCCCGCCCGCGCTGGCTGGTCGCCCTGATCGGCCTGGTGGTGCTGCTCTCGCTGCCCGGCTGGCTGGAGTACTCCTCCAAGGAGGTGTGGGTGGTGCCGTTCTTCCTGCTCTTCACCCTGTGGATCATGGGGCGGCTGCGCGGCCGCCCGGCCCCCCCGCTGGTACGGCGCCTCAACGAGTTCTCCTTCGGCATCTACCTGGCCCACCCGATGTTCTTCAACCTGGTGGACGTGCTGGACCCCGGCCAGCGGCTGCCGCTTGCGCTCTATGTGCTGGCCCTGGCGGTGGTCGGCATGGCCGGCTCCATCGCCTGGAACCTGACCGCCAACCGCATGCAGTGGGGCGGGCTGCTGTTCGGCAAGCGGCTGCGGGTGGCCTGAGGGCAGGGGCGACGGCGGCCACCGGAGGCTGCTAATCTAGTCCCAGCCCGCCTCGCCCCCCAGGGGCAACGACAGTCATCAAGGGAGAGTGTGTCGATGAGTGAGCAGGTCTCTCGGATCATCGTCCCGGTGGACGGTTCACCCACGGCCGCCGCGGCGGCCCGCCATGCCAGCCTGCTGGCCCGGCTGCTGGACGCCCCGCTGCAGCTGCTGCATGTGATGCCCCTCAACCCAGCGGAGCTGTGCGATATCCCCGCCAACCGCCAGGCCGAGGCCGACCATGACCGGACGGTCCGCCTCGAGATAGCCGGGGAGGCCTTCGCCAAGGCCCGCGCGGCCATCGAACCCGGCCTGACACCGGCTCCGGAGGAGGTGGTGCTGGAGGACAGCACCTTCATCCGCCACCCGGACCGGGCCATCGTGGCCCATGCCCGCAGCCAGCCCGACTGCCTGCTGGTGCTGGGGGCGCGCCACCTGAGCGAGGTGGGCAAGTTCGTGCAAGGCAGCGTCAGCAACGAGGTAGTGCACCGCGCCCGCTGCCCGGTGACCATCGTCCACGACGACGCCAGCATGCAGGAGGCCTCGGGCATCGGCCGGGTGCTGCTGCCGGTGGATGGCTCGCTCCATGCCAACCAGGCGGCGGGGCTTGCCGGCGACCTGGCACGCAGCGCCGAGGTGCCGGTGGAGCTGGTGTTCTGCCAGCCCGGCGGCCAGGCCGGGGGGCTCGAGGAGGACGGGGAGAGCCAGGCCGGGCGGGTCTTTCGCTTGGCGCGGGAGGCCCTGGGGGAGATCCCCGGGGGCATCGAGGAGGTGCTGCTCCACGAGGAGCGCTTCGCCGAGGCGATCGTCTCCCGGGCACGCCACCACCTGGCGGAGCGGCCGATGATCGTGATGGGCCGGCGCGGGCTGGGCAAGTGGCGCGAGTCGCTGCTCGGCAGCGTGAGCCACCGGGTCATCGACCTGGCGCCCTGCCCGGTCACCGTGGTGGTCTGATCCCGCCTAGTGCCCGGCCGCGCCTCAGGCGAGGCCGGTGATGTTGCCTTCGGCGTCCAGGCCGATGCCCAGGGCCGCCGGTTCCCGGGGCAGGCCCGGCAGGGTCATCAGCCTGCCGCACACCGCCACCACGAAGCCGGCGCCGGCCGAGAGCCTGAGCTCGCGGACCCGCAGCCGGTGCCCCTTGACCAGGCCGCCATCGGCCGGGTCACCCGAGAAGCTGTACTGGGTACGGGCGATGCACACCGGCAGCTGCCCGTAGCCGGCCCCCTCGAGACGCCGCAGCGTCGCCCGAGCCTCGGGCGAGAGTTCGACCCCGCTGGCCCCGTAGAGCCGGGTAGCCACGACCTGCAGGGCCGTCTCCACGGGCGTGCCATCGGCATACAGCGCTGCCGCTTCGCCGCCGCCCTCCTCCAGCCGTTCCAGCACCCGCCGCGCCAGGGCCAGGGCGCCCTCCCCCCCCCGAGCCCAGTGGTCGCAGTGCGCCAGGGCCACGCCGAGCTCGACGCAACAGGCCGCCAGCCTCTCCCGCTCGGCCTCGCTGTCGTCCGGGAAGGCGTTGAGGGCCACCACCGGCTCCAGGCCGAAGGCGCGGGCCACGGCCACCTGGCGGACCAGGTTGTCGAGGCCGGCGATGAGCGCCGCGAGGTCGGGACGATGCATCGCCTCGCGGCTCGCTCCGCCATGGAAGCGCAGGGCACGCAGGGTCACCACGATCACCACGGCATCCGGAAAGAGGCCGGACTGGCGCGACTTGATGTCGATGAACTTCTCCAGCCCCTGGTCGGCACCGAAGCCCGCCTCGGTGACCACCACTTCGCCCAGCGCCAGGGCCGCCCGGGTGGCCGTCAGCGAGCTGCAGCCGTGGGCGATGTTGGCGAAGGGCCCGCCGTGGATCAGCACCGGGGTGTGCTCCAGGGTCTGCACCAGGTTGGGGGCCAGGGCATCGCGCAGCAGCGCGGACATGGCGCCGACCGCGCCCAGGTCCGCCGCGGTCACCGGGGTGTCGTCGCGCCGCCAGGCCACCACGATGCGGCCCAGGCGTCGCTCGAGGTCGGCGAGGTCCTCGGCCAGGCAGAGGATCGCCATGATCTCGGAGGCGGCGGTGATCTCGAAGGTGCTCTCGCGCTCCACCTCCCCCAGGCCAATGCGCACCCGGCGCAGGCTGCGATCGTTGAGGTCGAGCACCCGGGACCACACCACCCGAGCCGGGTCGATGCCCAGGGCATTGCCCCAGTAGAGGTGGTTGTCGAGCAGCGCGGCCAGCAGGTTGTGGGCCGCGGTCACGGCGTGGAAGTCGCCGTTGAAGTGCAGGTTGATGGCCTCCATGGGCACCACCTGGGCGCGCCCGCCACCGGCGGCACCGCCCTTCATGCCGAACACCGGCCCGAGGGACGGCTCGCGCAGGCAGGCCAGGGCCGAGATTCCGAGGCGCGAGAGGGCGTCCACCAGCCCGACGCAGGCGGTGGTCTTGCCCTCGCCGGCGGGGGTCGGGGTGATGGCGGAGACCAGCACCAGGCGCCCGCGGGGGCGGTCCTTCAGCCGCTGCAGCAGCGGGAGGGAGAGCTTGGCGCGATGATGGCCGAAGGGCACCAGGTCCTCGGCGGCGAGGCCAAGGCGGGCCTCGGCCAGCGGCAGGATCGGTTCGAGCCGCGCGCGGCGGGCGATGGCCAGGTCGCTTTCGGGCGCATGCCCGGAGATGCCCTCGCCATCATCCAGCTGTCGAGACATGGGGACTCCTCCGAGCCGGCCCTGCCGGCAGCGCTCGCGGGTGCGTCAAGCCTCGTAGGCGGCCTTGAGGCGATAGAACTCGGTGACGATCTCGTCCATGGAGGTCGGGTCGTAGTCGCACAGGCCGCTGACCACCAGCTTCTTGGAGCCGGTACCGATGGAGACACCGCCGGACTGGATGTGGAACTCCAGCAGGCAGTCGCCGCGCTTGCCGTTGACCTCCAGGGATGAACGGTCCAGCGCCAGCTCCGGCGCCAGGGCGTCGAGGCGCTCGAGGGAGAAGCCCATGCTGTCGTAGATCACCAGCGGCCGGCGCGGGTTGAACATCACCCCCTTCTCCTCCATCAGCGGCTTGAGGTAGTGGGGGAAGTTCTTGCCGGAGAAGGCCACGTTGCAGCGGGTGAAGGCCTCCACCACCGCCTCGTCACGGGTCGTCTCGCCGCTGCGTGTGACCTCGAGGTAACACTTGCCGTTCTCGTCGCAGACGCGGATCAGGCCATCCTCCCCCTCCTGGAAACAGAGCGGGGTGCCGTCACCCACCATGTTCAGGAAGCGAAAATCCATCCGCTGGGAGAGCCCGAAGCGGGCCAGCACCAGGGCGAACAGCAGGTCACCCGGCACGCAGAAACGGCGCGCATCCGGGTTATGGATGGGGTTGTAGTCGCCGACGACTCCCTTGGCGAAACGGCTGGCCTGCTCGGCGGAGATGCAGACGCGCTCTCCTGCCGGCGAATGAAATTCATCGAGAAACATGCGTGCTGTGCCTGCCCTGCGTCGTTGGCGATCCAGATCCTGCCGGCGGCTGCCGGAGCGCAGATGATGCCATAAAACCCTCGCCAACGAAGCCTCGTTAGGCGCTACCATGGGCCAATGGGCAGACCAGGCGACGACGACGACAAGAGACAGCAGGAGCGACCCCCGCGGAGCGGCCCCTGGCGGTGGCTGGGCGGCTCGGCCGTCGTCGTGGCGCTGGCCCTGGCTGGCGTGATCCTGACCCTGCCCGCCCTGCTGGACAGCCCCTGGCTGCAGGCCAGGCTCTCCGGCCAGGAGGGGCTGTCGATCCGCTGGGAGGGCTCGCGCCCCGGCTGGGAGCACCTCACCGTGGAGCGGCTCGTGATCGAGCGCGATGACGAGGCGCTCCCGCTGGCGCTGGAAGTCGATGCCGCCCGCCTTGAGCTCGCCCTGCCGGCCATGCTGGCGTCCCTGCTGACCCGACGCCTGGCGATTCGCGAGCTGTCGGCCAGCGGCCTGCGCCGTCTGGAGGTCGACGGTCACCGGCTAAGCGGCGAGGGCAGGCTCGCCCTGTCGGACCTGGCGCTGGCCCGGGACGAGCTGGGCGTGGGGCGCCTCACCCTGGCGCTCGAGCAGGCCACCCTGGCTCGGGACGGAATGCCCCTGGCCGAGGAGATTGCCCTCGCCGCCGACCTCAGCGCGGCGCCCTTCGATCCCGCGGCCCATCCCGGCCAGGCCGCGCTGCGCTTCCTCTCCGGCGACCTCACCCTGGCGGCCCGCGCCGACGCCTGGGACCTCTTCAATCCCTATCTGGCGGAGCTGGGCTGGCTGGGCCTGACCGGACGCGGCAGCCTCGAGGGCGCGCTCTCCCTGGAACGGGGCGTGCTTGCCCCCGGCAGCCGCCTGGTGCTTGACGCCGCAGAACTCGGCGTCACTCTGGACGAGACCGCCCTGCTGGCGGGCCGCCGCCAGGATGACGCCACACCGGCCTGGGTGGTCCCCGGCGAGGCCTATCGTCTGAGCGGTGCCGGCCGCGTGACGGCCAGCGTCGACGAGGAGGCCACGGCTTCGGGGGATGCAGCGGCCGGCCGGCTGGCGGTGACCCTGGAGCAGCTGGCGATGCATCAGGGCGAGGAGCCGGCACCGCTGCTGACGGGTCGGCGATTCGAACTCGAGGCGTCGCTGCCCACGGACCTGGCCGCCTCACCAGCACCGCCCGACGAGGCGCGGCTGAGCTGGCAAGCGGCCACGGTGCCCGATGTTCGCGCCCTGGCGCGTTTCCTGCCGGAACACGCCCCGGTGGCCCTGCAGAGCGGACGCGCCGCCCTCGACGGCCGGCTGGACTACCGGGCGGGAGAGCTCTCCGGCGCCTTCACCCTGGCCGGCGAACGGGTCTCCCTGACCCTTCAGGGGCAGCCGCTGCGGGGCGACCTGCGCCTCGACCTGGCGCTGCCTGGCCTCGACCCGGAGGCGCGACGACTGGATCTCTCCGGCACCCGCCTGCGGCTCGACGTCGCCGGCGACGAGCGCGCCGACGCCCTGGGCCTGGACCTGACCCTGGAGACCGCCCGGCTCGCGTCCCGGGTGCCGCTGGACACCCTGCGCGACCAGCCGCAGCCGCCGCTGGACGGCGAGCTGGCGCTGTCCGGCCGCCTCGACCGGCTGGGATTTCTCGACCCCTTCCTGACGGGGCTGTTCGACGGAAGCGGCATCGCCCTGAGCGGGGGCGGCGAGGTGCGCGCCAGGGCGCGGCTGATGGATGGCCGGGTCGATGCCGGCAGCCGGCTGGAGGTGGCCAGCGATGCGCTCGGGGTGAGCCTGCCCCACGCCCGCGCCGAGGGCCGCGGTCGCCTCGTCGCCGAGTGGCGCGACACCGACACCCTGCCGCTGCGCCTGGACCTGCGCCTGGAGGAGGCCGGGATGATCCGCCACGCTGATGGCGCGCGCCTGCTGGAGGGCGCCCGCCTGACCCTGGCGGCCGAGGGCCACCCGCCGGAGGCAGGCAGCTCGCCGCTGCCCGAGCGGGCCGCGCTCGCCTGGGAGGGCGCCAGCCTGGCGGACGTGGCCGTGCTCTCGCCCTATCTTCCCGAAGGCGCCCCCTTCGCACTCAGCGGCGGCCGGGCCGACAGCCGGGGCCGCCTGATGCTCGAGGAGGAGCGCATCCGCGGCGAGGCATGGCTCAGCGGTCGCCGAATCAGCGGCCGGCTGCTCGGCGAGGAGGTCTCCGGCGAGATGACCCTCGAACTGGCCCTGGGCCAGGCCAGCCTGGACGGCAGCGAGTTCGACCTCTCCGGCAGCCGGCTGACGCTCTCCGCCGCGGCCGCCAATGCCGACGAGGAACAGCGGCTGGGCAGCGTGCTGGTGGCCCGGGAGGCACGCTTCACCCGGCTGGATCAGCCCAGCGCGCGGCGCGGGCGGCTGGTTCTGGAGGGCATGGTCGACCGCCTGGGGTTCCTGGACGCCTTCCTGCCCCGGGAGCACGGCCTCATCCTGCGCGGCAGCGGCCGGCTGGCGGCCGATCTGCACCTGGCAGGCGAGCAGCTGCTGGCGCCGAGCCACCTGCGGGTGGATGCCGACGACCTCGCGGTGGGCTTCCTCGACTACCGGGCGGTGGGGCGCGGCGAACTCGACGCGCGCCTGGAGGGCGAGGCAGAAAGCCCCGGCGCCCGGCTGACGCTCTCGCTGCCGCGCTTCGCCCTGCGCCGCGAGGCCGAGCAGGAGCGCACCTGGCTGGCCGGGCGCCACCTGACCCTGGAGACCGCCACGCCCCACTTCTCCACGGACCCCGAGCGGCTCGACATCGGCGCCTTCACCACCCGGGTGGCACTGCCCATCGTCGAGGTGCCGGACCTCGCCCTCTACAACGCCTACCTGCCGGAGGCGGCAGGCGTGGAGCTGCTGGGCGGGCGCGCCAGCCTGGAGGCGGCGCTGGCGATGGAGGGCCTGGGCGCCCACGGCGACCTGGTGCTGCAGGCCTTCGGCACCGAGCTGCGCCTGGCCAGCCAGCGGTTGACGGGCGACCTGCGCCTCGAGGCACGCCTGCGCGAGGGCGACCTGGCCGAACGGCGGTTCGATGCCTCGGGATCCCTGCTGCGCCTGGACAACGTCACCCGCCGGGATGCCGACGGCCAGGGCGAGGCCGGCTGGTGGACCCGGCTCTCCCTCGAGGAGGGCCGTCTTACCTGGGCGGAACCGCTGGAGGTCGATGCCCGGCTGGGCCTCGCCATGCGCGACAGCGGCCTGCTGGCGCGGCTCTTCCTGGCGGGCGCCCGGGAGCGCGACTGGCTGGGACGCCTGCTGACCGTGCGCGATATCCAGGGCGAGGCTCGGCTGACCATGGCCGCCGACGGCATCTACCTGGATGAGGCACGGCTGGAGGGAGGGCCGCTCGCCCTGCTGGCCGCGCTCGCCTTTCGCGACGAGCGCCTGGACGGCCAGCTCTACGCCAGGCTGGGACGACTCGCCGTTGGCGTCGCCCTCCAGGAGGGCGAACGAACGCTGCGCTTCTGGCAGCCGCGCCGCTGGTTCGGGGAGCAGGGTCGAGAGGAGCTGGAGGAGACCTCCCCGGAGGCGTTCCGGGAGGCCCTGACGCCACGTTGAGGCGGAGGTCTTCGCGCTCGGTCGCGGGCTGCATGAACAAAGGTCCTGAAGAAGGTCGTTAGGGAGCGTTAACAATTAGGCCAGCCATATGACGGCGGATACAAGGTTGAGTAGCGACTGGTAGTTTCTCGCCAGTCGCTCATAGCGTGTTGCCAGCCGCCTGAACTGCTTGATTTTCTGGAAGAACCTTTCTACCAGGTTGCGATCCTTGTAACAGTGCCAATCTATCTCGGGGCATTCCAAGCGATTCTTTCTCGGCGGAATCACCGGCTCGGCGCCCACCGCTCGAATGATGTCCCTCAAAGCGGTGGAATCATACCCCTTGTCGCCAAGCACCGCCGCTGGAGAAAAGCCCGCCAGTAACGCTGGGGCGGCTCCGTACTCAGACGCTTGGCCCGGTGTGAGGATTAGCCGTACCGGGTTGCCGAGGGCATCGACCGCCGCGTGGATCTTGGTGCTCAATCCCCCACGCGATTTCCCCATGGCTTCGGTGCTCTGAGCCGTTTTTTTTTTGCCGCCCCATGCTGATGAACTTTGACGATACTGCCATCTATCATCAGCTGCTCCATGTCGGGATCATCGGCTAATGTGTCGATAACCTGCTGCCAGACCCCCTTCTTAGACCACCGGTTATAGCGCATGTAGACAGTGTGCCAGCGACCGAAGGCGTCGGGCAGATCACGCCAGGGAGCGCCTGTCCGGGCGATCCACAGGACGGCTTCCACGAACAAGCGATTGTCCTTGGCCGTCACCCCGCGATCTGAAGCTTTGCCGGGGAGCATGTGCTCGATGCGCTCCCATTGGTCATCACGTAGCATTAGCCGAGGCATAGATCACCGAAAAATGCTGATATTCTAAATCAGCCCGATCTCCATCGGCAATTGTTAACGCACCCTAGCATGCAAAAAAAGCATGCGAAACGCCTCTGTGACGGGGCCTCCCGCCGTATTGCACCGCATCATCACATGCTAGAATCGGCGCGCTTATTACCCCCTCCCCGCAACCCCTTCCTCGGGACACTGCAACCATGCACACAATCGATGGCATCGCCTCACGGCCCCGGCGCTCCGCCTGGTGGTCGAGCCTTCTCGTATTCGCTTGTTTCGCCCTGCTGTTCAGCCCCGCCGCCCATGCGGTGACCGGCGAGCTGGACATGACCGGCTCCCTGGTCGGCGTGCTGGCCGTGAGTATCTTCGTCCTCGCCTATGCCCTCGTTATGGGCGAGGAGAAGCTGCACATGCGCAAGTCCAAGCCGGTACTGGTCGCCGCCGGCATCATCTGGGCCCTGATCGGCTGGGTCTATGTGCAGTCGGGCATGCCGAACGAGGCCGAGCACGCCTTCCGCGAGACCCTGCTCGAGTTCACCGAGCTGATGCTCTTCCTGCTGGTGGCGATGACCTACATCAACGCCATGGAGGAGCGCCGCGTCTTCGACGCGCTGCGCTCCTGGATGGTGCGCAAGGGCTTCAGCTACCGCCAGCTGTTCTGGATCACCGGCGTGCTGGCCTTCCTGATCTCCCCCATCGCCGACAACCTGACCACGGCGCTGCTGATGTGCGCCGTGGTGACCAAGGTCGCCGAGGGCGACAAGCGCTTCATCAACCTCTGCTGCATCAATATCGTGGTGGCGGCCAACGCCGGGGGCGCCTTCAGCCCCTTCGGCGACATCACCACCCTGATGGTGTGGCAGGCCGGCATGCTGGCGTTCCACGAATTCTTCGTTCTGCTGGTGCCCTCGCTGGTCAACTTCCTGATCCCGGCGGTAGTGATGAGCGCCTTCATCAAGAACCGCAAGCCCGACAGCGTCCAGGAGGATGTCTGGCTGAAGCGCGGTGCGCGGCGCATCATCGCGCTGTTCCTGCTCACCGTGGCCACCGCCGTGGCCTGTCACACCCTGCTGAACCTGCCGCCGGTACTGGGCATGATGACCGGTCTGGGCTACCTGCAGTTCTTCGGCTATTTCCTGCGCCGCACCCTGCCGCGCTCGCTGGAGAAGAAGCGCACCCGCTATACCCAGCGCGGCGACGACAAGAAGCTGGCCCAGCTCGGCAGCGTGGGGCCCTTCGACGTCTTCAACCGCGTGGCCCGCGCCGAGTGGGATACTCTGCTGTTCTTCTACGGCGTGGTGATGTGCGTCGGCGGACTCGGCTTCATGGGCTACCTGACGATGGTATCGGAAGCACTGTACGGGAACCTGGGCGCCACCTGGGCCAATATCGCCCTGGGCGTGATTTCGGCGGTGGTGGACAACATCCCGGTGATGTTCGCGGTGCTGACCATGCAGCCCGAGATGTCTCACGGCCACTGGCTGCTGATCACCCTGACCGCCGGCGTCGGCGGCAGCCTGCTCTCCATCGGCTCCGCCGCCGGCGTTGCCCTGATGGGTCAGGCCCGGGGCAACTACACCTTCATGGGCCACCTGCGCTGGGCGCCGGTCATCGCCGTCGGCTACGCCGCCAGCGTGGCCACCCACCTCTGGCTCAACGCCCACAGCTTTACCGTTTTCAACTGATCGATTCCTGGTGACTTCACCCACTCTCCGGCGGCGATTGCCGCCGGAATTCGTTACGCGTTGAGATCCTCGCTTTACATTGCCTTCCAATGATGTAGCGTATCCAAAGATGGCCGCATCAGCACAGTCGCCGGGGCAAGGGGCGGCGGCTGCCGACACCATAACCAGATGGCCACATCGTATGCAGGAGAGAAGGTCCTCGCCCGGAGCGACGCGCAAGACGAAGCCCGAGGCTGCAGCGAATCATTCACGGGGAACCGATACGCAGAGCTTATCTCCATCCTGTCACCTCCAGCGGTGGCGTCAGAGCGCCTGTCCAGCCGTCAAGGGGCCTTCCGGTGGCGTGGCTGAGGCATGGCCTGCTGGCGGCCCTGCTCGCGCTGTGCTGGCCCTCCCTGGCAGCTGCCGACGAGAGCCCGGTCCTGGTGGCCCACCCGGATGTGCGGACCGTCCACCTGACCCGCGATACCACCCGCGCCATCTTCGCCATGCGGCAACGCACCTGGCCGGATGGCCAGGCGGTGAGGGTCCATGTACTCAGCAACAATGATCCTGTACACGGGCGCTTCGTGAAGGAGCGCCTGGCCGTCTATCCGCACCAGCTTCAGCTGGCCTGGGACCGCATGGTGTTTTCCGGCACCGGGCAGGCCCCCACGCGAGTCTTCTCCCAGGCCGAGATGCTCGACCGCATCGCCAACACCCCCGGCGCCCTGGGCTATCTGGAAAGGGAGTATCTGGATGATCGTGTCCAAGTCATTTCGGTGGAGTGAGCGCCGTGCCCGACTGGCGCTGGCCGCCCTGCTGCTGGGCGGCAACGCTCCGGCTGCGGCAGACAGCAGCATGCTGGATACCCTGCAGTTGCACGGTTTCCTCAGCCAGGCGCTGGTGATCACCGATCGCAATGACTTCTTCGGCCCGAGCAGCAGCGGCGGCGGCAGCCTGAAGTACACCGAGATCGGCGCCAACGCCTCCTTCCGCCCCCATCAGGACGTGTTGATCGCCGCCCAGGTGCTCAGCCGGCGCGCCGGCGGGGATGGCAGTGGCTGGTTCGCTACGACAGCCTGATCAACAACCGCGACGATCGCTCAGGCTCTGCCTATGAGGCTAGCGGCGCCGGCCCCGCCCATAGCCAGTTCGCGGAGGACTACACCCTGGGCCTTCAGTGGACCGTCAATCCGCGTGTCCTGCTCGCTGCCGAGTACCACCATATCGATGGCACTGGCTGGCTTCCCACACAGGACAACCCGGACCCGGCAGAAACCAGCCGTCGCTGGAACATGTTGCTGTTCCAGCTCTCGCTGCGCTTCTGACCGGCCCGAGGCTACGCATGCGGACCAACATCAACCGCCAGCCCTGCCGCCTGAGCCTGACCTGGCGAGTCCTCGCCCTGAGCAGCCTGCTTCTGGTAATGCTGGTGGCGCTTTCCGCCTGGCTGGTGCATACCAACCTGACCCGCCAGTTCGAGACCAACCGGGGCGAGCACGGTGAGCGTCAGGTCCGCGAGATCCGCCTGGCCCTGGAGCGCTCCGAGGAAGGGTTGCGCCAGCTGGCCTCGCTGGTGGCCTCGGGCCAGGGGCTGGGCGAGGCGCTCCAGGCCGGCCAGCCGGCGCTGCTGGTCGACTCGCTGGAGACCCAGTGGCCCACGCTGCAGCTGGAGGCAGGGATCGACGAGATCCTCGTCTTCGACATCGACGCGAACCAGCAGGCCGCCTGGGGCGAGGGGCAGTTGCACAACGAGCGCCCCGTCCAGGAGTGGGTGCGCCGCGTGCTGCGCGACGAGATGCCCCACTCCGCCCTGCGCTGCTCCAGCGACTGCCGCCAGTATGCTGCGGTACCGGTGCTGGTCGAGGGAGTGAGCGCAGGCGCCGTGATCCTCTCTCGCTCCCTGGCCGACGTCACTCGCCAGGCTCAGCAGGTCTCCGAGAGCGACGTGGCCCTGCTGGTGGTGGGAAGCTCGGCCGACCCGGAACTGCCCGAGGAGCGGGCGATTCCCGCCTGGCGCGGGCAGCTCATCGCCATGACGCGCCAGGAAGCCTACCTGCCGATCCTGCGCAGTGCCGCCCCCCAGGTCTCGGTGCGAGATCTGGAGCGCCAGCCACGGCGCCTGGAGCACTCGGGCCAGACCATCGAGCTCAGCGCGGTTCGCATGGACGAGGACGAGGACCGCCGCAGCGTCGGCTACTTCCTGCTCGCCTCTGACATCACCCCCCAGATCAAGGCCATCGCCCATGACACCCGGGTGCTGGTCGCCGTGGGCCTTGCCGGCTGGCTGGTGGCGGAGCTTCTGCTGCTCGCCATTCTGCTCAGCCCCATGGCCCGGCTGCGGCGGATCGCCAGCGTGCTGCCCACCCTGGCCCAAGGGAGCTTCGCCGAGGCCAGGGCCGCCATTCCACGTCCCCGGCGCCTCCTGGCCGACGAGATCGACGTGCTGCAGGGCACTACCCTGGCACTGGCCGACCAGCTCGAGACCCTGGAGCGGGAGGTCTCGGCCCGAGGCGAGCAGCTCGCCGAGCGGGTCGAGGAGCTGGCCAGGGAGCGCGACTTCATCGGCAGCCTGCTGGATACCGCCCGGGTCTTCATCGTGACCCAGGACGCCAGCGGCCGCATCGGCCTGGTCAACGACTATGCGCTGACGGTCATGGGCAGCGAAGAGGAGACACTGCTGAATCGCCTGTTCGAGGATGTCTTCGCGCCGGGCCAGCCGCCCGCCGGCCCGCCCCTTGCCGCCCCGCACCTGGAGGAGCGCCTGCTGGTCACCGCCGATGGCCAGCAGCACACCATCGCCTGGTACCACGCCCCGCTCCCCGGGAGTAACGAGGCCGCGCCCGGGAGGATCTCGGTCGGCCTGGATATCACCGAGCGCAAGGCCGCCGAGGCACGCCTGACCTGGCTGGCCGAACGCGACCCCCTGACCGGCCTCTATAACCGCCGCTATTTCCAGGAGGCTCTGGGCGCAGCGATCAAGCATGGGCTGAGCGGGGCAATGCTGCTGATGGACCTGGACCAGTTCAAGGATGTCAACGAGCTCTGCGGCCACCAGGCCGGCGACCAGCTGCTGCGCAAGGTGGCTCGCGTGCTTACCGAGGAACTCGGCCACCGGGGCGTCATCGCCCGGCTGGGGGGCGACGAGTTCGCCCTGCTGCTAAGGGAAGCGGATGCCGATCTCGCCGTACGCATCGCCCAGCAGATCAGCCAGATCCTCGAGGGCACCGTCTTTGTGGCCGCGGAGCGGCGGCATAGGGTCTCGGCCAGCAGCGGTATCGCGCTCTTCCCGGAACATGCCGACAACCCCATCGACCTGATGGCCAGCGCCGACATGGCCATGTACAAGGCCAAGGCCTCGGGCACCCAGCGCTGGCACCTGCTGGCCACGGCGCAGGGAGCCCGTGAGGAGCTGCAGGAGAGGGTCTACTGGGAAGAGCGCGTTCACCGCGCCCTGGAGGAGGATGCCTTCGAGCTGATGGTTCAGCCCATCGTGCGCCTGGAGGATCGCGACGTGCGCCACTACGAGGTGCTGCTGCGCATGCGCGACGACCAGGGTGGTCTTATCTCGCCGGCGACCTTTATCCCGGTAGCCGAGCGCAGCGGGCAGATCATCGCCCTGGACCGCTGGGTGCTGCGTCACAGCCTTCGCGCCCTGAGCCGGGTACAGGAGCAGGGGGTAAGCCTGGCGGTGAACCTCTCCGGGCAGTCCCTGCATGACGATGGGCTGAACCAGTACCTGGCCGATGAGATTGCTGCCAGCGGCGCCGATCCCGAGTACCTGATCCTTGAGGTCACCGAGACCGCCGCCGTGACCGACTTCTCCACGGCCCGAGGGGTACTGCAGGGCATCCGGGACCTCGGCTGCCGCACGGCCCTGGATGACTTCGGCGTGGGCTTCAGCAGCTTCCACTACCTGGGCCAGCTTCCGGTGGACTACATCAAGATCGACGGCAGTTTTATCCGCAACCTGGCGGTGAATGCCGACAGCCGCGTGATCGTCAAGGCCATTGCCGATATTGCAGCCGGGTTCGGCAAGCAGGCCATTGCTGAATTTGTAAACCAGGAGGCCCTGCTACCCATACTGCAAGACTATGGGATAGCTTATGGGCAGGGTTATTTACTGGGCATGCCAGAACCCATCGAGAGCATTATCAGTGACACTCGATGAAAGAGCCATTTCAACACAAATAAGCACTTAAACCGGCGAACGCTCGCAGAGCTCCGCTCTTCCGCACAGGATTCTTATCCCATGAAAGCCATCCCAAAGGTCGAACCAGAAACGTTGGAAAGGAAAGACCTCCTTCACAGGTTTGGGGAAGAGTTCTCATTTACGATTGCAAAAAACCCAAGGCAGCTCCAGGACGTTTTCGCACTGAGACATGACGTCTTCATCAAGGAAATCGGCTATGACATGGAAGAGGATGAAAGCCATAGCCTGGAACGTGATGAGCATGACAGCAGAGCGATCCACTGTTTTATCAGGCACAAAAGAACGGGACTGATCGCTGGCTGCCTTCGTCTGATAGCTCCTAGCGAAATCGATAGCAATCATGGTGAATTGCTGCCAATCGAGGCCCACGGCGACGGCATTCTGAACCATGACACGTTTCGCCCAGACATCCTGCCTCGCAATCAAATCTGCGAAGTATCACGACTCGCAATTGCCAAGCCTTTTCGAGAAAGGCCCAAGGATGATACGTCTCAAACCAGTAACATCTTCACCCTGGAAGAGAGAAAAGTCTTTCCCATCATCTTGATAGGATTGTTCCTCTGCACCTACACCCTCGTCGGCCTTACCGGAAAGCGGCATGTATTTGCCATGATGGAGCCCAAGCTCCCACGACTCCTTTCTTACTCAGGCTTTCACTTCTCGAAAGTTAGCGGCGACATTTTTTACCATGGCAAGAGAAACGCCTTCTACATCGATCATCAAGTAGCAGAGCAGCAGGTCCACCAGGATCTGACTCAACTGTATGCAGCCATCCAGAAAGAGCTTTCTCCACAGCTTGATGTCACGAATGCCTTCAAAACAGCCATTGTGCAACCGGAAATGACCTGATGATTTTTTCCTCTCGATGGTAGGTGGCGCGTGACTATCTGGTCCGCCGCCTCGACTGCTCCGGCCGGATCATCCTGACCCGCACCTTGGGGCGCAGCGCAGCGGGTGGCGCCGCACCTTCACCGGTCTCCTCGCCGGATGGCGGCGGAGGCGTAATGGTCACCCAGGCGAAGGTGGGCAGCGCCAGCTGCCAGTAGATGGCGGCGAGGCGCAAGCCCAGGGTCACCAGCAGCGCCAGGGCAATGGTCAGGGTGCCCGGTGCGGAGAGGGCGTCCAGCACCACGTAGGTGATGCCGCCTGCGATGGCCGCCGTGGCGTAGACCTCCTGACGCAGCACCATGGGCACCCGCCGCGCCAGCACATCACGCACCATGCCCCCTGCTACGCCGGTCAGCATTCCCATCAGCACCGCGACCACCCCCGGCGCCTCGAGCAGAAGCGCCTTGTGGGTGCCGATGACCGTGAACAGCGCCAGCCCGAAGGCATCGGCCACCGGCAGGAAGCCCCGGTTGAGCCGATGGATATAGTGGAAGCAGAGGATCGAGAGCCCCACGGTGGCCATGATGACCCACAGGTAGGTGGGGTCGGTGACCCAGAAGACCGGCCGCACGCCCAGCACCAGGTCGCGCAGGGTGCCGCCGCCGATGCCCGTCACCGCTGCCAACACCAGCATGCCGAAGGGGTCCATGCGGGAGCGGCAGGCGAGTATCACCCCCCACAGTGCAAAGACGATCACCCCTGCCATGTCCAGCCAGTAGATCAGACCGCTCACCGTTGTTTGCCTCCCGACGAATCAATAGCAAATGGGCGACAGCATAGCCCAATTTTCACCCATCGAGGCCTTCTCGGTCAGGCGCAAGCGTCGACGGCGGCGCTAACGCGAGCAGGCGGCCCGAAGGCCGCCTGCGAAGCGTAGCATCAGCCGCCGAGGGAGGTCAGTCGACGCTGTGGCCCTGCGACTCGAGCCAATCGCGCAGGAAGGCGATCTCCTCCTCCTGGGCGGCGATGATCTCCTCGGCCAGCTCGCGGATCTCCTCATCCTCGCCGTGCTCCAGCACGATGTTGGCCATGTCGATCGCCCCCTGGTGGTGGGGGATCATGCCGCGGGCGAAGTCCACATCGGCATCGCCGGTGAAGCCGACCATCATGTCCTCGTGCATGCGGTCATTGGCCTCCCGGTAGGCCTGCACCGCCGGGTTGTCGGCATGCTCCTCGGCCTGCCCTTCAGCATGGTGGGCATCGCCCTGGGAGTGATCACCATGGGCATGGGCGTCGCCGTGGCTGCCGGCAGCGGCCGGCTGGGCCAGCAGCACGGCCCCGGCCAGGGCGGCGGCACCCAGCGCCGCGGCCCACCAGCCGAGCCCGGCCTCGGGGCGGCCGGCGGTGATGGCGCGAATCTCCTCCTTGCGGTTCGGCTGGCGCGTCTGTCGATGGGTCATGGTGGGGCTCCTTGCAGAGGGTTCGCTTGGTTGGTGACATTCACACTCTAGAACCTGTGGGCCGCCCAAAGGTCAAGGGGGATGGCCCACGGGGCCTCAACCGAGTACCCTGGGGGAGCGGCCTGGCGGCATGCGTCCAGATCCCCCCTCGTCGCCCGCCGCGTCTCTGGGCCACTGCGGTCCGGTCTCCCACTCCCGAGCCACTGGAACGCCCCATGGACTGGAACCCCGCCGTCATCTGGCTGATCGTCGCCCTGCTGCTGGGCCTTGCCGAGCTCACCACCGGCGGGCTGGTGCTGCTGGCGCTCGGCATCGCCGCCGCCCTGACCGCCGGCCTCGCTGCCCTGGGGCTGCCGCTTCCCTGGCAGCTGCTGGGCATGGGCCTCTTCTCCGGTCTCCTGGTGCCACTTGCCATCTGGGTGATCCGCCCCCGGTTCTCGCCCCGCGGCGTGGCCTACGGCACCACCGGTACCGGGGTGGAGAAGGGCCACACCTACACCACCCTCAGGCGCGACTTCGACGGTGCCAGCGGCATCAAGATCAACGGCGACTTCTACCGCCTGCGGGTCGCCGCTGACGCCGACGAGGAGAGCGGCAAGACCGACCTGCCTCCCGGCACTCGGGTCATCTTCCAGGCCTTCGATGGCACCACCGCCATCGTGACGCTGGCCTCTCCAGCGCCGGTCTCCGGCGCCACCCACGACAAGGAGTAATACCCAATGGACCTTCCCGTCAGCCCGGGGCTGATCATCGCCCTGATCGTCGTCGTCATCGGCATCCTGATCATCGCCAAGGGGCTGGTGATCGTCCGCCAGTCGGAGGTGATGGTGATCGAGCGCCTGGGGTCGTTCAACCGGGTGCTGGAGAGCGGCATCAACATCATCGTGCCCTTCATCGACCAGCCCCGCGCCATCACCATGATTCGCTATCGCAAGATGGGCGAGGAGTACCAGGCCATCACCAGCAGCGAGTCACGCATCGACCGCCGCGAGACGGTGATGGACTTCCCCGGCCAGCCGGTGGTGACCACCGACAACGTCACGGTGCGCATCAACGGCGCCCTCTACTACCAGATCATCGACCCCAAGCGCGCCGTCTACGAGGTGGAGAACATGAGCCAGGCGGTGGAGGTGCTGGCCAAGACCACGCTGCGCTCGGTGGTCGGCAAGATGGAGCTCGACAAGCTGTTCGAGTCCCGCGCCGAGGTCAACAACGAGATCCAGGCCGCCATGGAGGAGCCCGCCTCCAAGTGGGGGGTGAAGATCTCCCGGGTCGAGGTGCAGGACATCGCCATGCCCGAGGAGGTGGAGTCCGCCATGCGCCTGCAGATGGCCGCCGAGCGCAAGCGTCGCGCCACCGTGACCGAGGCGGAGGGCGAGAAGTCCGCCGCCATCGCCATGGCCCAGGGCCAGCGCGAGTCGGCCATCCTCAACGCCCAGGGCGACAAGGAGTCCGCCATCCTGCGCGCTCAGGGGGAGCAGGAGTCGATCAAGCTGGTGCTGGGCGCCATCGGCGACAGCGAGGAGAACAAGCGCACCGTGGTGGGCTACCTGCTCGGCCAGAGCTACATCAAGGCGCTGCCGACCATGGCCAAGGAGGGTGAGCGCGTCTTCGTGCCCTACGAGTCCTCGGCGCTGCTCGGCTCCATGGGCATGTTCCGCGAGATGGCCGGCTCCCCGGAGGACGCCGTGGCTAGCCACCTTCAGGCCAGCGGCAACCGCAGTAGCCTGCGCGGTGGCGTGGTGGGCGGAGCGGCCAGCGGCGGCTGAGCACCTCTCTTCATCACCCCCTCACCCATGACGACATCGGCCCGCCATCTGGCGGGCCGATGTCGTGGGGGCCGGCAGCCCTCACCCCAGCTGGAAGGGGTAGACGCTGCCGATCTCGAGGATACCGCTCAGTTCGTCCAGGGCGACGAGGGTCTCCCGGGCCAGGGCCGGGTCGGCGAGATCCTCGGGGGCGAGACGATCGCGGTAGTGGCGCTCGACCCAGGCGGTAAGCTCGCCGTGCAGGGCGTCGTCGAGCAGCACCCGGCCGGCCAGCGCCCCGCGCTCCTCGGCGCCGAGCACCACCCGCAGGCGCAGGCAGGCGGGCCCGCCGCCGTTGCGCATGCTCTGCTTGACGTCCTTCACCACCACCTCGCCGATGGGGTTAGCCCCGGCCAGCAGGTGGTCCTGGACCGTCCGCCACACGCTCTCGTTCTCCTGGCACTCCCCGGGCACCACCAGGGTCATGGAGCCGTCGGGGTTGGAGAGCAGCTGGGAGTTGAAGAGGTACGACCCGATGGCATCCTCGAGGCTCACCGCCTCGAGGGGGATGCGCACCGGGATCAGCGGCGTGCTCATGCGCTCGCGCAGCGCCTCGAGAGTGCCCGCCTCGTCGAGGAAGGCCATCTCGTGATAGAGCAGCACCGGGCCGTTGCCCACCGCGATGACGTCGTTGTGGAAGACCCCGGCGTCGATGGCCTCGGGATGCTGCTGGGCGAAGACCGTCTGCGACTCGGCCAGGCCGTGCTGGCGGGCCACCGCCTGGCTCGCCTCCAGGGTCTGGCGCGCAGGGAAGCGCTTCGGGGCCGGCAGGGTCTCGCTGCCCCAGCCGAAGGCCTCGCGGCCGTAGACGAAGAGGTGCACGCCGGCCTCACCGTGGCCACCGGCCAGGCGCGTATGGTTCGCCGCTCCCTCGTCGGAGAAGGCCGGCGTCGCCGGCAGCGCCGGGTGGTGGGCGAAGCGGGCCTCGTCGCGGAAGATCGCCGCCAGCACCCGGCCGGTGGTGGCCGGCTCCAGGAAGCGATGGAAGCTCGACTGCAGGTTGGCCGGGGTGAAGTGCACCCGGCCATCCGGCGCGTCCGGGCTGGGCGTCACCGTGGCGGCATTGGCGGTCCACATGCTCGAGGCGGAGCAGACCGCCCGCAGGATCTGCGGGGCATCGCCGGCGGCCCGGGCCAGCACCCGCTCGTCGCTGCCGGTGAAGCCCAGCGCCCGCAAGGCGCCCAGGTCGGGGCGCTGCTGGGGCGGCAGCACCCCCTGGAGATAGCCGGCGTCCATCAGCGCCTTCATCTTGGCCAGCCCCTGCAGGGCGGCCTCCCGGGGGTTGGCCACCAGGCCGCCGTGGCTCATCGAGGCGACATTGCCCAGCGCCAGGCCCGCGTAGTTGTGGGTCGGCCCCACCAGGCCGTCGAAGTTGACCTCGCGGTAGTCGCGATCCGGTCTCTGCTGGTCGCTCACAGGCTCACCCCCGGCGGCAGCTGATCGGGCAGGTGCAGGTCCTCGCTCTCCACGGAGGCCACCGGATAGGCGCAGTAGTCGGCCGCATAGAAGGCGCTGGGGCGATGGTTGCCGCTATCCCCGACCCCGCCGAAGGGGGCATCGCCGGAGGCGCCGGTGGTCTGGCGGTTCCAGTTGACGATGCCGGCGCGGATGCGCAGCAGGAAGTCGTCCCAGTCGGCGCGCTCGCCGCCGATCAGGCCGGCGGCCAGGCCGTAGCGAGTGGCGTTGGCCAGGGCAATCGCCTCGTCCCAGTCGCGGTAGCGCTGCACCTTGAGCAGCGGGCCGAAATGCTCCTCATCGGGCACCTCGAGGCCGGTGACGTCGATCAGCCCCGGCGAGAGCAGGCTGGTGTCCTCCTCCAGGCGCTCCATGCGCGCCAGCACCGTGCCGCCGAGCTCCTCCAGCGACGCCTGGGCCGCGAGCAGCCCATCGGCCGCCGCCACGCTGACGAGGCCCCCGTAGAAGGGGGCGGGCTCGCTGAACGGGCCGGCCACCCGCAGCCGCGAGACGGCGTCGCTGAGCGCGTCGAGCAGGTGGTCACCCACCGGCCCCTCGGGCACGATCAGCCGCCGAGCACAGGTGCAGCGCTGGCCGCCGGAGAGGTAGGCCGACTGCAGGATGGTGAGCACCGCGGCATCCTGGTCGGGCACGTCCTTCACCACCAGCGGGTTGTTGCCGCCCAGCTCCAGGGCGAGGATCTTGTCCAGCTGGCCGGCGAACTGACGGTGCAGCATGCCGCCTACCCCGGCGCTGCCGGTGAACAGCAGGCCATCGATGCCCGGATCGGCGGCAAGCGCCTGCCCGGTCTCCACGGCACCCTGCACCAGGTTGATCACGCCGGCGGGCAGCCCCGCCTCCAGCCAGCACTGGAGGGTGAGGTCGGCGGTCAGCGGGGCCTGCTCGCTGGGCTTGAAGACCACGCAGTTGCCGGCCAGCAGCGCCGGCACCATATGGCCGTTGGGCAGGTGGCCGGGGAAGTTGTAGGGGCCGAACACCGCCATCACCCCGTGGGGACGATGGCGCAGCACCGCCCGGGCATCGCCCAGGTCGCGCTCCCGCTCGCCGGTGCGCTCCTGGTAGGCGCGCAGGGAGAGCGCCACCTTGCCGATCATGGCGCCCACCTCGGTGCGCGACTCCCACAGCGGCTTGCCGGTCTCGTGAGCGATGGCCGCGGCCAGGTCCTCGCGATGGCGCTCCAGCACCTCCCGGAAGCGTTCCACCAGTGCCTGGCGCTCGGCGAAGGGCGTGCGCGCCCAGCCGGGGAAGGCCGTGCGGGCGGCCGCCACGGCGGCCGCCACCTGGGCCGGGCTGGCGGCACGCCCCTCCCAGAGTCGCTCCCGGGAGACCGGGTCGTGCTTGGTGAAGGTCCGGCCCTCCCCGGCCTGCCAGATACCGCCCACCAGCAGCTCTCGTCTCGCCTTCATCAGCCTTCCTCCTCGCTATCCAGAATCCGCAGGGTGGCGCCGGCGTCCACCTCGAGCCGCGCCGCCTCGCCGGGCGAGAGTCTGAGCACGCCCGCCTCGTCGGGGCCGCGCCCCACCCAGGCGGCGCGGAAGTCGGCCATCCCGGTGGTGGCGGCCAGCCAGCGCGGCCGCGCGCCCTCATCGCTCAGAGCCGGGTCGATCTCGACCCGACAGTGCCGGGAGAGGCGCACACCGCGCACATCGTCGATATAGGCCTCGACGGTGGGACCACCGTCGAAGATGTCGATGTAGCCCTCCCAGCGCAGCCCCTCCTTCTTGAGCATGGCCAGGGCCGGGCGGGTCTGCTCTCGGACCCGACCCGACCGATGCAGGCCCGCGCCTCCTCGGAGAGGAAGGGGGTATAGATCGGGTACTTGGGCATCAGCTCGCCGATGAAGCTCTTCTGGCCCAGCCCGGTGAGCCGGTCGGCCTCGTCGAAGTCCAGCGGGAAGAAGTGGCTGCCCAGGCAGTGCCAGAAGGGGCTCCTGCCCCGCTCGTCGAAGACCCCGCGCATCTCCGCCAGCACCTTGGCGGGGAAGCGGTCGCGGAACTCCGCCATGAACAGCCAGCGCACCATGGAGAGCAGCGCGCCGTTGCGCTGGTGGCGGCGGTCGCCGCCGCGGTACTCGGGGCGCAGGAAGAGCGAGGCCACCTCGGCATCGCCGGTGTGGTCGGAGCACAGGAAGAGGCTGTCGATGGTGCGATGCAGGTCGAGCTGCACCGAGGAGTGGGCCAGGGTGCCCACCCGGTAGTGGTAGAAGGGCACCTCGCGCCCCACCTCGCCCTCGATGGCGCAGCAGCCGGCCAGGTGGCCGGTGGCCTCGTCCTCCAGCACGAAGAAGTAGTTGCGCTGGTCCGGCGGTACACGCTCCTCGAAGGCGCTGATCGTGGCGGCGATCTTGGCGGCCAGGAACTCGCGGTTGTCGGGCAGCGAGGTGAAGCCCACGCCGGTCTCCCGGGAGAGCGCCTGCAGCTCGTCCAGGTCACTCTCGGCGATCGGTCGAATACGCATCACAGCTCTCCCTCGTCGTAGCCCGGGTCGCGCTCCTCGACGCCGTCGTCTCCCATGCCGGGCAGCGCGAGCGGCGCAGCCAGCACCGCGCGCCCCTCCTCCACGCCGAGGCGCTCGGCGTGCTCCGGCGAGAGCATCAGCTGGCCGGTGGGCGACAGCGCATAGCGCGCCACCACGCAGCAGAAGTCATCGAGACGCTGGTTGGCCACCATGGCCGGCTCCGCATCCGGCAGGGCATGGGCCGGGCGGATGCGCACCGGATGCCAGGCGGCGCGGCGGAAGGTCTGCAGCCGCTCGCGCTCGGCCTTGATCACCGGCCCGGCATCGAAGATGTCCACGTGACGCGAGCGCAGGAAGCCCTCGGCCAGCATCTCGGCCAGCGCCCCCTCGTGGTCGGGATGCTCGCGGCCGATGGCGGCCCGCGCCTGGGGGGTGAGCAGCGGCAGGTAGAGCGGGAACTGCGGCATCACCTCGGCGATGAAGCTCTTGGAGCGGATGCCGGCCAGGGTGTTGATCTCGTGGTAGTCGCGCATGAAAAAGTGGCGCCCCACGCTGTTCCAGAACGGCGACTCGCCGGCGCCGTCCAGGAAGCCGGGGAAGGCCATGGCCAGCAGGCCGGCGAAGCGCTCGGGGTACTGGGCGATGAACATCAGCCGCGCGCGGCGCAGCAGGCTCTCGGCGCTGGTGCCCCGGTAGCGGGGCTCCAGCGAGTAGGCACAGAGCAGGCTCGCCTCGGAGACCTCGTGGGAGAGCGCCAGGGTCTGCACCTCCCGGCGCACGTTGAGCTGCTGGGAGGCGTGGATCAGGGTCTCCTGCCGGTAGGTGTAGTAGGCGTCCCGGGCGCCGGCCTGAGCGCGGATGGTAGCGGTGCCCACCGCCTCGCCGCGCTCCCGGTCCTCGAGCACGAAGGTGTAGTGCTCATCGCCGGGGAAGGCCACCTCGGCGGTGAAGGCCTGGCGGGAGCGGGCGATGCGCTCCTCCAGGCGATCGCGATGGGCCGGCAGGTTGGTCAGCTGCGGCACGGCCATGCCGGCCAGCCGCTCCAGGGCGGGCAGGTCGGCGGGCACAACGGGGCGAACGACCAGCATGACGGGGTCTCCCTCGGATGACAGGGGGCCGGCAGGCCGGCTCACTGACCGGCCACGAGCCGTGCGATGGCGCGCTCCAGGCGCGCCATGCCCTCGGCGATGTCCGCCTCGGGGATCACCAGCGAGGGCGCCATGCGCAGCACGTTGGGCCCGGCGACCAGGGCCATCAGCCCCTCCTCCACCGCCAGCGGCAGGATCTCGGCGGCGCGCCCCTCGTAGTCGGCGGACATCACCGCGCCGATCAGCAGGCCCATGCCGCGGATCTCGCCGAACACCCCGTGCCTGTCGTTGATCGCCTCGAGGTGCTCGCGGAACAGCGCATGGCGGCGCTTCACGCCCTCCAGCACCTCGGGGGTGTCGATGAACTCCACCGCCGCCAGGGCCACCGCCGAGGCCAGCGGGTTGCCGCCGTAGGTGGAGCCGTGGGTGCCGAAGGCGAAGGCCGACGCCACCCGGTCGCTGGCGAGCATGGCGCCCACCGGGAAGCCGCCGCCGAGCGACTTGGCGCTGGTCAGGATATCCGGGGTCACGCCGAGCTGCTGGTAGGCGTAGAGGGTGCCGCTGCGGCCCACGCCGGTCTGCACCTCGTCGAAGATCAACAGGGCATCGTGGGCGTCGCACAGCGCCCGCAGGCCGGCCAGGAACTCGGGATCGCCCGGCAGCACGCCTCCCTCGCCCTGCATCGGCTCCACCATCACCGCGCAGGTGTCGTCGTCGATCAGGTCGCGCACGCTGTCGAGGTTGTTGTACTCGCCGTGGACGATCCCCCCCGGCACCGGGCCGAAGCCCTGGGCATACTTGGGCTGGCCGCCCACGCTGACGGTGAAGAAGGTGCGGCCGTGGAACGACTGGGTGAAGGAGACGATGCGGTTCTTGTGCTCGCCGAAGTGGTCATGGGCCCAGCGGCGGGCCAGCTTGAGGGCCGCCTCGTTGGCCTCGGCGCCCGAGGAGCAGAGGAACACCTTGTCGGCGAAGGTGCGCTCCACCAGGCTGCGGGCCAGCTTGAGGGCCGGCTCGTTGGTGTAGACGTTGGAGACATGCCAGAGCTTGCCGGCCTGCTCGGTGAGGGCCTTCACCAGCACCGGATGGCAGTGGCCCAGGCCGTTGACCGCGATGCCGCCGGCGAAATCGATGTACTCGCGCCCGGCCTGGTCCCACAGGCGGCTGCCCTCGCCGCGTACCGGGATCGCCTGCTGGGGGGCGTAGTTGGGCACCATGTAGCGGTCGAAGTCGGCGCGGGTCGGGGTCTGGGTCATGTCGCTTGTCCTTTACGAAGTACTTTGCGGAATGCTTTGCGGAAAGCTGGGCGAAAAAGGTGACGTCGTAGCGAATACCCCACCGAGTATAGGGAGTCGCCCTGCCGGATGCTTTCATCGATGGGACAGGGAGTTGTGAAAAAGGCTAGGCTGAGGTCGATGCCTCGAAGGAACCGCCCATGTTCAATACCACCGCCTGGAACCGCCTGCGCTACAGCCTCTACGCGCCGCTCTATGACGCCGTGGCCGAACGCGCCTTTCGCCGGGCGCGGCACCGGTCGCTCGACCAGGTGACCTGGCAGCCGGGGATGCGGGTGCTGCTGGTGGGCGCCGGCACCGGGCTCGATCTGCCCTGGCTGCCGCGGGATGTGGAGATTCACGCCACCGACCTCAGCCCAGCCATGGTGCGGCGCATCGAACGCCGCGCCGAGGCGCTGGGCATGGACGTCCAGGCCGCGGAGATGGACGGCGAGGCGCTCGCCTTTCCCGGCGAGCACTTCGATGTGGTGGTGATGCACCTGATCGTGGCCGTGATGCCAGACCCGGCACAGGGGCTGGCCGAGGCTCGCCGGGTGCTCCGGGGCGACGGCCAGCTCTGCGTGATGGACAAGTTCCAGGCCGATGACCGCCCCGCGAGCGCCGCCCGGCGCGCCCTCAACGCCCTGACCAGCGCCATCGCCACCGACATCACCCGCCAGGCCCGGCCGCTGCTGGAAGGCGCCAGCTTCACCATCGAGCAGGACACCCCGGTGATGATGGGCACGCTGTTTCGGGCCCTGCTGGCACGCCCGACACGGCCTCGCTGACGCTCAGCCCAGCCGCTCCTCCCGCGGGGTCAGGCCGAAGTGGTTGCGGTAGGCGGTGGAGAAATGCGCCGCCGAGGAGAAGCCGGTCAGCATCGCCACCTCCCCCGCCGGGTGCTCGCTCTCGCGCAACAGCCGCCGCGCCCGCTGCAGGCGCAGGTCCAGGTAGTAGCGGCTGGGCACCGCCTGCAGGTGCTTCTTGAACAGCCGCTCCAGCTGGCGCCGCGAGATCCCCAGGTGCTCGGCCAGCTCGGCGGTGGTCAGCGGCTCCTCCACGTTGGCCTCCATCAGCGCCAGCGCCTCCGCCAGGCTCTCGGGGACGCCGCCCGAGGGCGGGCCGGACGGCTCCTCGCCCATGCGCACCCGCTCCAGCACGAAGTGGGCCGAAACCCGCTCGGCGAGCTGGCTGCCGTGCTGGCGCCCGATGAGGGTCATCATCATGTCCAGGGCCGCGGTGCCGCCGCCGCAGGTCAGGCGCTCGCGGTCGATCTCGAACGGCTGCCGGGAGAGCCGGATGCGCGGATGGGCGCGACGCACCGCCTCGAGGTGCTGCCAGGGCACCGTGGCCCGGTAGCCGTCCAGCAGCCCGGCGCGGGCCAGCAGCTCCGCCCCCCCGCCGATCCCCGCGATCAGCCGTCCCGGTATCGCCAGCTCGACCAGCCGCCGCCGCAGGGCCTCGTCGGCCGCCTGGGCACCGGGAGCGCACACCAACAGCATGTCCAGGTCGGCGGCGGCCGGGGCCAGACCAGGCTCAGCATGACCAGACTCAGACAGGCCGGGTTGAGCCAGACCAGGCTCAGACAGACCGGGTTGAGCCAGACCAGGCTCAGACAGACCGGGTTGAGCCAGACCAGGCTCAGACAGGCCGGGTTGAGCCAGACTCAGCTCGGCCAGCAGCCGCTGGCCGGAGGCGCTGGCGACCGGCTGCACCGCCGCCCCCAGAGTGACGAGGCGATAGAGGGGCGCGCCGGCGAGCTGGCCGGCCACCGTCAGCGGTTCGGTGGCACAGGCCTGGGCCAGCAGCGAGAAGCCGGGCAGCACCAGCACGCCGACTCGCCGGGAGGGCGACGACGCAGGCGGGGGTGGCGAGGGCTCGTGCATGGGCGGGGCCGGCAGGAAAGGGGGCCCTCATCTTACCCAAGCAGAAGGCCGGGCGCTAAGGCCCGGCCGGCAGGGAGTGTCGAGACGAAGAGGGGCTACTGGGCGCTGCCGCTGTAGATCAGCATGGCCGCCACCAGCAGGCCCAGCACCACGATGATGATGGGCAGCAGGCGCTGCATCGTCCTGGGCGGCGGCTTCTTGGCCTCGGGCTGCTTGGCATCCGGCTCGGGGTCGTCGAAGTCCTCGGGTTCCAGTACCTCCTTGAGATGCTCGAGTTCCTCTTCCGGTGTCTTGCTCTCTCTGGTGTCCATGAGATCCTCCAGGGTCGATAAGCCACCGCGTCACAAACCCGTCATCCTGACCGGACTCGCGCGCTCCTTACAGTGTCACGACATCGAATTCCACGTCCGGGTTCACATCGGCCTCGTAATCGACGTCATCGCGCTCGAAACCGAACAGCTTCAGGAACTCGTGCTTGTAACCAGCATAGTCGGTGATAGCGAAGAGGTTCTCGGTGGTCACCTGGGGCCAGAGGTCCTTGCACGCCTGCTGCACGTCGTCGCGCAGCTCCCAGTCGTCCAGGCGCAGGCGGCGGGCGTCGTCGGTGGCCATCTCGCCACTGTCGGCGCCATACAGCCGCTCGCCGAACAGGCGGTTGAGCTGCTCGATGGTGCCCTCGTGCAGGCCCTTCTCCTTCATCACCTTGTAGACCATGGCGATGTAGAGCGGCATCACCGGGATGGCGGCGCTGGCCTGGGTCACCACCGACTTGAGCACCGCCACGTTGGCGCCGCCGCCGGAGGCCGCCAGGCGCTTGTCGATCTCGCCGGCGGCGCGGTCCAGGTCCTCCTTGGCCTTGCCCAGGGCGCCATGCCAGTAGATCGGCCAGGTGATCTCGGTGCCGATGTAGCTGAAGGCGACGCTGCGCGCGCCCGGTGCCAGCACGCCGGCACGGTCCAGGGCGTCGATCCACAGCTCCCAGTCCTCGCCGCCCATCACCGCCCTGGTGTCCTCGATCTCCTGCTCGGTGGCGGGCTCCACCTCGGCCTCGATGATGGTGTCCTTGTTGGTGTCGATGGCGGTGGCGCGGTAGGTCTCGCCGATCGGCTTGAGGCTGGAGCGCTTGAGCTCGCCGGAGTCCGGCAGCTTGCGTACCGGCGAGGCCAGCGAGTAGACCACCAGGTCGACCTGGCCCAGGTCCTGCTTGATCAGCTCGATGGCGGTCTCGCGGGCCTCGTGGGAGAAGGCATCGCCGTTGATCGACTTGCTGTAGAGCCCCTCGGCCTTGGCGAACTTGTCGAAGGCGGCGCTGTTGTACCAGCCGGCGGTGCCCGGCTTCTTCTCGCTGCCGGGCTTCTCGAAGAACACGCCCAGGGTGTCGGCACCGTAGCCGAAGGCGGCGGTGATGCGGGCCGCCAGGCCGTAGCCGCTGGAGGCCCCGATCACCAGCACCTTCTTCGGGCCGCGGGCCTTGTCCAGGCCGCGAGCGCGGGTCGCCTCGATCTGCTCGAGCACGTTCTTCTCGCAGCCGACGGGGTGGGTGGTGGTGCAGATGAAACCGCGTACCTTGGGCTTGATGATCACGTCAGACCTCGCTGTTGGTCATTGTCGGGCCGGCATGCCGCCGTCCCGCTGTCATGGAGTGGCAATCGCCCTATTCTAGCGGTCACGCCGGGCGCTGTCCGCCCTTGAGCCCGCCACGCGCCTGGGGCAGGATGCACCTCCGGGCGCATTGCCACGAGGAGGATCCCGATGAATGCACAGGCCCTGGTCGATGAACGCGGCGAGCTGTGGCTGGCGCTGGCCCCGCTGTGGCTGGAGCGCGAGCCCGGCGAGCGCGACTATGCGCACATGATCGAGGTCATCGAGCGCCACGATCTGACGCTGAAGGAGCTGGAGTGGATCTTCCGCCTGGAGCTCGCCCCGGTGCTGGGGCGCCAGCAGATGTCGATGGTGGGCGAGTGGCGCCGCTTCGACGACTACAAGCTGATGAAGCAGCTGGTGGCCCACAACCTCCGGCTCACCGGATGGCGCCGCACCAGTTGGATGCTGTTCTCGGGGCTGACCACCATGATGACGCGGCATCGCTGGAACGAGCTGATCGCACGCCTGATGGTGGAAAGGGGCGAGACACCCCCATGATGACTCGGCTCTCCACACACCCTGCTGGAACGAGCTGATCGCACGACTAATGGTGGAAAGGGGCGAGACACCCCCCTTAACGAGCTGATCGCCAGCCCCTACCCTTCGTCGAGGGCCAGCTCCAGCGCCTCGCGCAGCACCGCTTCGCCGTCGCGCGGTGCGAAGCGGCGGATTACCCGGCCATCCCGGCCCACCAGGAACTTGGTGAAGTTCCACTTGATCGCCGTGGTGCCCAGCACCCCGGGGGCGGCCTTCCTGAGCTCCACGAACAGCGGATGGGCCCCGCCGCCGTTGACCCTCACCTTCTCCATCAGCGGGAAGCTGACCTGATACTCCCGGGCGCTCAGGGTGCAGAAGTCCAGCGCCGACTCCGGCGACTGGCGACCGAACTGGTTGCAGGGAAAGCCGATCACCGTGAAGCCCCGCTCGCGATAGCGGCGGTAGAGACGTTCCAG